>JAOPZV010000138.1 GCA_025963935.1 Solirubrobacterales bacterium
GCTTGAGAGCTGCTCGTGATGGACGGCCACCGCGTCAGGCACATACATGCTGCGCCAGCCAGCCGTGCGAAGGCGCCGCGCGAAGTCCACCTCGTCGGAGTACACGAAGAAGTCGGGATCGAGGTAGTCGACCTGCTCGGCAGCCTCGCTGCGGACGAGCAGCGCGGCGGACTGGCACCAGTCGACCTCGCGCGCGCGCCGTCCGCGGCTCTGAACGGTCAGCAGGCGATGCAGGAAGAGCGCGCCCGCGAGGGCCGTCAACGGCGTGGGGAAGCGCCAGGCCGATGCCTGGGCGGAGCCGTCGGGGCGCAGCAGCCTCGCGCCGGCGCACGCCGCTCGCGGGCTCCCCTCGAGCGTGTGCCACAGCGCGAGCGTCGCTCCCGGGCGCAGCTCCGAATCCTCGTTCAGCAGCAGCGCGTAGCGCCCACGCGCCCGCCGCAGCAGCTCGGAGTCGTTGAGCGCCTTCCCGCGCCGTGAGTCCAGGGCGATCACCTCGTCCACAGCGTCGTGCCCGCGAGCCAGCTCCAGCGACCCGTCGCGCGAGAAGTTGTCCAGCACCAGAACCTCCGTCGCGAACGGCAGGCCCGATCGCTCGCGCGCGATCGCGTCCAGCCCGCGCCCCAGCAGCTCACGCTGGGAGGTGTTCACCACGCAGTAGCTCAGCTCGATCTGCCCGGCTCCTCGCGTCCCCGGCTCGGGCTGTCCCGTGCGCGTCATCCCGGCATTGTCGCCCGCGGCGCGCCTATTGTCCGTGCCGTGCGCGTTCACGTCGTCGATCCCTCGGCCTACACCCCGCCCTACGACCACGCCCTGTGCAGCGCGCTGGCCGCGGCCGGCGCCGACGTCGAGCTGTTCACGAGCCGTTTTGCGCACGGTCCCGTCGCGCCTGCGGAGGGCTATGCGCGGCGTGAGCTCTTCTACCGCGCTGCCTCAAGGGCTCGCAGCCCACGGCTGCGCCGGGCCGCGAAGCTCGCCGAGCACGTGCCCGACATGCTCCGCTACCGCCGCGCCGCGAGCGCCGCGGACGTCGTGCACTTTCAATGGCTGCCCGTCCAGCACCTCGACCGCTGGCTGCTGCCCGGCAAGGGCATCCCGGGGCGCGGCGGCGCTGGCGATCGGACCCGCCGTCCCCCGCTCGTGCTCACCGCGCACGACGTCCTGCCGCGGGAGCCGCGTCCGGGTCAGCGCGCCGCACAGCGTCGCCTCTACGACCGCTTCGACGCCCTGATCGTTCACTCCGAGCACGGCCGCCGGCGGCTGACCGGTGAGCTGGGCCTCGACCCGGAGCGCGTGCACGTCGTCCCCCACGGCGTGCTGCGACCGTGGGAGGGGCAGCCCGAGCGGCCGCTGCCCGCCGAGCTTCCCGACAACGGCGCTCCCGTCGTGCTGCTGCTGGGCCTGCTGCGGCCGTACAAGGGGCTTGACGTCCTGCTCGAGGCATGGCGCGGGATCGACGCAGCGGAGCTGTGGATCGCCGGGATGCCGCGTATGGACCTGAGCGCCCTGCAGGCGGCCGCGCCGCCCGGGGTGCGCTGGCTGACGCGCTTCGTCAGCGACGGCGAGATCCTCGCGCTGATGCGCAGGGCCAGCCTGCTCGTGCTCCCCTACCGCGAGGCAGACCAGTCCGGCGTGGCCTTCGCCGCGATCGGCGCCGGCCTTCCGCTGCTGCTCAGCGACGTCGGCGGCTTCCCCGAGCTGGCGGCCAGCGGCGCGGCGCTGACGTTCCCCGACGGCGACGCCGGGGCGCTCCGCGCCGAGCTCCGGCGGTTGCTCGCCGACGGCGAGTCGCTTGCCCACATGGCGCGGCGCGGGCTCGAGGCCGCCGAGCACACCTACGCCTGGGACGCCATCGCGCGGCGGACGCTCGCGGTGTACGAAACGGCGCTGGGCCGCGGCGGCTGAGGTGGCCGCTCGGCGCCCCGCGGCGCCGTGCGGGAAGTCCGCCGGGTCAGTCGCTCCAGAAGTCCTGCTGGAGCTCGCCGTCGCCCTCGTGGCGCGGGCCGAAGGCGAGCACCACCAGCCCGTCCGGGCCGGCCTCGAACGCCCGCGTGATCTTTGGCGCCACGCGGATCGCGTCGAGCGCCGTGACATCCACGACCTCGTCGTCGAGGCGCATGCGGCCCGAGCCCGACATGACGACGTAGATCTCCTCGGCGTTCTCGTGACGGTGCCCGAAGGGCTGTCGCTTTCCGGGTTTCAGCACCTGATAGGCGAGCCCGATCGACTCCGAGTCGAGCTCCTCGCGCGGGAAGTGGGCCTCGCCCATCTCGCCGAGGCCGAACTGCGGCGCGCTGTCCTCGGTGTCCCGCAGGTTTCTGATCGTGTAGCTCACCGTGCGCGAGTCTAACGGGGAGCGGCGCCGCCGGTGGGGGACGTCTCCGCCACAATGCCTGCCCAGTGCTCGCCCTCGAAGTCCTCTTCTGGCTGTGCGCAGGGCTGATCCTGTGGACGCAGCTCGGCTACGCCCTGGCGCTCGCCATCCTCGCCCGGCTGCTCCCCTCCGCGGCGGGCCCGCCAGGCGAACGCACGCAGCGGAGCCCCGCCAGGGGCGGAGCCGGTAGGTCGTCCGATCCGCCGTTCCTGTCGCTGATCATCGCGGCCCACGACGAGCAGTCGGTGATCGCCGCGACCGTCCAGAACGCGCTCGCCCTCGACTACCCCCGCGAGCGGCTCGAGGTGATCGTCGCGTGCGACGGTTGCGGCGACGAGACCGCCGGGCGGGCCCGGCGGGCGGGGGCCGACCTCGTCCTCGAGCTGCCCCGCGGCGGCAAGATCCGCGCGCAGGATGCCGCCGTGGAGAGTGCGCGGGGCGAGATCGTGGCCTTCTCCGACGCCAACGCGCTGTGGGAGGCCGGGGCAGCCCGGGCGCTGGTGGAGGCGTTCGAGGACCCGCTCGTCGGCTACGCCTGCGGCCAGGTCAGCTTCGTGCAGGGCACGCCCGGAGCGGGCAACCAGGAGGGCGTCTACTGGCGCTACGAGCTCGCGCTGCGCGCGCTCGAGTCGCGCTTCGGCTCGATCACCGCCGGCAACGGGGCCATCTACGCCACCCGCCGAGACTCCTACATCGTCGTCGACCCCGTCATGGGCCACGACCTCTCGCTGCCCTTCAACATGGTCAAGCGCGGACTGCGCGCGGTCTACGTGCCCGGCGCGCGCGCCAGCGAGAAGATGGTGCCGTCGCTCGGCGGCGAGTTCGCCCGCAAGCGGCGGATGATGAGCCACACCTGGCCGATCCTGCTGCGCGGCGGGATGCTCTCCCCGCGCGGCTACCGGCCCGGCTACGCGCTGATGATCTTCTCCCACCGCGTGCTGCGCTACATCACGCCCGCCCTGCACGCGGTCGCGCTCGCCGCGAACGTCGCGCTGGTGGCGAGCGGCGGCGGCGTCCTCTACACGATCACGCTCGCCCTGCAGCTCGCGCTGCTGCTGGCCGCCGCGCTCGCCGGCGTGTTGAAGGCCCGGCCGCTGCTGATCGCCCGCTACTACGTCCTCACCACCGCCTCTCCCGCCGCCGGACTGTGGGACTGGCTGCGCCACGGAACCACTGCGTCCTGGGATGCCGCGGAGGGAACGCGCTGACGGTTGCCGTCATATTGTCCGCCCGGTGATACGCCGTGGCTTTGACATCGTCGCCTCGTCGCTCGCGCTGGCGTTCGCCTCGCCGCTGCTCGCGCTCGCGATGCTCGCGATCCGCCTGGAGAGCCGGGGGCCGGTGCTCTACACCCAGCGCCGCGCCGGGCGCGACGGGCGGCCGTTCGACGTGCTCAAGCTGCGCACGATGGTCGACGGCGCCGAGCACATCGGCGCGGGACTCGCGATCGACGCGGACGACCCCCGCGTCACGCGCGTCGGGGCGCTGCTCCGGCGCACCTCGCTCGATGAGCTGCCCAACCTCGTCAACGTGCTGCGCGGGGAGATGTCGCTGATCGGGCCCCGCCCGACGCTCCCGGTGCAGGTCGAGCAGTACACCGAGCGCCAGCGCGGCCGGCTGGCGATCAAGCCCGGCATCACCGGCTGGGCGCAGGTCAACGGGCGCGCCTCGCTCCCCTGGGCCGAGCGCATCGAGCTCGACCTCTACTACATCGAACACCGCTCGCTTGCCCTGGACCTGCAGATCCTCTGGCGGACCCTCGCGATGGTGCTCGGCGGCTCCGGCCTGTACAAGGGGCCGGCCGGCGGCTGGGAGGGCAAGCTGTGAGCACGCCGGCCGTGCTGCTCACCGGCGCCGGCAAGCGCTACGACATCGTCTCCTGCTTCGCGCAGCTGACCAGGACGATCGTCGCCGACCCCTCGCCGCTGGCCCCCGCGCAGTACGCCGCGCACGAGCGCGCGGCCGTGCCGCTGATCGAGGACCCCGACTACGTCCCCGCGCTCGAGCGGCTGTGCGAGCAGCACGGCGTGGGGGCGGTGCTGCCGCTCACCGACCTCGACATCGAGGTGCTCGCGCTGGCCCGCGAGGAGGGTCGCCTGCCGGCGCTCGTGCCGTCCTCCGAGGTGGCGCGCGCCACATATGACAAGTACGAGGCGCACCTGCTGCTCGAGCGGCACTCGCTGCCCTCGCCGCCGACCGTGCTGCCGGATGCCGACCTCGACGCCCTGTCCTATCCCGTGATGGTCAAGCCGCGACGCGGCTCGGGCGCGCGCTCCATACACCTCGCCCGTGACGCCGCGCAGGCCCGCTTCTTCATCGACTACGTCGCCGAGCCCACGATGGTGCAGCGCGCGATGGGCGGCCCCGAGCTGTCGATCGACTGCCTCGGCGACCTCCAGGGGCGCTGCCTGAACGCCATCCCCCGCACGATGCTCGAGTCGCGCGGCGGCGAGTCCATCAAGGGCCAGGTCATCCACGACGACGAGCTGATCGAGCTCGGGCGGCGCGCGATGGAGGCGCTGCGCGTCAGCGGCCCCGCGACCATCCAGGTCTTCCGCGACCCGCAGATCGGGCTAGGCATCACCGACGTCAACACACGCTTCGGCGGCGCCTTCCCCGCGCCCGTCTACGCGGCGCTTCCCGGCCGCAGCTATCCCGAGCTGATCGTGCGGATGGCCGCCGGCGAGCGCGTCGCGCCGCACGTCGGCGAGTTCCGCGCGGGGATGACCTTCACCCGCTACTACTGGCAGCTCGAGCTCGACGAGGCGCTCGCGCCGACCGGCCGGGACATCGTGCCCGGCGGGCCGCCCACGCCGCGTTGAGGGCGGAGTGCGGCGCCGGCGCTGGCGCCCCAGCTAGAATCCGCTCCGTGGCCACCTTGCTCGCCGATAAAGCGTCGGCGCCGAGCGCCGAGCAGGCCTCCGCACCCGTCGCGCCCGAGGCCGGCCCCGAGTCACCTCAGGACGCTGCCGCTGCCGCGCCCGCCGGCCTGGCGTGCGCCAACTGCGGCGCCGCGATGGACCCCGCGCAGGACTGGTGCCTGAACTGCGGGGCCGGCGCACCCGGCAGCCTCGGCAGCTCCGTGGCGAGCTGGCGCTCCGGCGCCACCGCCCTCGGCGTCGCCGCGATCCTCGCGCTCGGCGCGGCCGCGGCCGCCTACGCCGCGCTGAGCAAAGGCAAGAGCAGGCCGCACGTGCTGACCTCGACGGTGGCCGCGGCGCCCGTGCCGGCTGCTCCGGGCGCGGTCACCCCGGGCGCCGCCGCACCCGGCGCTACACCGGGCGCACCATCGACGCTCGGAACCACGCCGCTTGGCAAACCGGTGCTGCCGAAAGGCTTCAAAGTGCCGAAAATCCCGCTCAAAGCGGGGACCCCCGGTGTAAACGGTGTGGCGATCCCGCCACCGTCGGTGGGCGGCACCACGACCCCCACGACGCCCAGCCCCTCGACGACCGGCGGCTCCGGCCAGGCCGAATCGCAGCCGGGAGCCCTGCTGCTCGACACCAACGCGGCCGTCACCTACAACCCCTACGCCTACGCCGCCACGATCTTCGGCGACCCCAGCCTGACGATCGACGGCGACACCTCCACCGCGTGGACCGCGCAGGTCGACCCCGCCGTCGCGCCGAAGATGGCCGAGGGGGTCGTGATCGACCTGCGCTCGCCCAGGAGGCTCTCCGCGATGGCGCTGAGCACCTCGACGCCCGGCATGACGATCCAGGCCTACGGCGCCAACGGCGCGACGCTGCCGCCGTCGATCACCGATCCCGCGTGGGTCAAGCTGACACCGAACCTGGTGGAGAAGTCCAAGCACCTGCGACTGGCGCTGAAAAAGCCCAAGAAGGCCTTCCGCTTCGTGACCCTGTGGATCAGCGGCGCCCCCGCCGCGTCGGTCGGCACGCCGCAGGCTCCCGGCCACGTCAGCGTCAACGAACTGGAACTGTTCCCCGCGCGCTAGGCCGGCTGCCGGCGCTTGGCCGGTTTGCGTGAGGCGCTCGCCGAGCGTTTGCGGGCGCGCGGAGCCCACACGTCGTCGAGGAACGACGCGATCTCCTCGGTCAGCCGCTCGGGCCGCATGCGGAGCTCCAGCAGGGAGTCCGCTTCCAGCAGCCGCGCCTTCGGCATCTCTTCGGCGAGCATTCCCGCGTCGCTGAACGGATGCACGGGGTCGCGGCGGTGGCCGAGCACCAGCGTCGGCATCTCGAACGTCCGCCGCTCCGTGCGGTGCGGGGCGATACGGCCGAAGAAAAGGCCCTGCAGCAGGGCCCCACCCGGTCCCGGCTCCTGGCGCACAAGGTCGAGCATCACGTTGCCGTAGTGCGGCAGCAGCCGGCGCGGCACCGCCCGCGTGACGCGCGAGAGCAGCTTCATCGCGGGCTCGCCGAAGGTCAGCGCGACCAGCAGGGGGGTGAAGGTCAGCGCGCTCGACAGCAGGCCGTTGTCGAGCACCGGCATCTCGATCACCAGGCCGCGCAGTCGCTCCGGCCGCATCGAGGCGACCTCCAGCGCCGCGTTCGCGCCGAGCGAGGTGCCCATCACGACCGCCTGGTCGATCCCCAGATGGTCCATCAGGGCGATCACCTGCTGGCCGTAGAAGGCCATCGAGTACCGCCACATGTCGCGGGGGCGATCCGAGGCGCCGTGGCCGAGCAGGTCCAGGGTGATCGCGCGGTTGCCGCGCGCCGCCAGGTCTTCGGCCAGCGGACGGTGCATCTCCTGTGTGAGGAGCAGCCCGTGCAGCAGGATCACCGGCCGCCCGTCCGCCGGCGAGCTCTTCGCCGTCCGTCCGCGAGTCCCCGTCGCCGTCATCGCCGCGGGCCCCCCGCCGTACTCGGTGTAGGCGATGCGCTGACCCTCGAATTTGAAGGACGACATAACCGCACCCTACAGCCACGGCCCCTCTGCGGCGGCGGCGCGGTAGCTTTGCACGACCACTTCGTCCGCATTCACCATCAGGAGGACCAATGGCAAAGCAGCCCCGCATCCTCGCCGGGGAGACCGCGGCGATCACCGGTGCCGCCCGCGGGATCGGGCGCGCCACCGCGGAAGCCTTCATCGGCCAGGGAATGAGGGTGGCGATCGGCGACCTCGACGTAGACGCGGCGCGCCAGACCGCGTCCGAGCTGGGCGGGAGCGCCGTCGCGCTGCCACTCGACGTCACCGAGCGCGAGTCCTTCGCCGCCTTCCTCGACGGCGCCGAGGAGCAGCTCGGACCGATCGACGTGCTCGTCAACAACGCCGGCATCATGCAGATCGGCCGGTTCATCGACGAGGACGACCTCACGGCGCGGCGGATGGTGGACATCAACATCCACGGCGTCATCCTCGGCACGAAGCTCGCCCTTGACCGGATGATCCCGCGCGACAGCGGCCACATCGTCAACGTCGCTTCGCAGGCAGGCAAGTTCGGCACCCCGGGCGGTGCTACCTACTCGGCGACGAAGCACGCGGTGGTCGGGCTCACCGAGGCGCTGCGCGGCGAGCTGCGCCTGATGGGCGCGCACATCGACGTGACCTACGTGATGCCGTACATCGTCAACACGGAGCTCGGCTCGGGACTCGGCGAGGCCCGCGGGCTGCACAACCTCGAGCCCTCCGAAGTGGCCGACTCGATCGTCGACGCCCTGCAGAACCGTGTCGTTGACGTCTGGGTGCCGAAGTCCGCCAAGCGGACGAACGTGCTCGGCGTCCTGCTTCCCCGCCGCCTGTCCGAGGGGATGGCGCGGGCGATGAAGGCCGACCGGGTGCTGGTCGGCGCGGACGAGAACATGCGCCGCAACTACGAGCTGCGCGCCTCGCGCTCGGAGCCCGGCCTCGAGCAGGCGCCCGATCAGCCGCAGATCCCGCTGAGCACCGGCGACTGACGGACGGACCAGGGGCCCGCTCAGCCGGCGAGGAGCCACTCGGCGATCAGATCGCCGATCAGCGGGCCCTGGTCCTCCTGCAGGAAGTGGCTCGCGTCGGGGATCGGACGCGGCGACGGGCGGCCGATCGACTCGGCGAAGCGCTCGGCCACCGACAGCGGCAGGACGGGGTCCGAGTCGCCCCACAGCATCAGCGTCGGCCGGCGGTCCTCGCGCAGCGCCTCGAGCACACGCTGACCGGCCGCCGCGCCCGGTGCGTCCGGCGAGCGGGGCAGCATCAGCGGGAAGGCGCGGGCGCCGGCCTTCGACGCGGGGTCCGGGAACGGCGCGTCGTAGGCGGCGATCACCTCGTCGCCCGGGTCCTGCTTGCTGGCCCCGCGCACGAGGAAGCCGACCGGCAGGTCCTCCGTGCGCTCGACGAAGTCGTGGAACGCCATCCACGCGTCGGTCATCTTCTGATGACCCGTGAACAGGCCCGTGTCGAGGATCACCAGACGGTCGACCCGCTCTGCGTGCTCGACCGCCAGGCGCAGCCCGATCGGCCCGCCCCAGTCGTGCACGACCATCGTGACCCCTTGCAGGTCGAGGTCCTCGAGGAGCGTCGCCGCGAGCGCCACGTGCCTGTCGTAGGAGTAGAAGCCGATGTCGCGGGGCTTGTCCGAGCGGCCGAAGCCCACGAGGTCCGGGGCGAGGCAGCGAAAGCCCGCGTCGCGCACCGCGGGCAGCACCTTGCGCCACAGGAACGACCACGTCGGCTCGCCGTGCAGGAACACCACGGGAGAGCCCTCGCCCTCGTCCAGGTGCGCCAGGCGCAGACCGTCCACGTCGCGGTACTGCGAGTCGAACGGGAAGTCGGGGAGCCCCTCGAGCGCCCCCTCGGGCGTGCGCACCGCGTCGGCCATCTCGGCGCGGAGCATATCGCCGGCCCGATCGGCTAGGCTCGCGCCCGATGCACAGCGCCGCCCTTCACCTCCTGCCGATCCTGGCGGCGGAGAAGAGCAAAGTCGCCTTCTACGTCGCCGGAGCCGTGCTCGTGGCGTGGGCCCTGATCGTCTCGCTCGGACTGGGGCTGCGCCGCCCCGACTTCCCCGGCAGCCTGCAGCTGGAGCGCGCCACGATCGCGGTCACAGTCGTACTCGTCCTCGCCGCCGTCACCACCGCCGTGATCACCTCCGGCTCCGCCGCCAAGGCCGGCGAGACGAGCACCACGACGTCCGCCGCGGGCGCGACCCAGACGAGCGCCGCGCCGGCGAGCACCGCCCCGACACCCACGCAGTCCACCGCGACGACGCCCGCCGAACAGAAGGCCACGACGCCGAAGGCGACGACCGGCGCGCCCACGCCGGCGCCCGCACCGCCGGCAACCGTGACGTCGCTCGCGCTCGCCGCCGACCCCGGCGGGATGCTCGCCTACGACACGAAGACCCTCAGCGCCAAGGCCGGCACGGTGACGATCACCCTGAAGAACAACGCTCCCCTCGAACACGACGTCACGATCGCGCAGGCGAGCACCGTGCTCGGCAAGACGCCCACGTTCCGCGCGGGCAGCCGCAACGTGACGGTCAAGCTGAGCCGCGGGACCTACACCTTCTACTGCTCCGTGCCCGGCCACCGCCAGGCCGGGATGGAAGGTACGCTGAACGTCTCGTGAAGCTCTACGTCTGCTGGGGAACCTTCCCGACGCCGCGTCCCGGCGGCCATCCGTGCGCGAACGCCTACAACGCGCTGAAGGACGCCGGCTACGAGCCCGAGGTGGTCAAGTCCTACGGGTTGGCGCCGTTGCCCGGCGTGTTCAACCAGACGAGGGGTCGCCGCGAGGTCCAGGAGCTGACGGGGAACCGCTGGGTACCGACGCTCGTGCTCGACGACGGCGCGGTGATCGACGACTCGAGAGCGATCGTCGACTGGGCACGCGCGAACCCCGCGTAGTCATCGCGCAGCATCACGGCGGCGGCGAGGCGGCGTTCTTCGCAGAGCGTGCTCTCGAGTTCCTGGTCGGCGCGGTGCGCCACGCGGCCCAGGGCGATTGCGAACATCCCGGCGACCATCATGGCTGTCAGTCCCGAAACGACGATGATGACCATCGACATCACCCCATGACCCTCGACGGTGAACTCCCCAAGTTGACCGTCGCACAACGACCGGACGGCAGTCCAGTCTCGCGCGGCCGGCGAACCCGCTATGACCGGTACATTTCCTCAGCCGGAGGGCGATGTCCTTCCGGCGGCGCCAAAAAACCAAGAGAAGGGAACGCTCAATGGACGTCCTAGCAAGGCTCGACGAGACCCGCCACGCGATCAACGTCCTGGAGCACCCGTTCTACCTGCGCTGGAGCGCCGGTGAGCTGACCGCGGAGGAGCTGGCCCGCTACGCCGGGCAGTACCGCCACGCGGTGAGCGCACTCGCACGGGCCTCCGAGCTCGCCGCGGAGAAGGCCGCCCCGGCGGACAGGGCGGGGTTGCGCCGCCATGCCGAGGAGGAGACGGGCCACATCAAGTTGTGGGAGGAGTTCGCTCGCGTCGCGGGCGCCCGCGAGCCGTCCCCGGCGGATGACGCGCTGGCGCAGACGCGCGAGTGCGCCGACGCGTGGATCGCCGGCGAGGACGTGCTCGAGCACCTCGCTGTGCTGTACGTGATCGAGGGCGCGCAGCCGGAGGTCTCGAGGACGAAGCTCGAGGGGCTCACCGAGCACTACGGCTACAGCGAGGAAGGGCCCGCCAGCGAGTACTTCCGCGTGCACGAGCTGCTCGACGTGGAGCACGCCCGCCACGCCCGCGAGCTGATCGCCACGCTGATGGCCGACGTCGATGATCCCTCCGAGCAGGCCGAGCGGATGGTGCGCCGCGCCGAGGCGGCGCTCCGCGGCAACTGGACCCTGCTCGACGGCGTGCAGCCGCAGGCCGCGCCGCCCGACGCCTGCTGAAGGTCGCTCAAGCCAGCGGCGAGACCGGCCGCGCGGCAAGGCGCCAGGCGAACAGCACGGCCGCGACCGACGTCGCGAGGTTGAGGCTCGACACGCCCGGTCGCATCGGGATGCTCACCCGCGCGTCCGCCCGCGAGATCAGCTCGTCGCTCAGGCCGTGGCGCTCGCTGCCGAACGCCAGCACGGCGCGCGGGTCGAGCGCGCCCGGATCGAGCGGCTCGCCGTCGGGGTCGACCGCGAGCAGCGGCCGGTCGAGCGGCGTTAGCGCCGCCAGGCCGTCCAGCCGGGCGACCGGGACCGCGTAGTGCAGCCCCGCCGCGCCGCGCAGGGCGTCGGGCTGCCAGGGATCGTGACCGCCCGTCGTGAGCACCCCGGCGACGTCCGCGGCCGCCGCCACGCGCACGCAGGCGCCCATGTTGCCGAGGTCGCGGGGATCCTCCAGCAGCACCACGGGAGCACTGCGCCGGTCGGCCAGCACGGCCGCGGGGTCCACCGCGCGGCGCTCGGCGAGCGCCATCACGCCGGTGGACGGCGGCAGCGGGGCCAGCTGGAGGAACACCTCGGGGTCGACCTCCAGCGCGAGCGCGGCGATCCGCTCTGACAGGTCGGGCGCGAGCTGGTCGGTCAGGCGCCCCAGCTCGGCGGAGTCGCTCGTCGCGACCTCGAGCACGGTCGCTCCGAAGCGCAGGGCGTGCTTCAGCGGATGGAAGCCTTCGAGCACCGCCAGCGAGGGATCGCGGCGAGCGCGCCCGAAGCGCGGGATCAGGGACCCATGCTGCACGTGCCGATGATCGCACGCCCGTCCGGGCGCGCATACGCACGGGCGTACCGCGGGTATACGGTTACGGGTCATGAAGCTCGAGGGCATCCACCACATCAGCGCGATCACCGGAGACGCGCCGGGAAACGTCGAGTTCTACGCCGGCGTGCTCGGCCTGCGGATGGTCAAGCGGACCGTCAACCAGGACGAACCGAACGTCTACCACCTGTTCTACGGCGACGAGAAGGGCTCCCCGGGGATGGACCTGACGTTCTTCGAGTATCCCGGCGCGGCCCCCGGCGTGGCCGGCGCCGGCATGGTGCATCGCATCGTCTGGCGGGTCGGCTCCGCAGCCGCGCTGGACTTCTGGGATGAGCGGCTGAAGGACAACGGTGTCAGCGCGGCGCGTCGCGGCGAAAGCCTGCTGTTCCCGGACCCCGAGGGGCTCGGACACGAGCTCGTCGTCGCCGAGGCTCCCGATGAGCCGTTGATGGCCGAGTCCCCCGAGATCCCGGCCGAGCACGCGCTGCAGGGTTTCGACGGCGTGCGCGCTTACAGCGCCAGCCCCGTTCGCAGCGAGGGCCTGCTCGGCGACACGCTCGGCTTCTCGCGCACCGAAGGAGAGCACTGGAAGGTGCGGGGCGCGGAGCGCGGGAGCTTCTACGCCTACGACCGGGCGCCGCAGGAGATCAACCGCCGGCAGGGAGCCGGAACGGTGCACCACGTGGCGTTCGCGTCGCAGCCAGAGGATCTCGAGGCCTGGCGCCTGCGCGTCGTCAGCGCCGGCGCTCGCCCCACGCCGGTGATCGACCGCTTCTACTTCAAGTCCGTCTACTTCCGCGAGCCGAGCGGCGTGCTGTTCGAGATCGCCACGATCGGCCCCGGATTCGCGGTCGATGAGGACGAGGAGCACCTCGGCGAGCGGCTGTCGCTGCCGCCCGACTTCGAGTCGCTGCGCGAGCGCCTCGAGCAGACGCTGAAGCCGCTGCCCTACCCGCCCGCCTGGCGGGTCGCCTCCTCGGCCTAGGCGTCGGCCCCCGCAAACCCGTCCAGCCCTGCGGCTGGATGGCTCAGGTCTTCGTGCGAGAGCCCGATAACTATTGGATGAAGGGCGAGGAGGAACGGGGCATAGTCGACCAGACCGCGCTCCGCATGCGGGTGGCGACAATCGCAGCGGGCATCTGGCTGAACAACGTCGTGTGCGGGACCGGGGTCGCCTACGTTGCGCTGACCTGGCATCGCCCGCATCGGACGCTGATCGCGCTGATGCTTCTCGGAGGGATCGTCGGCTGCGCGATGGTGTCCCGGCTGCCGCGCGAGCGGATCGTTCGCAGCCGCTACCGGGAGCTCTTCTTCCTCAGCTGGAGCATGGCCGATCTGGGCCTGATCATGGTGGCGACGCTCGCCGACGGCGGGACGGGGAGCGCGCTCGCGCTGATCTTCTTCCTGCCGGTCGTCTTCTCCGCCACGTCCTATCCGCGGGGCTCCGTCCTCGTCGTCGGCGGCCTGACGGTCGCCGGCTATCTGCTGCTGGCCGTTACGGTCGGCGGAGCGGGCTGGGCCTACCAGGCGCTGTTCGCCGTGATGCTCAGCTGCACATGCGCGATGAGCTCGTGGCAGGCGCGCAACCACGACCGCCAGCGGGCCGCCCTGATGGAGATGTCGCGCGCGGACCCGCTGACCGGCTGTCTGAACCGCCGGGGCTTCGAGGAGCGGGCGGTCGCGGAGATCGCCGCCGCCGGGCGCCGTGCCAGCCAGGGCGCCGTGCTGGTGCTCGACATCGACCACTTCAAGGAGGTCAACGACCGCCACGGTCACGCGGCGGGAGACGCGCTGCTGCTGTGGGTCGTGCAGACGCTCCGGGCGACGGTCCGGGAGGCCGATTCGATCGGCCGGCTGGGCGGCGACGAGTTCGCTGTCCTGTTCGCCGACATCAGCGCGGGCGGGGCGCTCGAGGGCGCCGCCCGGATCAGCGAGGCTCTCAGCGAGCGCGCGCCGTGCTCGGTCGGCATGGCGACCTTCCCGATGGACGGGGTCGAGCTCGAGGACCTCATGCGCCAGGCCGACATCCGACTCTACGCCTCGCGCCACGGCCGCCCCGATCGAGCGAGCCCCAGCACGACCGAGCGGCTCAGCTGGGCGGCGACCCTCGCCCACGCGGTGGACGTGCGCATGGACACCAAGCACGCGCACTCGCGCGCGGTCGCCAACTGCGCCGTGTCGATCGGCGAGACGCTCGGCTGGACGGAGGAGATGCTCGGCATGCTGCGAATCGCCGCCATGCTGCACGACGTCGGCAAGGTGACGGTTCCCGACTCGATCCTCTGCAAGCCCGGTCCACTCACCCGCGAGGAGCTCGAGGTCATCAGGGGCCACAGCACCGCCGGCGCCGAGCTGGTGGCGCGCGTCGAGGGCCTGGACATGATCGTCCCCTGGATCCGGCACTCGCACGAGAGCTTCGACGGGACGGGCTATCCCGACGGGCTGGCCGGCGAAGCGATACCGCAGGCCTCGCGGATCCTGCTCGTGGCGGACGCCTTCGACGCGATCACCAGCATGCGCAGCTACAGCGAGGCGGCGCCGGTCTCCGACGCCTGCGAGGAGCTCCGGCGGCACGCCGGCACGCAGTTCGATCCGCGCTGCGTGGACGCCCTCATGGAGTGCCTCGGCGCCGAGCCCGTGTCGGACGCCTCGCCGTTCGCCGTCGCCTGAGTAGCCCCTCGCTCCGCCACGCCGCGGCGTCGTGTTGCCACTCTGCCACGCGGCGGCGTCTGTGCCGCTGTGCTACGCCCGCGGCGTCGTGTTGCCGCTCTGCTACGCGGCGGCGTCGCCGAGGCGCCGGGAGCGCGGCGAGCGGTGCGCCAGCACCGCGCCCCAGTCCGCGTCATCGATGTGGCCGGGCTGCGTGCCGTGGACGAACTCGCGAAGGAGCTCGGCGAGCCCGTCGGCGTCTTCGAGGTGCGGGAAGTGCGCCGCGCCCGGCAGCGTCCTGAAGACGCTGTTGGGGATCGCCTCGTGAGCGAGCCGGCCATGCCGGATCGGGATGGTGTTGTCGCGCTCGCCCCACACGATCATCGTCGGGATCGACTCCAGGAGATAGAGGCGGTCGGTCGCGCTGACGCGCTGGCCGTGCACGTCGATCACCGCGCGCAGGGTCTGCAGGAAGGCGGCACGCGCACCGGCGTTCTCGAGCGGTCGCAAAGCGCGAGCGATCGCCTGGACGTAGACGCCGGCGCGCACCTCGCGCTCGCGCAGGCGCCGCCCGCTCTCGCCGAGCGCACGGAGCACGCTCGGGCGGATCGCCGACAACAGGGCCGAGACGCCGGGCAGCGCTGCGGTGCGCAGCAGCGGGCTCACCTCGCGGCCGAGGCCTCCGCTGGAGATCAGCACGAGACGTTCGACGCGCTGCGGGAACTGGTAGAAGAACTGCATCGCGACGCCGCCGCCGAGCGAGTGCCCGACGATCGTCGCCCTGTCGATCCCGATCGCCGCCATCAGGTCGCGAATGCTCGCGGCGTGCGCGCCGAGCGAGTAGTCCCCGCGCGGCGCTGCCGAGTCCCCGTGCCCGATCAGGTCCGGGGCGAGCACCGTGTAGTCGCGCGCGAGTGCCAGCGCGACGGACTGCCAGTGGTGGGAGGAGTTGAGCATCCCGTGGATCAGCACCACGGGAGGACCGCTGCCGGCGACCCTGTAGATCACGCGGCGCCCGTGCAGCTCGATCTGCCACTCGTCAAACTCTGGCGGGAGCGTGGCGAGCGGCACGGGACGAGTGCGCTCTGGCTCCTCGTGGCCGCCGGGCCTGGCCTGGCTGGAAGTCAGCGCGGCACCTCGCGCGGCACGTTACCAAAGGGTGATAATGGCCCCGCTTGCTGCGTCTGGTCACGATCCCCATCAGCCATTACTGCGAGAAGGCGCGGTGGGCGCTCGAGCGGGCCGGGATGCCCTACCGCGAGGAGCCACACGTCCAGGGGATCCACCGCCTCGCCGCGCGACGGGCGGGCGGCGGTGCGACCGTTCCCGTCCTCGTGACCCCCGACTCGGTGATCGCGGACTCCGCCGCGATCCTCGCGTGGGTAGACGAGCGCACCGCCCCGGAGAACCGGCTGTATCCCTCCGATCCCGCCGCGCGCGGCGAGGTGCAGGCCCTCTGCCGGCGCCTCGACGAGGACCTCGGGCCGAGCGGACGGCGCCTGATGTACGTACACATGCTCGGACAGCGCGAGGTCACGCTGCGCTTCAACAACCAGGGCGTGCCGCCCTGGGAGGACCGTTTCATCCGCTGGGGTTGGCCGCTCGCCGTGCGGTTCATCGGCCGGGCGCTCGACATACATCCGGGCGTCGCCGCCGAGGACGAGAGGGTGGCGTGGGGTGAGCTCGACCACGTCGCCGAGCTGCTCGCAGACGGCCGCCCCTACCTGTGCGGGGAGAGGTTCAGCGCGGCCGACCTGACGTTCGCGGCGCTCGCCGCGCCGCTCGTCGTATCGCCCGTCTACGGCGTCGAGCTGCCGCAGCCCGCGCTGCTCGACCCTCCCACGGCGGCGCTCGTCGAACGCGCGCGCGAGCACCCCGCAGGGCGCTTCGCGATGCGACTGATCGCCGAGGAGCGGCGGTAGGGCGTTGTGCGCGTCTGTGGCTCGGATTAGACTCGAGCCGAATGCTCTCCCCAGGAGGTCCGACGGTCGATGCGCCGGGCTCGCATCCGTCGGCGGGTGAGGCCACGGTGGCGCCGCCCGCAGTCCAACTGGTGGACGTGCGCAAGACGTTCGGCGACGTGGTGGCGGTCGAGCGCCTGTCACTCGAGGTGAGGGCCGGCGAGTTCTTCACGATGCTGGGCCCCTCGGGCTCGGGCAAGACGACGACGCTGCGGGTGATCGCCGGCTTCGAGCTGGCCGACTCCGGGCGCGTCGAGCTCCACGGCGTGGACGTGACGCGCAGCGCTCCCTACGAGCGGGAGGTCAACACGGTCTTCCAGGACTACGCGCTGTTCCCGCACATGAACGTGCTCGAGAACGTCGCCTACGGGCTGCGCGTGAAGGGCGTCTCCAAGCGCGATCGCCGCGAGCGCGCCGCCGAGGCGCTGCGCATGGTGCGCCTTCCCGCCGTCGAGAGCCGCCGCCCGATCCAGCTCTCAGGCGGCCAGCGCCAGCGCGTCGCGCTCGCCCGCGCCCTGGTGAACCGGCCCCGCGTGCTGCTCCTCGACGAGCCGCTCGGGGCCCTCGACCTGAAGCTGCGCCAGGCGATGCAGCTCGAGCTGAAGTCCATCCAGCGCGAGCTCAGCGAGCACATCACCTTCATCTATGTAACCCACGACCAGGACGAGGCGCTGACGATGAGCGACCGCATCGCGGTCTTCTCCGACGGGCG
>JAOPZV010000148.1 GCA_025963935.1 Solirubrobacterales bacterium
CCGGCGCCGCGCCGCAGCGAGCTGCCCGCTCGCCGGCCAGCGTGTCGTCCACCAGCCCGAGGGCGAGAACGCCGAGCGCATACAGCGCGATCGGCAGCTGCTGGGGCTCGAACACGTCTGTGGATGCGAGCCGTGCCACCAGCGCGAGCGGGATCAGAGCCAGCAGGGCGGCGGCCAGCGCGAGCACGCCGAAGGGGCACGGAAGCGGGCGATCGCGGTAGTTGCGCTTCGTGTGCCCCGCATCGCTCAGGGCGTGCAGCACGGCGGGCGCCAGCGCCGCGGCGGCCGCCAGGGAGAGCAGGAACGGCAGCGCGTGCATGGGCTGGACGCTAGCGCCGAAGGCGGACGCGCTCAGGGCTGGCCGGGCGAGGAGCCGACGCTCGGCAGGAGCGAGTCGGCGGTCGGCTTGACGCCGAACGTGCCGCGGTCTCCGGACAGCCCGTAGACGAGCGCCGCCTGCCCCGCCGTCTTGTCGAGATCGTCCACGCTGGTGACGCCCTTGCTCTTGTACCAGGAGACCTGGGAGGGTTCCGTGCCGTTCAGCTCCACGCCGACCACGGGAACGCCGGCGGCGCTCACGCCGGCCACGAAGCCCGACTCGAACGCGGTGCTCGCTTCGGTCTGCGCGGGCGTCATCCCCGGCGGCTCGGCGCGCATCACGACGAGCCCTTCGAGCCGGCCGAGCTGTCCGTCGAAGGCGCTGAGCAGGCTGCCCCGCACGCGGCTGAGCAGCTCGCGGCTGACGAGCTGGCCACCGCTGACCAGCTGGCGGCCGGCGAGCTGACCGAAGCGTTCGACGAGCGGGATCGAGCCCGCGAGGCCCGCGTAGTGCGTGCCGGCGGCGCCGCGCGCGATGCCTTCGAGGTCGAGCGGCTCGCGCACCGCGATGACCGTCGCGAGGCTCGCCCCCGCGCCGGTGACCGACGTTCGCACGAGCGAGTTGACGCGGTCGGAGGAGCCGCCGAGGAAGGCGAGCCCGATGGCGCGCGAGTTCAACAGTTCGTGAACCGCCAGCGGATACAGGCCGCTGGCGAACGCTTCTTCGTCGGTGAGCTTTTCCTGCAGCTGGCCCACCTGGTGGCGCGCTTCGCCGACTTCCGAGTTGAGGTTGTGGACGATCCCGTTCTTCGCCGAGGAGACGAGATTCGAGTCGCCGATCGCGACGCCGATGAGGACCCCCAGTGCCAGCGCGAAGAGGACCGCGGCGAGGGACAGCGCGTGATAGCGATAGTCGAACATGCTGAGGGCCGGGGGGTCGCTTCAGCCGCCGGAGGCGACCGCTCGGACCTCTGCCAGCAGCTGGATCTTCAGCCACAGCAGTTCTGCCACGTCGCGCAGCGCGGGGGTCATCCCGATGACGGCGACCATTGCGATGACGCCCGCGCCGATTACCGCGAGCAGCGGCGTGAGGCCCGGCCGCGGGCGGTAGAGCCGGCTGACGCCCTTGGCGTCCACGAGGATCTCGCCGATGCGCAGGCGCGTGAGGAACGTCGAGGACATGCCTTTGCGGTTGCGGTCGAGGAACTCCACGAGGTTGAACTGCGAGCCGACCGAGACGATCAGGCGCGCGCCCTTCTCCGCCGCGATCAGCATCGCCACGTCCTGACTGGTGCCCGGCGCCGGCACGAGTTTGAACGGCAGGCCGAGCTCTTCCAGCCGGTGGCGGCCCGGAGCGCGCCCGTCGGGATAGGAGTGGACGACGAGCTCCGCGCCGCAGCGCAGGGCGGCCTCGCCGGCCGAGTCCATGTCCCCGACGATCATGTCCGGCGTCATCCCGGCCTCCAACACCGCCTCCGCACCGCCGTCGACGGCGATCAGCAGCGGGCGCATGTCGCGGATGAACGGCCGCAGCGCCCGCAGGTCGCGCTGGTGCTCGACGCCGCGGACGACCACGAGCGTGGAGCGGTCGCGGAAGTCGGTGGCGAAGCGCGGGAGCTGGATCCTGCCGGAGAGCAGTTCGCGCTCCTCGCGCATGTGCTCGATCGTGTTGTGGGCGAAGCGCTCGAGCGCCTCGCCGATCTCGCGGCGCCTGAGCTCCGTTTCGGCGGAGATCCGTCTGAGGTCGAGCACCTCGCCGTGGGCCAGCAGCTCCCCCCGCCGGAGGACCTCGCCGATCGCGCTCCCCCCGGCCGCCGGAGTACCCGTGCGCACGGTCAGCGGGTCGCCGTCGGAGAGATCGTCGAACAGCGCGTCGTCGGGCAGGTCGAGCAGCAGGATGCCCGCTTCGACCAGCAGCTGCGGGCCGAGGTTCGGGTAGGTGCCGCTCGAGGAGCGGCTGCAGTTGAGCACCGCCACAGCGCCCGCGGCGATCAGCTCCTCGGCGGAGACGCGGTCGATGTCCAGGTGGTCGACGAGCGCGATGTCGCCTCGCACGAGGTGCTTGACGAGCAGCTTCGTCTTGCGGCCGGGTCGCACCGGCCCGCTGACGTCGCGCACGACCGCCGCCTGCGCTGTCACATGCGCGCTGCTCGGCGCCTGTGCCTGGCTCGCGCCGGCGGGCCTCGATCCAGCCGTTCCGGCTGGGAGCCCGCTGGATCTCGTTGCAGCCATCGCATCGAGAGTAACGCCCGTAGGCGCAAGGCGCAGCGCCTGTGGGCGCTCAGGCGGCGCGGCGCAGCTCGCGGGCGTGGCGGCGCGCGGCGCTGTCGTCGGTGTCGGCGCCCAGCATGCGGACGAGCTCGGAGACGACATCCGGCTCGCCCAGCTGGAGGACCGTCGTGCGCGTCGGGTCGGCGGAGGTGTCCTTGGCGATCGAGAAGTGACGGTCGCCGAGCGAGGCGATCTGGGGAAGGTGGGTGATGCACAGGACCTGCCGGCGGTCCGCGAGCTCGCGCAGCCGCGCGCCGACGGCGCGCGCGGTCTGTCCGCCGATGCCCGCGTCGACCTCGTCGAAGACGAGCGTGGCCTCCGCCGTGGTCGATGCGGAGACGCCCATGATCGCGAGCATCACACGTGAGAGCTCGCCACCGGAGGCGATCTCGCGCAGCGGGCCGGCGGGCACCCCGGGGTTGGGCGCGATCAGGAACTCGACTGCGTCCGCGCCCGACGGGCCGGGGTCCCGCTCGCTCATCACGACCTCGAAGCTCGCCTCGCCCATCGCCAGCGCCGCGAGCTGCTCGCGGACGGCGAGCGCCAGCCGCTTGGCGGCCGCCTTGCGCGCGCGGCGCAGCGCTCGGACGTGCTCGCTCAGCGCCGCGCAGGCCGCCGCCAGCCGCTCCTCGGCCTGCTCGATCGCCGCGTCGGCTCCGAGCAGCTCCGCCTTTCGCGCGCGGGCGGTGTCCGCGAACTCGAGCACGCCGGCCACGCTGCCGCCGTGCTTT
>JAOPZV010000254.1 GCA_025963935.1 Solirubrobacterales bacterium
TACCACATATGGCGCAACTCGATCTGGGTGGTCGCGAAGGACCTTCCCCTCGCAGCGTTGCTTCGTCATGCGCATCAGCTACTGCTCGGACAACTGATCAACCTCGCGGTGGCGATCAGGGACCGCAAGATCATGATCTGGCTGCGGGTTTGGCGCGACATGGTGCGCGGCCTGCCGTCCGTGCTGAAACGGCGGCGTGAGGTTCAGTCCCACCGGCGCCTGAGCCTCCGCGAGCTAGAGGCAGTCGTCGGGATAGGCGAGCCAGCAGCGCGCAACCGGAGCTGAGTGTTTAGGAGGAGGACGCCTGCAGCCGCCACCAGTTCACAGTCTGCGCAAGTCCCTCGGAGAGCGAGTGGCGCGATGTGAATCCGACCTCGCCCCTCAGGCGCCCCACATCGGCGACGAGCGCCGCGGGATCTCCATCCCGTTGAGGCAACTCACCCCGACGCACGAGCTGAGGGTCTCCAGCCGCACGAGCCACCGTGTCGACGAGCTCCCGGACTTGCACCCCCTCGCCGCTCCCGATGTTGACCGGGCCGTTCACCGAGCTGTCAACGATTGCCGCAACGGCGCCCGCGACATCCTCGACGTGAATGAAATCGCGCACCTGCTCACCGGAGGTCGTCGATATGGGTTCTCCAGCCAACACGGCCCGCGTGACCGAGGGCACGAGACGCTCCTTGCTCTCGCCGGGTCCGTAGGGAAAGAACACGCGCCCCCAGGCGAATCCGAGCCCCTCGCGCTCGGCAAAGGCCGTCGAGGCGCGTCGCAGTGCGTCCTTCGCGGTCCCATAGAGAGTCGCCGGCGCGAGCGGCGAGCCGAGCTCGTGGAGCGGGTTGACCGGGTCGTGCCAGTCGTACTCGGCGCATGTTCCAAGCATGACCGCCCGCCGACCCCCCGCGGCGCTGAAAGCACGAAGGAGGTCGAGGCTCCGCTCCACCCAGACGGTGTTCTCAGCGGCGTCCCAGAAGCGCCCATGCTCCACGTACCAAGCCAGGTGAATGAGCCTCTCGGGCGCGACCTCGCGCATCAGATTATCCACTGATTCCGCGTCCGCGAGATCGAGCCGATGCCAGTGCACGTCGGCAATCTGCGGAGGTTGAGCGCGGACGTGGACGGCGTGTACCTCCCCGCCTGCTCGCGCGAGCTGTTCCACCAGCGGCCTGCCGATAAATCCACTCGCTCCGGTTATGAGCGACCGCGCCATCAGCCGCCGCCCTGGCTTCGCATCCCGCGTGGCAGCAGGACCTTCAGCTCCTCGGGAACCGCTTTCAAGACCAAGAGCGCGAGCGCGTAGGAGAAGGTCGAGAGCGCGACACGGCCGATCACGGGGACGCCCACGAGCAGCGCCGGCGCCGCTCCCACCAATGCCGCGAGGAGCACGCGCGGCACGTTACGGAGGCTCGGGACCAGGTGAGGCCGGCCTCGGACGAGTAGAAGACAACCCACGACCGCGCCCGCGAGCTCGGCCACTGTGGTGCCTATCGCCGCACCGCGTGCTCCGTCAACCGAAGTCAAGACGCTGACCAGGATGAGCACGAGCAGAAGCATCGCAAGGTTGAATCGAAGAATCAGACGGTGCAGATGGAGGCTCAACATGCCGTACGCCCACACGACCCCGACGAAGCTGGCTCCGAGACCGATCCCCTGCACCACCAGCACTGGGACTGCTGGGAGAAATTTGTGACCTCCAACGACAAGTATCGCGAGTCGCGCGCCAACCCCCAGCGAGAGAGCGATCCAAACCCCCAGCAAAAGTGATACTTGGAACACACGGTCGAGGGCGTAGCCGAGCCGCTCAGGATCGTCTCTGGCCGCACGCGCGAAGATGGGAAAGGCGGAGCTCACCAGCAGGGCTGGGACCGCCAGCAGCACCTCGACGATCCGAAAGGAAAGGCTGTAGTAACCGAGCGCCTGGGCGCCTGCGATGAGCGAGACGAGGATGATCGCGACACGGAAGTACAACGCCCCGGCCGCGGCGGCTGCCGAGTAGGTGATGATCGGAGCGAGCATCGCCCGCCACTCCCGCAACCGGAAGGAGGCCCGCAGGGGAATGTGCCCGCGTACCAGCGCGATCGTCGGTACGAGTACGACAGCAGCCGCAATCCCGGCCGTGGCCATGAACGGCAGCAGGCGTGCACCCAGGAGCACTAGCGTCACGATCAGCAGGGCGATGACCAGCTGACGGCCGAGTTCCAGAAGAGAGACCCAGCCGAGACGGAGTTCTGCCATCAGTGGGACGGACAGCGTCACCTGGGTGTTCTGCACTACCAGGCCAGCGCCGGCGATCAGCGTTGCGAAACCCATCAGTGATCCGTAGAGCAGGAATGCCACACCTGATATGAGAGCCACGCCCAGGACTGTCAGAACGAGGCGCATGCCGAGTAGCGTGCGCGCCGCATCGGCCCGCGCCTTCCCCTCGAGCACGGCGAACTCCCGCATGCCGATTGCGGTGAGGCCGAGGTCGGTGAAGCCTGTGACGACCGCAGCCAGGGACATCGCGGTCGCGTACCGGCCAGTGTCGATCACACCCAAATGTCGAAACAGGAGGGCGGCAGAGCCGGTGCTGATGAGAACGCCACCGAGGAAGGAGCCCACGCGCTGGCCACCGCCCCTGACGGCGGCGGGGCCGGCGTCGGAGGTCGACAGGAGGTCGCCGAGGTCTCCGGGCGGGTTGTCGACGGCGGTCGAGGCGATGCGACTCTCGGGCAAGGTGGCAGCTATGTTAACCGCCGGTGTACGAGCCAAAGTCGAGCCGTCCTCGTCATCCACTTTGCCTCGTGCATCTGGTCCGAGCGGCAAACGGCCCGGAGCCCTTGGCCGCCTTTCTGACCTCCTACAGGAAGCATTCCCCGGGGATAGCTCACGATCTCGTCCTGCTCTTCAAGGGGTTTGATTCTCCGAGCCACGCCAAGGCGTATCTCGCTCGGGTCCCCGCCGTCGAGGCAGGATGGTTGTTCCTTCCGGACGTTGGTTTCGACCTCGACGCCTACGTGGAGGCGGCGCGGCGACTGCAGCGAGGGCGGTACTGCTTCTTGAACTCCTTCAGCACCATCATCGCCGACGGCTGGCTGGCGATGCTGAGCGTCGCCCTCGACGACCCGCATGCGGGGATGGTCGCGGCGACCGGTTCCTGGGCGAGTCAACGCTCGCACGTGCTTCACGAATCGGGCGTCGTGCCCGGAAACGCCTATAGCGGGATCTTTCCAGACCGCCGGTGGATGATCGAGCAGTTCGACATGCTGCGCCGAGACCAGAGCGAGGAAACGCCTGTCAGGCTCGCATCGATGCGGTCACGCATCAATACGTGGCGGTCGATCGCAGGGGCGGTCCACGGTCTTCAAGGCTTCCCGGCTCCGCACCTGCGCACCAATGCCTTCCTGATCGAGAGGGACACGCTCGCTCGGCTCAGGCTCAAACGAGCGAGGCGCAAGATTCACGCGTATCGTCTCGAGTCCGGCAAGCGGAGCATCACGCGGCAGATATGCGAGCTCGGTCTGCGCCCTCTCGTGGTGAACCGCGAGGGAGTCAGCTTCGACTGCGGCGACTGGCACCTGAGCCGCACCTTCTGGCAGGGCGACCAGGAGGGACTGCTGGTTGCCGACAACCAAACGACAGCCTATGACCGCGGAGATCTCGACCGTCGCACGGTGCTCGCACGACTCGCGTGGGGCCGGCTCGCGGATCCGGCGCCTCCGGCTGAGCGGTCCGGCTGACTCGCATAGCCGCTCTCGCAGCTCTGGGCGCTAGGACCCGCGGGTGAACAGCGAGGTGTAGGAGGCACCAGCCAAGTCGCGTCGCTCGACACCCGCCATCAGTCGCGCCATGAGGATGCTGCCACGCCATCGAATTGGTGTCGGCCCATCGCCTGGCGGGTTGCGCCGAAGAGCGTATTCCCACCCCATCCGATTCAACTCGCGTCCTACCGGGTCGTCTGCGACGGTTAGCACCCTGACCATCCCTGCCTGGAGGAGCTCTCGCTCGAGCGCCCGAGCCGGTATCAGTTGCAGGTGTCGGGGTGCGTCGAGATGCACCCATCGACTGCGCAGTAGCCGGAATTGCAGCGAATCGGGATTTGGAGTAGAGACGGCCAGGACGCCGCCGGGTACGAGGCTCTCGACGCACCGCTTGAGGACCTGCCACGGATCCGCCAGATGCTCGATGACGTGCCAGAGCACGATCGCGGCGCTCGGCGTGAGCGTCGACAGGACGTTTGCCGGATCGTTGCTGCAGATCGCCGTTACGCCAGGAATCGCGTTCAGCTCGCGGCAATAGTTCTCGTCCATCTCGATCGCGGTGACCTCGAAGCCGTTGTCACTGGCGAAACGCGTGAAGAGCCCGGGGCCGGGTCCAAGCTCGACGATCTCGCGGCCGGGGGCATAGCGCCTTACCAGCTCGAGCTTCGCGCGCTCCCGCTCAACGAGCTCCGGCGTCGAGGCTTCCTCAGCGGTGCCGTAAGCGCCCGCCGGGTAATAGCGGGCGAGATCGCGCGGAACCTCGCCCAGCGCAATGCACTCGCAAGCTGGGCAGCGCGTATAGGCGAACCGCTCGGTGCTGAGAGCACGATTGCGGTCGTATGCGACAAAGGCAAGCTGCGCGGCGCTGCCGCACAGCCGGCACGGCATGTCGGCCGGCCGTGCTACCCGATCGTCGGTGGCGTGGTCAGTCATCTGCTCGAGACGAAGGCTCAGTGCACGAAATCCGGGTAGGCGCGGTCCTTCTCAGAGATCGTACGATCCGCCGAGGCATCAGGCCATTCGATGCCGAACGCCGGGTCATCCCAGCGCACGCCGCGTGCCGCCTCGGGCACGTAGCGTTGGCCCATCTGGTAGAGCACTTCGCAGTCGTCGGTGAGCGTCTGGAAGCCGTGGGCGAGGCGAGCGGGGATGTAGAGGCCCCTGCGGTTCTCGGCGCTGAGCTCGACGCCATGCCATCGGAGGAATGCGCCGGAGTCCGGCCGCAGGTCCACGGCGACGTCGAAGATCGCACCGCGCACGCAGCGCACGAGCTTCGACTCGCCGTGCGGATCGGCCTGGTAGTGCATTCCGCGAACGGTGTCGCGCCGTGCGTTGAAGGACGCGTTGCATTGCACGACCGCCGGGTTCAGGCCGCGACTCTCGAACTCCTCTGCGTCAAAGGTGCGCGCGAACCACCCCCGCTCGTCGCCGAGCAGGTCGAGCTCCACAACCCACACGCCGGGAAGCGGTGTCGGGTCGAACCGCATCACCGATCTCCGCTCACGAGAGCAGTGTTAGCTCCGGCGTGCGCGCGGCGAACCGTCCGCCCCACTCGCCGATGAAGCTCAGCTGCTGCACGATCTCGTCCTTCAGGTTCCACGGAAGGATCAGCACGACGTCCGGCTTGTCCTCGCGGATCGCCTCCGGCGACCGAATGGGGATGTGGCTGCCAGGCAGGAAGTGCCCCTGCTTGTGGGGGTTCAGGTCGCACGTGTAGTCGATGAAGTCGCGCCGCACGCCGCAGTAGTTGAGTAGCGTGTTGCCCTTGGCCGGCGCTCCGTAGCCGACGACCCGCAGGCCCTGCTGCTTGAGGTCGATGAGAAAGCCGAGGATCTGGCGCTTGTCGGCCTCGACGCGGCGTCCGTAGCCCAGGTAGGTCTCGAGCTCCTCATAGCCGGCTGCGCGCTCCCGCTCGCGCAACTCGCGGGCCGCGTCTGATTCGGTGTTCGCCTGATCATCGTCGTGGCACCCGTAGACGCGCAGCGAGCCGCCGTGGGTGGGCAGCTCCTCGACGTCGAAGAGGCGCAGGCCGTGCGCCTCGAAGACGCGCCCGACGGTGAGGAAGGAGAAGTAGGAGAAGTGCTCGTGGTAGATCGTGTCCCACTGGTTGTCCTCGATCAGGCGCATCAGATGCGGGAACTCCATCGTGATAACGCCGCCGGGCTTGAGCAGGGTCTTCATGCCGGCGACGAAGTCGTTGAGGTCGGGGACGTGCGCCAGCACATTGTTGCCGAGGAGCAGGTCCGCGGAGGACTCGCCCGCTAGGGAGCCGGCCGTCTCACGACCGAAGAACTCGACGAGCGTGGGAATCCCCTTCTGAAGCGCGACCTTCGCGACGTTGGCGGCAGGCTCGATGCCGAGCACGGGAATCTGCCGGTCGTGGAAGAACTGCAGAAGGTAGCCGTCGTTGGATGCGATCTCCACGACGTGGCTGTTGCCGTCGAGGCCCAGTCGCTCGATCATCTGCTCGGCATAGCGCTGACTGTGCTCGAGCCAGCTGGAGGAGTACGAGGAGAAATAGGCGTAGTCCGAGAAGATCCGCTCGGGCGTCTCGAACTCCTCGAGCTGCACGAGGAAGCAGTTGCCGCAGACGAGCGCCCGCAGCGGGTAGAACGGCTCCATGCCGTTGGCGCGCTCCGGCGGCAGGTAGGAGTTCGCCAGAGGCGACATCCCCAGGTCGGCGAAGACGGCGTCCACGGGGGCGCCACAGAAACGGCATGCGGTCTGGCTCATGACGAGTCGCCAGGGTATTGGAGGAACGTCTCGATCTGCCCCACGGTCACCGCTCGCATGTCCGCTCCTCCGCTGAGCTCGCGATACCACTCGACGGTCGCCTCGAGCGCCGCATCGAGGGCGACCTGCGGCCGCCAGCCGAGGCGTGCCCGCGCTCTGGAGGAGTCGAGCTTCAGGTAGCGAGCCTCGTGCGGATGGGGTCCGTCATCGAGCGAGGAGCGAAGATCCGCCGGCCACAGCTCGCAGATCCGCTCGACGATCCAGCCGACAGAACGCGCGTCCTCCTCAGAAGGCCCGAAGTTCCAGCCGCCGGCATGCTCGGGCGAGTCCCACAGCGCCTGCGCGAGCACGAGATAACCGCTGAGCGGGTTCAGCACGTGCTGCCACGGGCGTATCGAGTTGGGATTTCGCACCCGCATCTCCTCGGAGGCGAGCGCGGCGCGCATCAGGTCCGGCACCAGCCTGTCCGTCCCCCAGTCGCCGCCACCCACCACGTTGCCCGCCCGCGCCGACGCGAGCCGCGTCCCCTCGGGTGAGGAGAAGAAGGAACGGCGGAACGCGGCGGTGACGAGCTCGGCGGCCCCCTTCGAGCTCGAGTAGGGGTCGTGCCCGCCCATCGGCTCGTCCTCGCGGTAGCCCCACTCCCACTCGCGGTTCTCGTAGCACTTGTCCGATGTGACGTTGACCACGACGCGGACCCGCTCCCCGGCGACCCGCACCGCGTCCAGCACGTTGACCGTGCCCATGACGTTCGTCTCGTACGTCTCGCGCGGCTCGAGAAACGATGGACGCACGAGCGACTGTGCCGCCATGTGGATCACCACCTCGGGCGAGGCCTCGGTGATCGCGGCGCGGACGGCGTCAGGGTCGCGGATGTCTGCCTCGATGCCCTGCATGCCCTCGCCGACACGCGCGAG
>JAOPZV010000263.1 GCA_025963935.1 Solirubrobacterales bacterium
GCGCTCGCGCTGGCCGCCGCGGCCGCCGTCGCAATCGCGCTCACCACCCACCCCCGCGCCGCACACCGCCCGCGCGTAGCTCACCGCACTCGGGCGGTCCCTCACGTGGCCGTCGTCGTGCCCCCCACGCGCTCGCCGCTCGGCCTGTCACTGGGGAGGCCCTCCTTCAAGCTGATCGGGCTGGGCAACCCGGCGCAGGACCTCGTGCGCCTCAACTTCCACGCCCCGCCGAGCTCCGGCCTGCTTTTCAACCTCTCCAGCGGCCGTGTGCTGTGGCAGCACAACGGCTCAGGCCGCCTGCCGATCGCGAGCCTCACGAAGATGATGACCGCCCTTGTGACGGTCAGGTCGGCTGCCCCCGACGAGCCCGTGCTGATCACCCGCGACGCCGTCCACGCGGGCGGCTCGAAGGTAGGCGTCCTGCCCGTCCGCCGGCACGTGCCGCTCGAGAGCATGCTCTACGGGCTGATGCTGCCCTCCGGCAACGACGCCGCGGTGGCGCTCGCCGAGCACATCTCCGGGACCGTCGCGCGGTTCGTCGCGCGGATGAACGCGACGGCCGCCAAGCTGGGGCTCGCCTGCACGCGCTTCTCCTCCCCGCACGGCTTCTACGACCGCGACAACTACTCCTGCGCGGCCGACCTCGCGGTGCTGGCGCACTACGACCTCGCCCAATCGCGCATCGCACGGGTCACGGGCACTCTGCATGCCGTGATGCCCTTCCCGATCAAGGGCGGCAAGCTGTATCTCGCCAACAACAACCCCATGCTGATCCTCGGCTATCCCGGCACGACCGGGCTGAAGACCGGCTACACCGTCGCCTCCGGCAGGTGCCTGGTCGTGACCGCAGAGCGGCACGGGGTGCGGCTGGGAGTCGTCGTGCTGAACTCCTCCGAACCGGCCACGCAGGCCAAAAAGCTGCTCGACCGGGCGTTCACGCGCGTGTACAAGCAGCGGCCCGTGGCCGAGCCGCGGTTCCCCAAGGGCGCCTGAGCAGACCGGCGTTTCGACTCGTCCCGGGCGCCGCCCGGGGGTCGGCGACACGCGCTTGCGCGGTGGAGTACCGTTCGCTGGCGAGGATTGACTGGCCAGTCAGCCAAAGGAGAAGACGTGGATCTCGACGACACACCGGAGCAGGCCGCCTACCGCGCCAAGGTGCGCACGTGGCTCGAGGCGCACAAGCCCGAGGCGCCCGTCCTGCAGGGCCCTGGGGCGCTCCAGGACGAGCAGGAGATACTCGTCGCCCGCCGCGCCTGGCAGGGCAAGCTCGCCGAGAACGGGCTCGCCGGGGTGACCTGGCCGACGGAGTACGGCGGGCAGGGCCTCGGCCCCATCGAGCAGGTCATCTGCAACCAGGAGATCGCCCGCGCCAAAGTCCCCGGCATCCTCGACGCGATCGGCGTCGGCATGCTCGGTCCCACGATCATCGCGCACGGCGCCGAGGAGCAGAAGTCGCGCTACCTCCCTCCTCTGCTGCACGGCGACGAGGTGTGGTGCCAGCTGTTCTCCGAGCCCGCCGCGGGCTCGGACCTCGCGGCCGTGCAGACGCGCGCCCGCCAGCAGGACGACGGCAGCTGGCGGCTGACCGGGCAGAAGGTCTGGACCACCAACGCCCAGTTCGCCTCCTACGGGCTGCTCCTCGCGAGGACCGACGCCGACGTGCCGAAGCACAAGGGCCTGACGATGTTCATCGTGCCGATGGACAGCGAGGGCGTGACCGTGCGCGGCCTGCGCCAGATCTCCGGCGAGGCCGAGTTCAACGAGGTCTTCTTCGACGATGTCGCGCTCGACTCGAGCGCGGTCGTGGGCGGCGTCGGCAACGGCTGGGGCACAGCGCTCACCACGCTGATGTTCGAGCGCGTCACGATCGGCCTCGGCGGGGAGGGCATGGGCTACAACTCCTCGCGCTTCGCCGCCGCCATCGCCGGCGACGACCACGCTCGCCGAGACCCCGAGGTGCGCCACCAGCTGGGCGAGATCGCATCCGAGCTGCTCGCCGTGAGGTTCACCGGCTATCGCACGCTCACCGCGCTGCAGAAAGGCCAGATCCCCGGTCCCGAGGCGGGCCTCGCGAAGGTCACGATCGTCAGCGGCGCCATCAAGGCCGGCGACCTGATCGCCGACGTCCTCGGCCCCGACGCACTCGCCGAGGATGGCGAGTGGGCCTACATGATCTCGTTCCTCCCGGGTCTGAAGTCGGCCGGGGGAACCGAGGAGATCCTGCGCAACACGGTCGGCGAGCGGGTCCTCGGGCTACCGCCCGAGCCACGTCTCGACAAGGGCATCCCGTTCTCCGAGCTGCGCTCCAAGGAAGGAGCGGCGGTATGAACCTCGCACTGTCCGACGAGCAGGTCTTCCTGCGCGAGGCCGCGCGCGGGACGCTGTCGCGCGTCAAGACGGTCGAGGCTGCCCGCGAGGCGCTCGACGGCGACGAGAACGCGCTGCCCGACCTGTGGCCCGCGGCGAGAGAGGCCGGCTGGCCGGGGCTGCTGATCGACGACGCCCACGGCGGAGCCGGGCTGGACGCCTTCGACGCGATGCTCGTGCTCGGCGAGTGCGGTCGCGTGCTCGCCGGCATCGAGCTGCTCGGCCACCTGCCCGCCACGGCGATCCTCGGTGCCGCACCGAACGCCGCCGAGGCGCTCGAGCCGCTCGCCACGGGCGAGCGCCGCGCAGCCTACCTGCCGGTCAGCCCGCCCGACGACCTGGAGCAGCGTTGGTCCGCCGACCCCGCGGCGGGAGCCGAACGTGCGCCCGCCCCGACCGTCAGCGGCTCCGGCGATCAGGCGCGCGTCAGCGGCCGCCTGTCGTTCGTCCCCGACGCGCCCGGAGCCGACCTGCTCGTGGGCGTCGCGCTGCTCGACGGCAAGCCGGTCGGCGTGGCGATCGAGGCGGATGCCTCCGGCGTGTCGGTGGAGCCGGTCCGCCGCTACGACGCCACCCGCTCGCTCGGGCACGTCACGCTGGACGACGCGCCCGCGACCGTGCTCGACGCCCCCACCGAGCAGCTCGCAGCCGCCTGGTACCTCGCGCAGGCGCTGATCGCCGCCGAGTCGATCGGCAGCGTGGAGACCGCCCTCGACGTGTCCGTCACCTACGCCAAGGAGCGCCACACCTTCGGCCGCGCGATCGGCTCCTACCAGGCCGTCAAGCACGGCCTGACCGAGGTGCTGCGCCAGCTCGAGAACGGCCGCTCGCTGCTCTACTACGCCGGCTGGGCGCGCGAAGGCAAGCCCGAGGAGTTCCCGCTGGCCGCCAGCGCCGCGCGCTCGGTCGCCGGCCGCGCGCTCGACGAGGCCGCCCGCACGATGATCTCGGTGCACGGAGGCATCGGCGCAACCTGGGAGCACGACGCCCCGCTCTACTTCCGCCGCGCGCAGCTCTCCCGCCGGCTGCTCGGCGGCACCGGCCGGGCCACCGACAGGGTGGCCGGCGAGCTGATCGCTCAGGCCGACGCCGCCTGAGCGCCCGGTTCAGCGGCGGGCCGGGGTAGGTGCGGCGCCGGGGCGGCCCGTCGTC
>JAOPZV010000217.1 GCA_025963935.1 Solirubrobacterales bacterium
TCGGCGATGTATCTACGAGGTCGTCTAACGGTGCGCATGTCCATCCGTGGCAGGCGTTGAGAGAAGTGCAGCTATGTGCAGTTTTGCACATCCGGCGTGGCGGACGCGCGAACAGGCGCCGCCGGCCGGTGGGTTGGACGCCTTCGGGCTTGGCCGCTAGCCGGCCCTGAACGGATGCTCCTCGGCGACGGTGCCCTCGCCGGAGAGCTCGAAGGCGCTGTGCAGCAGCTGGACCGCCTGCTCGACGCGGTCGAGGTCGATCACGCAGGAGATCTTGATCGGCGAGGTGGAGATCATGTCGATGTTCACTCCCTCGCCGGCGAGCACACCGAACACCTTCGCTGCAACGCCCGGGTGCGAGCGCATCCCGGCGCCGACGATCGAGACCTTGCCCATCTCCTCGTGGGCGTGTAGCTCGGCGAACGCCTCGCCGGTGAGCGGCACGAGGGCTGCGCTCGCCACGCGCATGTCCTCGCGCGGGAGCGTGAAGGAGATCTCCGCCAGCCCGCCGGCGGAGGCGGGCTCGTTCTGCACGATCATGTCGACGTTCACGTTCGCCCCTGCGAGCGCCTCGAAGATGCGCGCCGCGGCGCCCGGCTCGTCGGGCACGCCGATCAGCGTCATCCGTGCCTCGGACGTGGAATGCGTGACGGCTGTTATCAGCGGCTGCTCCATCATCTCTCCCTCGGAGACGACAAAGGTACCGGGCTCGTCGTCGAACGAGGACCGGCAGTGAATCCGCACGCCGTGGTTGCGCGCGTACTCGACCGACCGCAGCTGCAGCACGCCGGCGCCCGACGCGGACATCTCGAGCATCTCCTCGAAGGACACAGTGTCAAGCTTTCGCGCCTCGGGGACGATCCGCGGATCGGCAGAGTAGACGCCCGATACGTCGGTGTAGATCTCGCATACCTGCGCGTCCAGCGCGGCGGCGACCGCTACGGCGCTCGTGTCCGAGCCTCCGCGCCCGAGCGTCGTGACGTTCCTGGCGTCCCTGGAGACGCCCTGGAAGCCGGCCACGAGGACGATGCTGTCCTCCCCCAGGGCGGCGCGGATCCTGTCGGCGCGGACGTCGACGATCAGCGCCTTGGTATGCGACTCGTCGGTGACGATGCCCGCCTGGGAGCCCGTCAGCGAGATCGCCCGGTGGCCGAGGTCGTTGATTGCCATCGCGCACAGCGCACAGGAGATGCGCTCGCCGGTGGACAGCAGCATGTCCATCTCCCGCGGATCCGGCGTCCCGGAGACCTCGTTGGCCATCGCGATCAGCTCGTCGGTCGTCTTGCCGCGTGCGGACAGGACGGCGACGACGCGGTGGCCCGCTTCGCGCTTCTCGACGATCCGCTTGGCGGCGCGAACTATGCGCTCCGCGTCGGCGACGGACGTGCCGCCGAACTTCATGACGATCAGTCCTGGCATCGGCCGAGGATTACACAGCGCGGCGCCCGGCGAGCGCCTTGCCGAGTGTCACCTCGTCGGCGTACTCCAGATCCGAGCCCACCGGCAGGCCGCTGGCGAGGCGCGTGACGGTCACCTGCGGCGCCCGCTCGCGCAGCTCCTCGGCGATGTGCAGGGCCGTCGCCTCGCCGGTCGTCGTCGGGTTGGTTGCGAGCACGATCTCCCGCACGGCGCCGTCCGGCGAGAGGACCCGCGCGAACAGCTCGGCGATCTTCAGGTCCTCCGGGTCGATGCCGTCGATCGGAGACAGGGCCCCCCCGAGGACGTGGTAGACGCCGTGGTACTCGTGGATGCGCTCCATGGGGATCACGTCGCTGGGCTCCTCGACGACGCAGATCAGCTGGTGGTCGCGCCGGGTGTCCTGGCAGATGCGACAGCGCGCCTCGTCGGTGAGGTTGAAGCACACCTCGCACAGCCCGATCTTCTCCTTCACCTCGCGGATCGCCTCGGCGAGCGCCGCGGCGTCCTCGCCCGAGGCGCGCAGGATGTGGAAGGCGAGCCGCTGCGCAGTGCGGTTGCCCACGCCCGGGAGCTTCGAGAGCTCGCTCACCAGCCGCTGAACGGGCGGCGCGTAGGAGGTGCTCACAGGCCCGGCAGGCCAAGGTCGCCGAGGCCGCCCAGGTCGAGGCCGCCGGTGGCGCCCCCCATCTTCGTGGCCGCGAGCTCCTGGGCCTTGCGCAGCGCCTCGTTTACCGCAGCGAGCACCATGTCGGCGAGGATCTCCACGTCCTCGGGGTCGACCGCCGAGGGGTCGATCCGCACCTCTCTGACGACCTGGTCACCGCTGACCTTCACGGTGACCATCCCGCCGCCCGCCGAAGCCTCCACCACCTCGTTCTTCAGCTCCTCCTGCGCGGTCTCCATGTCCTTCTGCATCTTCTGTACCTGCTGCATCATCTGCTGCATGTTGGGCATGCGCGGCTGCTTGGGCATCAGGCGCCTTTCTCGTTGCTGGTAACGGCCCGCTCGTCTCCGTCCGCGTCCTGCGGGCGATCGGAGCCGCTGTCCCACTCGCCCGTGAGCTCCTCGGCGTCGAACTCCTCCATGAAGCGCCTGACCCACTCCTCCTCGGAGGGTTCCTCGGACGCGGATCGCTTTTGCCCGGCGGGCTCCTCGCGGAGCTCGTATGACAGCCGCCAGCGCCCGCCTGTGACCGCGCGCAGCGCCTCGCCGACGGCGGCCCGGTTGGCCTGGCCCTCGGCCTTCTTCTTCAGGAACTGCGCGGTGGAGGCGAACGCCAGCGTCAGATCCTCCCCGTCCACCGCCACGGGCCGGGCTTCGGCTATCAGCGCGCCGAGCAGGGCGTGCTCGCGGCGCACGAGCTCGACGACGGCCGGCCACAGCGAGCAGACCGTATCGAGGTCCCGCGCGACCGCCTGAGGCTCGGCCTCGGCCTGGCTGAGCGCCGGGGCCGGGGACGGCGCGGGGGGCGGCGCTCCGGCCTGCGCCTCAGGCTGCGCTTGAGGATCGGGCTGCGCCTGCGCGACTGGTGCCTCTGGCGATGAGCGCTCGGCATGCTCCGCCGGCATGGCCTGCATCAGGGGATCGCCGTGCGGGGATGGCGGCTCCCCCTGGGTGCCCGCGGTGCCTTCGGTGGCCGCTGCGCCTGCCGCGCCTGGCGCCCCGCCCGCCGGGGCTCCGCCGCGCTCCAGTCGCTCGATGCGCATCAGCAGCGCGCGCAGCGAGCCGTCGACCTCTGGCCTTGCGGCCTTCACGAGCGCCAGCTCGAGCCGGGTGCGCGCGTCCGCGCCTGCGCGCACCGCCTCCATCGCCTCGCCGAGGAGCTCCAGGATCCGGACGACCACGCCGTGGTCGATGCGCTCCGCCTGCGCCCGCAACGCGGCGTCGGCCTCAGGCGTGAGCGAGAGCTCCTCGGGCAGCTCCCCGAGCGTTTGCACGACCAGCAGGTCACGTGCGCGCACCTCGAGGTCGGTGGCGAAGGAACCGGCGTCACGTCCCTGCTGCGCGCACTCCTCCATCGCCTTCAACGCCCGATGTGCTTCGCCCGCGGCGACCGCGTCGACGGTCTCTTCGAGCAACCGCGCGTCGGCCACACCGAGCACCGCGAGCACGTCCTCGAGCGCGACCTGACGGCCGCTGTAGGTGACGAGCTGCTCGAGCGTGCCGAGCGCGTCGCGGAAGCTCCCCGTCGCCGAGCGTGCGAGCGCGGCGACCGCGGCCGGCGGGATCTCGATCGACTCGGCCTCGGCGACGCGGCGCACGACGCTCGCGATCTGCTCCACGGTGGGTCGATGGAAGTCGAAGCGGTGACAGCGGTCGACGACGGTGGGCAGGACCTTGTTGGCCTCGGTCGTGGCGAGCACGAAGACGGTGTTCGGCGGCGGCTCCTCGAGGGTCTTCAGGAAGGCGTTCCAGGCGGCGGTGGAGAGCATGTGCGCCTCGTCGAGGATGTAGACCTTGCGCCGGCCGCTGACGGGGGCATACGCCACGCTGTCGCGCAGGTCGCGGATGTCGTCCACCGAGTTGTTCGACGCGGCGTCCATCTCGATCACGTCGAGTGAGCTGGCACGCGCGATCGAGACGCATGATTCGCACTGGCCGCACGGCTCGATCGTCGGTCCGCGCTCGCAGTTGAGGCACGCGGCGAGGATCTTCGCCATCGATGTCTTGCCGGTCCCGCGCGAGCCGACGAACAGGTAGGCGTGGTGCACCTTGCCCTGCGACACCGCGTTGCGCAGCGTGCGCACGACGGGCTCCTGGCCGACCACCTCGTCGAACGTGCGGGGGCGGTGCCTGCGGTAAAGCGACCGCTGCTGCTCCTGTGGCTGCTCCTCTGAGGACACCGTTCGCCTGAGTCTACCCACGCCCGCGCCCCGTCCGAGCAGCCCCGCGAGCGGATAGCGTCCGCGGCCATGACGGCCATCTCCAGGCGCCTCGCTCCGCTTGCCGGACCCCTGCTTGCGATCGCTGGGCTGGCACTCTTGCTGCGCTTGATAGCGGGCGTCGCGTTCGCCAACTACGACACGCTCTACGCCCTGGCGTGGGGGGGTCAGCTCGCGCGTGGACAGGTGCCGGCCTACGACCTGCCGATCGCCCCGACCCCGCACCCCCTGCTGGAGGTCATCGGCGCGGTGCTCGAGCCGCTGGGGCCGCGAGCGGTCGAGGACGTGACGGTCGGCCTCGCCTTCCTCGCGCTGGCGGGCTGCGCCTGGGTGATCTATCGCCTGGGCTCCGAGTGGTTCGGGCGCGCCGCGGGCGTGTTGGCGGCGCTGATCTTCATCACCCGTGTGCCGGTTCTCTCCTATGGAGTCCGGGCCTATGTGGACATCCCGTACGTGCTCCTGATCCTCTGCGCGCTGCTGCTCGAGACTCGCCGCCGGCGCGCGGGCGCGCCCGTCCTCGCACTGCTCGCCCTCGCCGGGCTCCTGCGGCCCGAGGGGTGGGTGTTCTCGGGCCTCTACCTGCTGTACCTGCTCGACTGGACGCCGCGCCGGCTGCGCCGGGGCGACGCTCCCACGGAGGCCCCGACGCGGCCCAGGCCCAGCGCGCGACAGATCGCCGTCCTCGCGCTGCTCGCGTCGGCCGCGCCTCTCGTCTGGCTGCTCAGCGACCTGGCTGTCACCGGCCAGCCGCTGTGGTCGCTGACGAACACGCGTCATACCGCCTCGACGCTCGGGCGCGTCAGCGGCATAGCCAACGTGCCGCAGTACATCCCCCGGCGGATCGGGGAGATCCTGCGCCCCCCGGTGCTCCTCGGCGCGGCGCTCGGCGGAGTGCTCACGCTGCTGTGGCTGAGACACCGCGCTCTCCTCGGCGCGGCTGCAGGCGTGCTGGCGGTCGTCGTGTTCGCGCTGTTCGCGGCCTTCGGCCTGCCGATCAACACCCGCTACGCCTTTCTCGCGGCGGCGATCCTCTGCGTCTTCTGCGGCGCAGGGGCGTTCGGCTGGACGCACCTCGCGCCCGGCGACCCCCGGCGGCGGTGGTGGATGGCTGGCGGGGCGCTC
>JAOPZV010000111.1 GCA_025963935.1 Solirubrobacterales bacterium
TCCTACACGCTTGGCCGACAGCAGATCGCCGGTGTGGGGCTGCTCGACGTCGAGACGGTGCGCGAAGACGCGCCGCGACTGATCGGGAACGTCGCCATCGAGGCCTCTGTCGATGACCGGACCGCGAGTGATCGGATGCTGGTCGGCTTCGAGAACCACGGCGGCCGCACGCGGCTCGGCGAGGGGCAGCCCGCACTCGGCCGGGTGCTCCGGGGCCACGGCAACGACGGCCGCAGCGGGATGGAGGGCGCCCGCACTGGCAACACGATCGGCACCTACCTGCACGGGCCGCTGCTGCCGAAGAACGTGTGGTTCGCCGACTGGCTGATCGCCCGCGCCCTGGGCCTGGACCCGGCGGCGCTCGAGCCGCTCGATGACGCGATGGAGAGCGCCGCGCATGCGAATGCCGCCGCGGCCGCGGGCGTCGCGGTTCGCTGATCGGTGCCCGCAAACTCCAGCTTCGCGGGCGCGTCTCGACCGCCACCGTCATTACGATCGCCGGCATCGAGCTCTCCGACTACCAGCGGCTCTCGCGTCGGACCGCCGCCTACCCGCGGTCTGCCTGGCTGACCTATCCCGCGCTGGGGCTCGCCGGCGAGGCCGGCGAGGTCGCCGAGCACGCGAAGAAGGCGATCCGCGACGACGACGGCGCGATCACCGACGAGCGCCGGGAGGCGATGTCGAAGGAGCTCGGCGACGTGCTTTGGTATGTCGCCCAGATCGCGAGCGAGCTCGGCCTCGATCTCGATCAGGTCGCCGAGGCGAACCTCGAGAAGCTCCTCTCCCGCCAGCGGCGCGGAGTTCTCTCCGGCAGCGGCGACGAGCGCTAGGACGCGACCGCGAAGCGCGAGAGCCGCTCGGCCATCTGAGCCGGCACGAGGGCGTTGACCCGCACTCCGTCCGGGGTGTCCTCGCGGCTGACCTCGCCGGCCACTTCGTGGAGCTCGGCGAGGCTCCCCCCGTCGGCATACGGGACCAGCAGATCCACACGGCGCAGGCTGTGCGCGAGCTCACCTTCGATGCGCTCGCCGAGCTCCGCGAGCCCCTCTCCACTCACGGCGCTGACGAGCACCGCGTCGGGGTGGCGCAGCCTCAGCTCGTCGCGGCCGTCGTCGTCGAGCAGATCGATCTTGTTGAGCACGAGCAGGCGTGGGCGATCTCCCGCCCCGATCTCCTCGAGCGTCTGCTCGACCGATTGCTTCATGATCGCCACCTGCTCCTCCGCGGCCGACCCGTCGAGCACATGCACGAGCAGCTCGGCTCGTCGCGTCTCCTCGAGCGTCGCACCGAACGCGTCGACCAGCTGGTGGGGCAGCTTGCTGATGAAGCCAACGGTGTCGGTCATCAGGTGAGGCCGGCCGGACAGCCGCAGCGTTCGGGTGGTCGGGTCGAGGGTGTGGAACAGCCGGTCGCGCACCCCCACCTCCGAGCCCGTGAGCGAGTTCAGCAGCGTCGACTTGCCCGCGTTGGTGTATCCGACGAGCGCGATCGTCGGCAGCGCGGCGCGCTCGCGCTCGGCGCGCTGCACGGCGCGCGTCCCCTTGACGTGCTCGAGGCGGCGCCGCAGGGTCGCGATCCGGTCGCGCGCGAGGCGCCGGTCGGTCTCGATCTGCGTCTCGCCGGGTCCCCTCGTCCCGATGCCGCCTCCGAGCCGCTCGAGGTGGCTCCACAGGCCCCGCATGCGCGCGAGGTTGTACTCGAGCTGTGCGAGCTCAACCTGCAGCTTGCCCTCAGCGCTGCCGGCGTGCGAGGCGAAGATGTCGAGGATCACCGTCGTGCGGTCGACGACCGGCAGCCCGAGCGCCTCCTCGAGGTTTCGCTCCTGGCGTGCGCTGAGCTCGTCGTCGCAGGCGATCAGGTTGGCATCGCAGGCGATCGCCGCGGCCTTCGCCTCGGCGACCTTGCCCGGGCCGAGGTACGTGTTCGCATGCGGCTGCTCGCGCCGCTGGACCATCTCGCCGACGACCGCCACTCCGGCCGTTCGCAGCAACTCGCCAAGCTCTGAGAGATCATCCCCATCCGGCAACGCTGCGATGCAGAACGCGCGCTGACGCGCCCTCTGCGTGGGCTCTGACCCGTTTGCGGAGGCGTTGTGTGCACTCCTTGTGCCGGCGCTGCGGCCGTTGCGAGCTCTATCCATCCATCACTGATTCTAGGAGGTCCCGACGAGCGCTCCGAGGCGCTCCACGGCCTCGCTCAGGCGATCGTCGGGCGTCGTCAGCGAGATGCGAAACCAGCCCTCGCCGGCCGGGCCGTAGATCGCGCCGGGCGAGAGCACGACGCCGGCCTCCTCGAGCACGTGCTCGCAGTACGCCGCGGAGCTGTCGTAACCGTCCGGCACCGGCGCCCACACATAGATCGTCCCGTGCGGCGGCCTCACCTCGACGCCGATGCCGCGCAGCGCCTCGCACACCAGATCGCGCCGGCGACGGTAGAGCTCGTTCATCGACGCCACCTCCACGTCGGCGTCCGGGGAGAGCGCCGCGACCCCTGCCAGCTGCACCGCCTCGAACAGCCCCGAGTCGATGTTGGTCTTCAAGCGCCAGTAGGTCTCGAGCGCCTGTGCGTTGCCCACGACCACGGCACAGCGCCAGCCGGTCATGTTGTAGCCCTTCGACAGCGAGAACACCTCGATCCCGACGTCCTTGGCGCCGGGTGTGGCCAGGAACGACGGGGCGCGATAACCGTCGAAGACGATCTCCGAGTAGGCGTTGTCGTGCACGACCAGGATGTCGTAGGCGCGGGCGAACTCGACGACCCGCTCGAAGAATCCCTCGGGCACGACGGCCCCCGTCGGGTTGTTGGGGTAGTTGAGGAACATCAGCTTGGCCCGGCGAGCCACGTCCTCGTCGATCGCTCCGAGGTCGGGCACGAAGCCGTGCTCGGGCTCCAGCGCCATAAGCACGGGCTCGGCGCCGGCCAGCCACGGACCGCCCGTGTAGACCGGATAGCCCGGGTCGGCGGCGAGCGCATAGTCGCCGGGGTCGAGAAACGCGAGGTTGAGGTTGAAGATCGCCTCCTTGGCGCCGATCGCGGGGATGACCTCGGTGGCGGGATCGAGCGCCACGTCGAAGCGGCGCGCGTAGAAGTCGCGCACGGCGCCGCGGAAATCCGCGCGCCCCCGGTTTGAGGGGTAGCGGTGCGTCTCGGGCTCGGTGACCGCCTCCTGCATGGCCTCGACGATCAGCGGCGGCGTTGGCCTGTCGGGGTCGCCGATGCCGAGGCTGATCACGTCCACTCCCGCCGCGCGCTTCTCAGCGATCTTGCTCTCCAGCTGGGCGAAGGCGTATGGCGGGATGCGCTCCAGGCGCTTACTCGGTTTCATGCAGCTCCTTTGCGAAGTCGTCACTGAGGCGTCCCTCGAAGACGGGTCTCGCCCAGCCTGTCAGGTTGACCTGGCGATCCTCCCCCACCTCGACCTCCAGCTCGCCGCCGTCGAGCAGCACCGCGACCCTCTGGCCCGCCGGCATGCCGCGCTCCTCGACATGGGCGATCGCCGCACCGCTCGCGCCCGTTCCCGAGGACAGGGTCTCGCCCACCCCTCGCTCGAAGATGCGCGCGCGGATGCGCGCCACGCCGCCGGGCGCGTCGCCTTGGAGCTCGGCGTACCACGAGACGTTCGTGCGGTTCGGGAACTGCCGGTCGGCTTCTATCGCGGGCCCGATGGAGGGAAGATCGAGGGCGCCCAGCTCCTCGACGGTCTCGATGTGGATGGCGCACTGCGGATTTCCGATCGACACGTGGCGGAACGACCAGCGGCGGCCTCCGGCCACGACCTCGCCGCGGCCGTCGGCCGGGCCGGAGGGAAAGTCAGCCGACTGCAGCGAGGCCCTACCCATGTCGACGGTGCACGTGTCGGGGCCGGTGATCGTCGGGCGGATCACGCCGGCGGCGGTGGCGATCGAGAACGAGTCCTCCTCTGTCCAGCCGCGGCGTCGCAGGTAGAGGATCGCCTCGCGCGCGCCGTTGCCGGACAGCTCGGCCTCCGAGCCGTCGGGGTTGAAGATCCGCAGGTCCGCGACGTTCGCCGGGTCCGCGGGCCTCGAGAGCACGAGCACGCCGTCGGCGTACACGCCGAAGTGCCCCTCGCAGAGGCGGCGTATCCGGGCAGCGGTCAGCTCGAACGGGAGCTCATCCCGCTCGAGGATCAGATAGTCGTTTCCGAGCGCCTGCCACTTCTCGAACCTCATCGCGCGGCGGAGTCTAGGATCTCCCGCGCCACCGCGACCGGGTCACGGCCGGTGACGTCGATCATCTGCACGCCGGCGAGCTTGCGCATCCAGGTCAGCTGGCGCTTGGCGTAGTTGCGCGTGCGGCGCTTCATCGCCTCGACGTCGCCGCTCAGCAGCTCCTGAAAGCCGAGCGCCTTGCGAGCGGTCTCGGAGGCGCCCGCCGCGTGGGCGCGCCGCACCTCGCCGGCGGCGCCGCCGGCCAGCATCGCATCGACTCGCGCGTCGATCGCCGCGTACAGAGCCTCACGCTCCATCGTCAGCCCGACGAGCAGCGTCGGGTGACGCAGGCCCGCGTCCCACAGCTGTGAGGGTCCCTCGGGCGGCTCGAGCTCACCGAGGTCGAGCAGCTCCAGCGAGCGCACGATGCGCTGACGGTCGTTCGGGTCGATCCCCTCGGCGGCCCACGGAGCCCGCTCGGCGAGCCGCGCGTGCAGCCGGGGCGCGCCGTGCCGCTCGAGCTCGGCCGTCCAGCGCTCGCGAGCACCCTCCGGGGGCGGCGGGCGGAGGTCGAGCTCGCTGAGCGCCGCCCGCAGGTAGAGGCCCGTGCCGCCGACCACGATGGGACGCCTGCCGGCCGCGAGCAGGCCGTCGATCTCGGCGTGTGCCAGCTCGGCATACTGCCCGACGCTGAACGTCGCGTCGATCGGCAGGAAGGACACGAGGCGGTGTTCGACCACGGCCTGCTCGGCCGGTGTCGCGACGCCGGTGAGGGTCTCCAGGCCGGCATAGACCTGCAGCGCATCGGCCGACACCGCCACGGGTTCCTCGCCCC
>JAOPZV010000118.1 GCA_025963935.1 Solirubrobacterales bacterium
CGGGCTGCTCGGCGTCGCCAAACAGAACGTGGGGCCCGCCCGCATCATCGGCCTGCTGCTGCTGGCCGCCGGGGTCGTGCTGGTCGTGCGCAAGTAGCTCAGCCGAGCGCCGTGCGAAAGCCCTCGCGCCAGCTCGCATGGACGGGGCTCCAGCCCAGCTCGCGCTCGGCCTTCTCGTTGCTCGCGCCCTGCCCTCGCGTCATCGTGGCGACGCCGTAGCTGCCGGCGGCGATGCGCGCGATAAGCGCAGGGACGCGCATCGGCTTGGGCGCGCCGACCGCGGAGGCGAGCGCCGGGAGCCACTGCGCGACCGGCGCCGGATCGTCGTCGACGATGTTGTAGGCGCCGGGGGCGCCGCGCTCGAGCGCGGCGAGGGTGGCTCGCGCCGCGTCGTCGACGTGGATGAACGACCACACGCCGGCGCCACTGCCGACGATGGGAAGTCGCCGGCGGGCGAGGTCATCGGCCATCGAGCCGCTCGGTGAGAAGGCGCTCCCTGGCCCGTAGAAGTAGCCGTAACGCAGCACGACGCCCTGTGCGCCGAGGACCACGCGCTCGAGCTCGGCCACCGCGCCGGCCGAGCGCGCGAAGTCCCTCGAGGCGTCGGTCGCCGCGAGCAGCGGGTCGCTCTCGCGGTGCACCGTGCCGGGCGGTCCGGGCGCGTAGAGGAAGGCGATGCTCTGCGCCACGATGCGCCGCGCTCCGGCGGCCTGGGCGGCGCGCACGAGGATCCCCGTGCCCTCACTGCGCAGACGATCGTTCAACTCGAAGTCGCGCTCGATCCTGCGCGGGTCGATGCGGCGCGGCAGCGACGTCAGCTGATGGATCACGGCGTCCGGCCGCGCCTCGCCGACCGCCTGGGCGACGGCGGGCTCGTCGAGCGCGTCGGCGAGGACCGGCTCGGCGCCCTGCGCACGGAGCGCCTGCGCGCGGGCCGCCGAGCGCGTCATGCCGGTCACGTGGTGTCCTTCTGAGATCAGCAGCGGCAGCAGGCGCTGTCCGATCACGCCGGTCGCCCCGGCGAGGAACACCCTCACCCGCGGGCCCCGGCGGCGAGGTGCTCCGGCTCCGCCGTGCCCTCGGGCAGCGCGCACACCATCCCCTCGCTGAAGCCCGCCGATCCGAACCCCAGCGCGAGGTTGAACCGCCCGCGCATGTTCTCGAGCGCGATCGCGTTGGTCAGCTCGACCAGCTGTGCCTCGTCGAGGCTGCGGCGCAGCTCCGCGAACAGCTCATCCGGCACGACGACCGGCGTGCGGCTCATGCCGACCGCGTAGTCGAGCACGAGTTTCTCGAGCTCGTCGAACTCCTCGCTGTCGCGATAGCGCGGCAGCGCGAGGATCTCCTCGTCGGTGAGGCCCGCGAGGCGGCCTATCTGCGACCCGATGTCGATGCAGTACTCGCAGCTGGTCATCGCCGCGGCCTTCAGCTCGGCGAGCACCTTCAGGCGCTCCGGCACTCGATCGAGCTTGGCGGTGGCGCCCTCGAGCATGCCGTAGCCGAGGAGCAGGCGAGGGACGTGGGCGTAGGCTTCCAGCGGACCGATCATCGCCTCGGTCTCGCGGCCGGTCATCTGTCCGGTCTTGCGGCGGGCGACGCGCAGCACCAGCCCGGTGAGCGGTCCGGCCTTTCGCGGGCTCACGCCTTCGATGCGGCTCATTGTGCGCCTCCTTGGGGGATGTACGGGGAGCTCCGCGCCCGCTCCAGGGCGAGCGCCATCCATGTCAGCCCGGCGAGCTGCAGGGTCGCCGCGGCGAGCGCGAAGAAGTCGAAGTAGCCGACCCATGTCGGGTGGGCGATGGAGATGTCCAGCAGGTGGTTGAAGCTGTGCAGCGCGTATTGGATCGTCGTGATCGCCAGCATGGGAACGCGCCACGATGGCCGGCGTACGGCGAGCAGCAGCCCGGCGCCGAGCGCCGCGTTGTAACTCGCCACGTCGCGCACGTAGTGGTCGTTGCGCGCGTCGAATGGGCCGATCGCGAGATAGAAGCGATGCGGCGCGACGGCCATGAAGATCGCCAGGCCGAGCTGGACGGCGGCGAAGGTCAGCAGTCCGGCGAGAACCAGGGTGGACCATTTTGCAGTCCGGTCGACCGTCCGGGGCGTTGCGGCGCTCACGCTCATTGGACACGCACGATAAGGTCCACGTGGTGCACCGTAAAGGACCACTTTGGACGTAGAAACGGGTACCAGTTCAGGCCCGGAGCTGCTGCTGGAGCTCGACCGCGACGCGCGCAGGGGGCTGCGGGCGCAGCTCGAGGACGGCCTGCGCGAGGCGGTGCGCTCGGGTCGCCTGGCCGCGCACCTGCGACTCCCGGCGACGCGAGCGCTCGCATCCGACCTCGGCGTGTCGCGGCGTCTGGTCGTCGACGCCTACGGTCAGCTCCTCGCCGAGGGCTACCTGGTGGCGCGACACGGCGCCGGCACGTTCGTCGCCGACGCGGCAGGGACCTCCGCGGCCGCTGCCGCCGAGCCGCGCCCCAGCGTGCCGAGGTTCGACTTCTTCCCGGGCTTCCCCGATCTGGCCAACTTCCCGCGGCAGGCCTGGTTGCGTGCGCTGCGCGCGACGCTCAGAGACGCTCCCGATCGAGCGTTCGGCTATCCCGACCCGCGCGGGGCGCTCGAGCTTCGCCGCGCCATCGCAGAGCACCTTCGCAGGGTACGCGGCGTGGTTGCCGACCCCGAGACGATCGTGGTCTGCTCTGGTGCGGCTCAGGGCTTCTTCCTGCTCGCGCGCGCCCTGGACGGCGGTCGCATCGCGGTGGAGGACCCCGGGCTCCCGCCGCACAGGGCGATCCTCGCCGCGCAGGGCGCGCGGCTCGTGCCGCTGCCGGTCGACGAGCGCGGCGCCCGCGTGGACGATCTCGCGGCGCTGGCCGCAGCCGAGGGCCCGATCGACGCGGTGCTCGTCACGCCCGCGCACCAGTCGCCGACAGGCGTTGCGCTCGCGCCGCCGCGCCGAGCGGCGCTGCTGGCCTGGGCGGGCGAGAACGAAGGCCTCGTGATCGAGGACGACTACGACGCCGAGTATCGCTACGACCGCGCGCCACTGGCGGCGATGCAGGGCCTGGCCGCCGACCGTGTCGTGTACATGGGAACGGTCAGCAAGACGCTCGCTCCGGCCCTGCGCCTCGGGTGGCTCGTGCTGCCCGCGCGGCTGGTGGACAGGGTGGTCTCCGAGAAGCTTCTGGCGGACCACGGCTGTGCGACGATCGAGCAGCTCGCGCTTGCGCATCTGATCGCCGGCGGCGCCTACGACCGCCATCTGCGTCAGGCGAGGCGGCGCTACCGGGCACGCCGCGACGCGCTCGTCGAGGCGGTCGCGCGCCATCTACCGGGCGCCAGGGTGACCGGCGTGGCGGCGGGGCTGCACGCGATCGTCCGGCTCGGGCAGGCGGTGGACGGGATGCGGCTGATGCAGGCCGCGGGGCGGCGATCGGTCGGCGTCTATCCGCTCGGATATGCGTACATGGACGTGAGGCCGGTTGACGATGGCCTGGTCCTCGGCTACGCCAACCTGGCGGAGCCCGCCATCGAGGAGGGGATTCGCAGGCTAGGCAGGGCGCTCGAGGACCTCTAGGGAAGGAGCAGCGATGACAGAGCACAACGGGCCCGCCTCCAGCCGGTCCCCGAATCCCCGCCCCGGCGCTCGCGCGGTCCCGGGCAGGCGCCTTCCGGCGGCGCTGCCGATGGCCCGCCTGGGTGCTCGCACGGCGCCTCGCGGCGCACGCGAGACAGCCGGTGCGCCGCGGACGGGCGCGCTGCAGGACATCGCCCGGGCAAAGCGCGCGCTGCTCATCACCTACCGTCGCGCGGGAACGCCGGTGCCGACCCCGGTCTGGGCTGCGCAGTCAGGCGGCGCTCTGTATGTGCGCACCGAGCGAAGCTCGGGCAAGGTCAAGCGCCTGCGTAACGACCCGCGCCTGCTGGTGGCGCCGTGCACGGCGCGCGGCAGGCCGCTGGGGCCGCCGCTCGAAGCGCGCGCCACCGTGCTCTCCGGCGAGGAGCAGCATGCGGCAGAGCGGGCGCTCGCGACGCGCTACGGGCTCGGTCGCGAGTTGTTCGAGCGTGCCATGGACCTCATGCGCGTTGACATGTGCTACCTCCGCGTGACGCCCGGCGCCTGGGAGTAGCGCGCTCAGGCGTGGGCCGCGGCGAGCCGCGCGCGGGGCAGGCTCCGCGATCCAGCGCCCGCGAACGACGGTGGGGCGATCGCCAGGTACTGCTGGAAGATCCACGCCGCCACGCGCCGGTTCTCCACTGCGCGAACGGCCGCCGTAAGAGCGCGGCTGGGGGTGAGCTGCCCCGCCAGCCGCTGGGCGCCGAGCAGCACTCGGTACTTGCGCGCATGCGAGTCCGAGAAGGCGGCGTAGCGACGCAGCGCCTGCTCGCGCGTGCTCCTTCCCTCCAGCACGGCGCGCAGCTCGCGGCCGCAGGCCAGGCCGAAGTACAGGGCGGTGCGTATGCCCTCGGCGGTCAGCGGCAGGCAATGGCCTGCAGAGTCGCCGGTGAAGAACACGTCGTCCTCTACGGCGCGGCGCAGCTGGTGGGGGATCCAGTTGCCCTGGTAGCCCACCGCGGGCAGGTCCAGGTCGCCGGCGAGGCGCACCGTCGGCTCCTTGACGCGATGCGAGGGCCAGAAGGAGCCGACGCCCACACGCAGCTCGTCACCGGCGGGGAAGCTCCACGAGTAGCCGGCCCTGATGTAGGACGCGTCGATCCACAGCTCCAGGTCCTCGCCGCGTCCCGGCGGATGGACCTCCAGGCCACGCGAGAGGCGCGCGTTGGGCGGCTGGATCGCCGTGGCGTTCGACAGCACGCGCCGCCAGCCGAGCGCGTCGACGATCAGCGGTGCGCGCAGCTCGCCGCGGTCGGTGCGAACCGTCGTCCCGTCACGGCCGGTCACCGTGGCCGTCTCGAACTCGAGCTGCGGCGAGCTCGCCTGCTGCCACAGCAGCGCGCAAAGCTCGCGGTAGTCGAACGTCGAGAAGGACCATGGAAGCTGCCAGCGGGCGGTGTGGAACGGGGTGTGCACGACCAGCCGGTCGAAGCTCTGGCGCCAGGAGCCCATCAGGTCGAGCGCCGTCATCCAGTTGGTCGGCATCGCACACGCCGACGTCTGGCGCTCGCCGATCTCGTAGCGGTCGACCACGAGGACGCGCGCACCCGCGCCGGCCAGCTCGCGCGCGACGGCCAGGCCGGCGAAGCTCGCGCCGCAGACGAGCACATCGCAGTCGCGCTCCAGGTGGGTGCGCTCCACGCCGCGCTTGGTAGCTCGGACAGGCATCTGCCCAGCAATGATACGGCTGCGCTACGCTTCGCCCGGTGCAAACAGTGATGGAGAATCCACAGGCCCGCGTGGTCGACGGGTCGAATGGGCTCTTGCTCGAAGTCGACGGACAGATCGTTCCGAACTACGACGCGACCTTCCGCCCGATCGAGGAGGGCGAGGTTGTCACCGGCCATGTCGTGCGCATCGACAAGGACGAGGTCCTCGTAGACATCGGATACAAGTCCGAGGGCGTCATCCCGGCCAACGAGCTGTCGATCCGCAAGGCGGTCGATCCGGGCGAGGAGGTCCACCTCGGCGAGGAGGTCGACGCGATCGTCCTCACCAAGGAGGATCAGGACGGACGCCTGATCATGTCCAAGAAGCGCGCGCGCTTCGAGAAGGCCTGGCGACGCATCGAAACCGCAGCCGAGTCCGGCGAGCCGGTCGAGGGGACGGTCATCGAGGTCGTC
>JAOPZV010000123.1 GCA_025963935.1 Solirubrobacterales bacterium
GCAGCAGGTAGCCGAGGCCGTCCGCATGGGGCCGTACGTGATGCCGCACTTCGACTCCAAGCAGATAGACCAGCACGCCCTGGACTCGATCGCCCGGTACGTGCTGTGGACGCGCGCGCCATCGGACCGAGGCGGGTGGGGCATCTCCAATCTCGGACCGATCCCCGAGGGGATGGTCGCGTGGTTCCTGGCACTGGTGGCGATGGTGATCGTCGCCCGCCTGATCGGTGAGAGGACGGATTGAAGGGAGCAACCGCATGAGCGACGGGCCACATCGACGACCCACGAGGCTGCGCGGCACGATCTCGATGATCGCGGCGCTGCTCACCGCGCGCGCCTTGCGAGATGCGTTCGCACGGCGGCGTCAGGCCCGCGTCACGAGCCGGCCCCTTCGCACCGGCGAGGATCCGTCGCAGCGAGATGTCGCGGCGAACCGCCGTGCGGAGACACTCGTCGCGATCCTCCTAGTGGGCGCGGGGCTGTTCGCGTTCGCCTTCACGATCGTCTACGCGGCGGCAGGCGCCAGCACGCAGCTGCTCGCTGTCACCCTCGGCGGCGCGCTCGCGCTGCTCGCCGCCGGCGCGATCGTGGCGGGCAAGGCGCTCGTGCCGCAGGAGAAGAGCGTCGAGCAGCGCGATGTGCTCCTGAAGGAGGACGAGCTGCACGAGGTGCTCGAGATCATCGAGTCGGGCGGGGAGGGCATATCGCGCCGCAAGCTGCTTGCGGGCGCCGCCGGCCTGGCCGGTGCGGGCGTGCTCACGGCGGCGGTCACGCCGCTCGCCTCCCTTGGCCCCGACCTCGATGCGATCCACCAGACGCCCTGGCGGCGTGGCGTGCGCCTGGTCGACGACCAGGGTCGGCCGTACACCGCCGAGGAGGTGCAGATCGGGTCCTTTTACACCGCGCTTCCCGAGCACGCCGACCCGGGGGCGTTCGGCTCCGGACTGCTGCTGGTGAAGCTTCCGGCGGATCGCATCCACCTGCCCCCCGCTCGGCGGGACTGGGCGCCCGAGGGCATCCTCGCGTACTCGAAGATCTGCCCGCATGCGGGATGCGCCATCTCGCTGTACCGCTACCCGACGTACCAGCCGACGAGCGTCGGGCCGGCCTTCACCTGCCCCTGCCATTACTCGACGTTCTCGCCGGGCGAAGGCGGCCGGCTGATGTTCGGGCCGGCGGGCCGCGCGTTGCCGCAGCTGCCGTTGATGATCGACGCAGAACGCAACGTGCGGGCGGCTGCGCCGTTTCGCGAGGACATCGGCCCGTCGTGGTGGAGCGTGCGTCGCGGCCAGTCATGAGCGAGCCTCCTCGTACAGCGAAGCCGCGAGATCGCCTCCGCACGGGGGGATCGCTCTGATGGCCGTGCGTCGCCGCCACCGCCTGCAGCGGGGAATGCGCTTCAGCGAAGAACGACTCGGGGCCTCGCGAGCGATCAAGTGGGCGCTGCGCTACGTCTTCCCCGACCACTGGACCTTCCTGCTCGGCGAGATCGCGCTGTATGCGTTCATCATCCTCGTCGCCAGCGGGATCTTCCTGACCCTCTACTACGTCCCGAGCGACACGCAGGTAATCTACCGCGGGCCCTATGCGTTGCTGCGCGGGGAACAGATGTCGGAGGCCTACCGGTCGGTGCTGGACCTCAGCTTCAACGTCCCGGCCGGCCTGCTGGTACGCCAGATCCACCACTGGGCGGCCGACGTGTTCGTCGCGGCGATCGTGCTGCACCTGATGCGGATCTTCTTCACGGGCGCGTATCGCAAGCCGCGCGACCTGAACTATTTCATCGGCCTCACAATGCTGATGCTCGCGATCCTCGAGGGCTTTGCGGGCTACTCGCTGGGCGACGACCTGCTGTCGGGGATGGGCCTTGCGATCGCCTACTCCGTGGCGCTGGCGATCCCGTTCGTGGGGGCCCAGCTCGGTTTCCTGATCTGGGGCGGGCAGTTCCCGGGCTCGGCCGACTTCCTGCCGCGCCTGGAGATCGTCCACGTGCTCTTGATCCCGCTGGCCTTCGCTGTCCTGATCACGATGCACCTGGCGATGATCATGCGCCAGCACCACACGCAGTTTCCCGGTCCGGGACGTCGTGAGCGAAACGTCGTCGGAACGCCCCTGTGGCCGGCTTACGCTCTGCGCTCGATCGGCCTGCTGTTCGCCGTGGCCGCCGTGCTGGTCCTGGTCGGCGGCCTGATCCAGATAAATCCGGTCTGGCAGTGGGGCCCATACCACCCGTACCTCTCAGAGAACGGGGCCCAGCCCGACTGGTACATCGGATGGCTGATCGGGGCGCTGCGCCTGATGCCCAATTTCGAGCCGACGATCGCCGGGCACACCCTGATCCCGAACCCCTTTTGGGGCGGACTGGCCTTCCCCCTGCTGGTGTTCGCGATGATGTTCGCGTGGCCCGCGATCGAGCGGCGGGTCACCGGGGACTATCGCCGGCACGACCTGCTCGACCGGCCGCGCGACCGGCCGGTACGTACGGCGATCGGCGCGGCGTTCCTCAGCTGGGTAGTGATCATCTTCGCCGTCGGCTCCACCGATCGCATCTTCGTGCGGCTGCACGTCCCGTATGAAGAACAGATCCACTTTTGGCGCGTCGGCGTGTGGCTGCTGCCGATAATCGTCTTCTTCGCCACCCGTCAGATCTGCCGCTGGCTGCAGCGCACCGGGTCACATCCGCTGCGCGACTGGGAAGGCGCCGTGATCGCGCGCCGTCGCGACGGCGGCTTCGAGGTCGTGGCCGACAGCCCGCAGGACGCCGGGGCGGCCGAGCCCGGCCCCCCGATCGGCACCGCGCCGGGCCAGGAGTCCGAGCTGTAGGGCCTTGGGGGGCGGTCGCCCGAACGCTTTCCCAGATGACGCAGCGTCGGGCTTGCGCCGGTGTATGGAGCGTCGTATTGACAGAGGCGATGAGCAAGCGGGCGAGGATCAGGCGGCTTCAGGCCACGGTTGATGATTTCCGCACGAGGTTCGCGCGCAAGCGAAGCCGCAGCGCGATGTCAGGCTCTCAGACCAGCATGAGCCGTGCGGGCACGCCGGCCGATGTGAGCAGCCCGCGCGTCAAGAGCAGCGTTCACCGGAAAACGACGGCGGACAAGTGGAACCAGTAGGTGGCCCCTTTTACAGGAGCCGCACCCCCCATCGCGCGGTGAGCGTCTCCCCCGGCCCGAGCGTGACCAGCCCGTCGCCGCTTTGCAGGGCGTTCGGGGCGCAGGTCATGGGCTCGACGGCCAGCCCGTGGCGCCGGCGATCGCGGCTCAGCCCATCACCGGTGTAGATCTGCAGGTACGGGTATCCCTCGTCGACCCACAGCTCGACGCACGAGCCGTCTGCCGAGGAGAGCGTCGCCCGGGCCACCCCGGACTGATCGCGGGCAAGGCCCGTGAATCCGTCGTCCAACTGCTGCCCGCCGAGGCGGCGCGGCCGGCGAAAATCGAAGGAGCTGCCCTCGACCGGCTCGCGCCCGATGGGGAGCCGGCGCTTCTCATCGACGAGGATCCGCGTGTCGGCCGAGAGCATCAGCTGGCAGTCGTCGATCAGGCCGCCGGCCGGTGAGAGGTAGGGGTGCTGCCCGGCGCCGTACGGACAAGGCCGCTCGCCGATGTTGGTGGCGCTCGTTGTGACCGTCAGGCCGGTGTCGGCGAGCTCGTAGTCCGCCTGGACGTCCAGGGCGAACGGGTAGCCGGGGGTGGGGTACAGCCGTGTGGCCATGACGACACGGTCACGCGTCAGTTGGGCGGCCCGCCAGGGCCGCCAGCGCAGGAAGCCATGAATGGCGTTGTGTCGCTCTGGCTCACTGAGCGGAACCTGGTGCTCGACGCCATCGAAGCGGTAGCGGCCGTCTCTGAGCCGGTTCGGCCAGGGGATCAGCAGTGCGCCGTGCGCGCCGTCGCAGATGGCCTCGAGCGGAAAGGGATCGAGCACGGGGCGGCCGCCGACGTCGTAGGTGCGCACTCCCCCTCCGAGCTCGACGATCGTCGCCCGCTGCTCGCCGTGGGAGATCTCGAACTGCTGGCCTGACGGCGCCGGCGCTCCCACGCCCCCGGTCATCTTCGTCGCAGGAGGGTGTTACGCAGGCGCGAGGCGGCTATCCAGATGTCGTCGCGCAGGCTTCGCGTCAAGCGCACCCCGCTGACGTTGAAGCGGCGCTGCGCGCGCTCCGGGGTCGACAGGTCGCGGCGCAGGCTCTGCGCTGGCCCACGCAGCAGCGCGTTGGCTGCCCGGCGCAGGCTGAGGCCCTTCTCGCTGGGCAGATGCCAGATGGCGAGCGCCGCGGGATCTGGGGGGTTCGTCGCTTCGTGGCGCCGGCCCGTCCAGATGCGCCCTACCACGGTGGACATGTTCGAGAACTCCAGGCGGCCAAGGCCGCCGGCAACGGTGAGAACGTGCTCCTCGGTCGGCAGGAACGTGTCGAAACGCTCGAGCTCGTGGTCGAGCTGCTCGCAGACCTCCATCAGCTTGCGCAGGTCGCCGGCCGTGCCGGCGAGCGCCTCGCCGCCGATCCAAGGCGGCGTAGGGTCGCAGGGCCCTAGGCGCGCCCCGATCGCCCCGAGGTCCTCGCGCGAGAAGGTCGGTGCTCGCCAGTCGGCGGGATAGCCGATCTGAAGCGTGCTGATCCCGGTGCGGCCGGCGACAGCTGCAAACGCAGCCTGCGGGTCGATCCATACGCAGTCGACGTCGACCATCCACAGCTGCTGGTCGGGCTGCCGGTCGGCGACGACGGCCTGTATTGCGTCGAGCACGTACATCGAGGAGTGGAAGTGCTTGACCTGCTGCCGGGGCACATGCCGATACTCGGCGGCGAGCAGCTCCACTCCGAACGACAGAATTCGATCGAGCAGGGCGCGCCCGCGGCGCGTCAGCGAGTCGTGACCGTGGAGGTTCGAGACGAGCACGAGCTCGCACTCGGGAGCGGCCCAGCGCAGCGAGGCGGTTTGCACGAGGACGCACTCCAGATACCGCTCGGCCAGGCGCGCGGGGTTGCCGGATGATCGACTCGAGGGGTAGGAGAACCGGTCTCCCGGCTGGTGCAGGTAGAGGTACTGCACCACGCAGGGAGGTTGACCCGGGGAGGTGGCCACGGGCTGAAACTTAGCCGAGCACGTCTGCACAAGCGCCTGGTGGCCGACCGCCGTGCCCGTGGCGTTCCCCGGGACCGGCGTGAGCGGGCCGCATATATTGGGCTCGTGGCGGGTGGCGCGAGGTGAGCGGGGCGAAGCGGAGCGCAGGCCTGCTGCTGTATCGCTTGCGCGGCGGACGCGTGGAGGTCTTGATCGCCCACATGGGCGGCCCGTTCTGGGCGAAGAAGGATGATGGAGCGTGGTCGATCATCAAGGGCGAGCTCGGCGACGGCGAGGACGCGTACGCGGCCGCGCGCCGCGAGTTCGAGGAGGAGACGGGCATCGCGCCGCCGCAGGGGCGGGCTCTGGAGCTTGGCGAGGTGCGACAGTCAAGCGGCAAGCTGGTCACGGCGTGGGCGATCGCGGGCGAGCTCGATCCCTCGCAGCTGAGGAGCAACACATTTGCGATCGAGTGGCCTCGCGGCTCGGGCGAGCGGCGGGAGTTCCCAGAGATCGACCGGGTGGAGTGGTTCGACGCAGGGCGCGCGGCGCGCAAGCTCGTCAAGGGACAGGCGGCGTTAATCGAGGCGCTGGAGCGGCGGCTGGACGAAGAGAACACGGGTCCGGCGACCGGTCCCGAAGCGGGCGCGGAGTGTTAGTGTGCCGCGCGGGGAGAGGGTCGCGGTCCGCGCCTTCACGCGGGTCCGGCCGACTGCTAAGGAGAAGGGGCTGGTAATGAGGAACATCAAGGGCCGGGCGTCCGCGCTAATCGTGATCGCGCTCGCAGCGTTCATGATCGGCGGCGCGGGAAGTGCAGTCGCGGAACTGCCGATCGAACCGAAATGCGAGTTCATTGCCGGCCCTGGCAGCTCGGAGTGCATGCTGCCGTTCCCGAACGACTACTACACGAAGGCCGACCCCACCAGCCCGACCGGCCGGCGCGTCGACTTCCGGGAACTGGCCACGCCAACCAACGCTGCGAGCCAGCACATCGAAGTTGCCCCGTATAACGCGGCCGACGGCTTCAGCCCCGGCTCCGTCGTCTCGCTGAAGATCCCCGGGATCTCGACCGCGGCGGACGTCGCGGCGGCACACGCCGTGCCGATCAACCATCTGGGGCGCTACAGGGAAACGAACGCGCCTGTCGTGGTGATCGACACCAGCACCGGACAGCGCTGGCCAATCTGGGTTGAGATCGACTCGACGGTGAAAGCGGAAAAGGCGAACGTGGAGATCCACCCCGCCGTCAACTTCACCTCGGGCGGACACTACATCGTGGCCGTGCGCAATCTGAGAAATGCGAAAAAAGAACACCTTCAGGCGCCGCAGGGCTTCCGCACCTATCGTGACAACCTGCCTTCCTCCGAAGAAAAGGTGAACGAACGGCGTCCCCACTTCGAAGAAATCTTCTCGAAGCTGGAAGGCGCCGGGATCGAACGCTCCAGCCTGTACCTCGCCTGGGACTTCACGGTCGCGAGTGACGAAAACAACACAAGCCGTGAGCTCTCGATGCGCAACGCGGCATTCTCAACGCTCGGCGACAACAACCTTGCCAACTGCGTCGTAGAAGGCACGTCGCCGACCTTCGCGGTCACCAAAGTGGAAAACGAACCGAATCCCGGTGAAATCGCGCGGCGCGTGAAAGGCAACGTGGTCGTGCCGTGCTTCCTGTTCCCGAGCTGCGCTCCCGGGGGCACGATGGTGCTCGGCCCCGAAGGCGCCCCGCTGCAGAACGGCGTGTGGACCGCGAACTTCGACTGCATCATCCCGAAGGTCGCGACCACCGGAGCCGGGGCAACGGCGCGTCCCTCGCTGTACGGTCACGGTCTCTTCGGCAGCGCCGGCGAGGTTGCCTCCGGGCCGCAGCGAAGCCTCTCGCAGGGACACGACATCGTCCATTGCGCGACCGATGAGATCGGTATGTCCGAATCGGACATCCCGTCGGTCGTGCAGGCGCTGCAGAACCTGTCGTCTTTCCCGAAGATCACAGACCGCCTGCAGCAGGGACTGCTCGACGAGCTGTATCTGGGGCGGGCGATGATCAGCCCAGGCGGGTTCACGACCAACGAAGCCTTCCACCAGGACGGCACGCTGTCGACGCCGTCGGTGCTGAACATCAGCCACCTCTACTACAACGGCAACAGCCAGGGCGGCATCATGGGCGGCGCGCTGACGGCCGTCTCGCCGGACTTCACCCGGGCGTCGCTGGGCGTGCCCGCGATGAACTACTCGGTGCTGTTGCCGCGTTCGGTTGACTTCGACACGTTCGCGTCGATCCTCTACCCGAACTACCCGGACGAAGAAGCCCGCCCGCTGGTGTTCGACATGATGCAGATGCTGTGGGACCGCGGGGAGCCGAACGGCTATGCGGCGAGGATGACCACCAACCCGCTGCCCAACACGCCGCCACACCAGGTGTTGCTTGACCTGGCATTCGGCGACCATCAGGTGACCAACTACCAGGCCGAAGTCGAGGCTCGCACGATTGGCGCCAGTGCCCACCGCCCGGCCCTCTACAAAGGCCGCTGGCCGCAGACGGACATGCTGTGGAAGGTGCCGACGATCAACCCGTATCCGTTCACCGGCTCGGCGATCTACTACTGGGACGGCGGCCCCGTCCGCGAAACCGCGCCTGGCTCGGGTAAATTCGTGGGCACCGAACCGCCGCCGTGGGAAAACCTCCCCAACCGCAGCGGTGAAGACCCCCACGGCCTGCCGCGGGCGACCCCCGCGGAGCAACAGCTCGTGTCGGACTTCTTCGAAGGAGCCATCAAGAAGACCGATCGCTGCAACCTGGGCCCCTGCTACTCGGGGGGCTTCACGGGGCCCTAGCTGCGCAGCGAGGCGATATCGGGCGGCCACCGAGGTCCGCGCGCCGCTTCCCAGCCGTCTTCCGGCAGCCCAGATGGAGGGGATGGACGACGTCTTCGCGAGAACAGTCGAACCGACGCCGTTGAGCCACAGAAAGCTCTTATACCCGTCTGCGACGGCTCTTAGGGAGTTGGCACATCGTGGGACAAAGCCGCTAACCCACGATCACAAACGACGGAAGGGATTCGTCCATGCTCTCCCGCAGATTTACCAGGTCGATCGCCATCGGCGCCACAGCCCTCGCGATCGGAGGCGGTGCCTACGGCATCGTCAGTGCAACGGCCAGCCCCGGCTCCGGCTCCGGCAGCGCAACCGCAGCGTCGTCCATCTCGGCAACATCGGCCCAACGCGTCCCCGGCGGCGGGGGATCCAACGCTCGGTCCGGGCCGGCTGCAGGGGGATCATCGGGCATGGTCACCAGCGTTTCGACGTCCGGATTCACAATCTCGACTTCAGCGGGTCAGAAGGTGACCGTCAAGAAGGCGTCCTCTACGAAATACAGCAAGGGGACAAGCTCGAGCTCGGCGACCTCGATCAAGAAAGGCGTCAGGGTCCTCGTGCTTGGCACGACCAACGGAACGACCATCACGGCCAGCAGGGTCGTCGTGCAGCCGACTGCCGGCGGCGGATCTACAACTCCCTCGGCAGCAGGGGTGGTTCCCTTCCAACGTGGTGCAAAGTCCACGTCAAAGCAGGTCGGACAGATCCCAGCGGGCTACAGCCAGGGGTCGGGTACGATCGTCAGCGGAACGGCTGCGAACAAAGCCACTGAAGCTGCGTTGGCCGCCTACCCTGGAGGCGTTGTGGACCGTGTGGTGAAGCTGAGCAACGGCGAGTACGAGGTGCACAACATCGGCGTCAACTGGCCGCACCACATCTTCGTCAGCCAGGCCTTCAAGGTCGTCGGCGCCAACTAGCCGCCCCGGCGGTCAGGTGCCGACGTAGGCCGCGAGGTGCTCGCGGTGAGGGATTGGGTTCCCGCCGGACCAGCGACGAGGTCGGCGGGTGTGCCCTCGAAGACGATCCGGCCGCCGTCGTGGCCGGCGCCGCGGCGAGCTTGCAACCCCAGAATGCGAGTCATCGCAGCGAGATCGCGATCTCCTCGAGCATGTCCATCTGCTCCTGCATCCCGCCCTCCATCCCCGAGTTGATGATCATGTCGCGCAGCTCCTTGCTCGACGTCTCG
>JAOPZV010000127.1 GCA_025963935.1 Solirubrobacterales bacterium
TGTTCGAGTTCCGTGACGGGAAGATCGTCCGCTGGGAGGACTTCGGCTCCAGGGAGAAGGCCCTCGAGGCCGCGGCGCTGGCGCAGCCAGGGGCCGAGGATGGCGAAAACCGCCTGTAAACTCGGCCCATCTCGCCGGAGTAGCTCAGCTGGTAGAGCACCTGTCTTGTAAACAGGGGGTCACGGGTTCGAGTCCCGTCTCCGGCCTAGGTGAGAGGGCCTGCGGTTATGTGGTCTCCGACCGCCGCTGTTGGATGCCGTGCCGTTGAGGTGTTCGCGCTGCCCGTCGCCGGCTACCACCTTTGGGGGAGACGCTCTGCAAAACGGGGTATGTTCCGACCACCTGAACTCGTCCACCAAGGGGAGCCCGCGTTGTCTCGCCTGCTCGTTGTCATCGCCGGGACACTCAGCGTCGGCTGTGCTGCATCGGCCGGCGCCGCAGCGGCCGTCTACAACCTCCTGGGGGCTCCCAGGGCCTCCTTCGTGTGGTCGCCGCAGCGGCCAAAAGTCGGAGACCCCGTCACGTTGACATCCACGTCGAGCGCGATCGGCAGCCGCATCACGGGCTACGCCTGGGACCTGTCCGACAACGGACCGTTCGGAGAATTTCGAGACGGCGGCCCAGTGGCGTCGGTCTCCTACGCCACCCCGGGGCCTCATGTGGTGAGGCTTCGGGTGAGGGCCGCCAACGGCCTGAGAAGCGTTGCCGCTGAGACGATCACCATGACTCCACTTCCTGCAAGCGCCGGCGTTCTCTATCCGTTTCCGATCGTGAGCATCTCGGGCACCGATTTCGCGTTCCGGGTCAGAATCAGGCGACTCGCCGTCAAGGGCCCATCCGGTTCACACATCTCGATCACGTGCAGCCACTGTCCGTCAAGAATCGCGCAACGCACGGCCACCTCCATAGCGGGTCACGAATCGTGGGTCAGATTTCGACGGTTGGAGGGAGTCTTCCCCGCTGGGGCGATCTTGGAGGTGCGCGTCTCGCGGCCGGGGACAATAGGCGCGTATACGCGCTTCCACGTCCGCAGGCGGAAGTTGCCGGTGCGCAGCGACTCGTGCCTTGATGCTCGGGGGGTCAAGCCGATCGCCTGCCCGTCCTGACGCACGCGCGGGCGTCCTGCGGCAAAAGCTCTGGACGGGTGGGTGCACACGCGCTACGGTGGTTTCTCGCTTTCAGGAACTCCAGGTCCAGGGGGCGCTTGTTGGTGGATCTGGACTGATCGCAATCAGACTGCCGGTCAGGCCCCAACCAACCACGCGGGAGCTTCGGTGACAGACGTCTTCTCCTACATCTCTGGCGAGGATCCATGGGAGAAAGGCCTGCCCCTCGAAATTCAGGTGCTGGCTCGAAGCAATCAGCAGACAGTGGTGTTGCGCGGTGAACTCGACCTCGCCTCGGCCGACCTGCTCGAGGCCAAGCTGCTCGAGGTCTGCACGACCGCGAAGAACCGTCTGGTACTCGACTTGCGGGAGGTCACGTTCATCGGCTCCAGTGGCCTGCGGGCGATCATCGCGGCCGGCCGGCTGTGCGAACAGAACGGCCGTGAGTTCGCGTTGATCCCGGGACCGCAGGAAGTCCAGCGCCTGTTCGAGCTGACGGGCCTGTCCGAGAACCTGTCATTCGCAGAGGCGGAAGAGCCCGCCGCGGAGTAGCGACGGGTCCCGGCGCATCCGGCCGGGGCGAAAATTGAGCGCGGGGACGCCGAGAGAAGAGCGCCCCCGCGCAACCTCAGCGCACCAGAGCCAAGAGGAAACCCCTCTGCGCTATTCCTGGGCGGTCACTCGTAAGCGAGCGCGACTGGCCCAAGTTGCTCGACGCCGGTCTCCAGCGACGTCGTCTCCCAGGGGGGACAGCCCCCCACAAGCCTCGGCGTGCCCAACGGCTCGCTCGCGGTGTCGCTGCGCCTCGAGCGGATCAACAGCGATCGTGACGTCGCCTGCCGCTGCCGCAGCCGCAACAGCGACGAACAGCACTGTGGTCGCGGCCCACGCGACGATGATCATGATGTCCAGCATTCGATTCCCCCCTACAGCCGGCTCCGCCGGCCAATCGTTCTTCTCCTTCGCAGCCCAGTGTGGGCCAAGCAGGCTCAAAGTCAAAGACGCATTGACAGCTCTGTCATAACCCGCGCCTATATCGGTCAGTGATCGGCGCGCGCCCGACGGCCTTCACCACCTCCTGGATCCCGAGCGCTCGAGGTCGAGGTTCTCCGCCGGGAGTGGACGCCCATTCCTACGCATCCAGCAGCCATCGTCCGATGCTCTCTTGGCGCGCGCCTGATGCTGGGTCTCCGTCCGCGCAGGCGCGCGCCACAACTAATCAATCGAACCGGACGAGATATTTCAACTGGCCCGGACGAGGATCCCATCGCGGCCGAGCGCCGTGAGCACCGCGCACGCGCGGACGCCGCAGGCTCAGCCGGCGGCGAGCCAATCGGCGACGGCCTGGGGTCGCTGTTCGGGGACCCAGTGCCCGACCCCGTCGAGCACGTCGACGTGAAGCTGCGGCTGGCCCTTCACTGCGCCCGGCCGCACGCCCCTGGTCACGAGGTCGCGAGCCCCGACGAGCAATGTGGTCGGCACGTCGAGCACCGCTCGGGCGTAACGGCCCCGGGCTATCGGCAGCACCTCCTGCGTGAGGAACGTCCTGTACATCGCGACCGTGACGTGGGGCGGGATGTGCTCGGCGAACAGCGCGACATCGGCCGCGGGAAGCCTGTCGCCGCCGCGTCCAGCCTGGAGGATCGAACGGATCATCGGCCCTGACACACGCTCGCCCACGAAAGGCAGGCTGACCGGCCCCTGGTAGGCGAGAAGCGAGAGCTGGCGCGGGTGCGGTGGCATCCACGGATGGGGAATGCAGAGGGCGAGCATCCGCTCGAGCCGCCCGCTGGCGCGCAGGGCGGCGAGAAAGCCCGTCCAGCCACCCCAGTCGTGGCCGACCCAGGTCGCCCGCTCGATGCCGAGTGCGTCGAGCACGGCGAGCAGGTCGGAGGCCAGCTGTTCCTTCTCATAGCCGGACGCAGGCGCCTCCGTCCAGCCGTGGCCGCGCAGATCCGGTGCGATCACCCTGAAGCGGCCTGCGAGTGCAGGGATGACCTCGCGCCAGGCCCACCAGTTCTGGGGCCATCCGTGAACGAGCATGACCGGCGGGGCGTCCTCGGGGCCGGCGAGTGCCACGTGTGTTCGCAGGCCGCCGGCGTTCACATACTCGTGGCGGACGCCGACCAGCTCGGGAGGATCACCCATCGCGCGCTCAATCGTATGCCCTCCGGCCGCAGCGAGCTCGAGAGGAGTCCTGTGCGCCGCCGCAGAATAGGTATCGCCATGTGTCGACGTTTGTCAAAACGGCGCCCGGGCCTACCGTTGCTGGTGAGCACTCAGCCGCTGCGAGCCTCGAACGAGAGGCGTTCAAGCCCCGCGCTCGCCGCCTGTATCAACGGTTTTGCTCAAGACCCGCACGTATGAGTCCGATGAAGACACAGACGATGAGACAGACCTACGCCCCAACTGTGTTTGCCGTCGGAGCCCTGATCACGGCGGTTGCCGTGATGGCAGGTAACTGGCTGCTCGCCGTCGGTGTGATCTGCGCGCTGCTCGCGGGAGCTCGCCTGTCGCACCAGCATCCGTTTCGCCGGCACAAAAAGCTCCGCTGAGCGTCGAGTAGGACTGTTGCGCGGCAGGCCGGCGATGTCCTCAGCCACCCGCCTTGTCCTCGGCCTCCTCCGCAGACTCGCCGGCCTGCACGATGTCGCCGTCCGTGAACAGCACGCCCTTCAGAGCGACACGCCACTTCGGCGCGCGCCGGCTCAGGAACTCGAGGTCCATGGCGAAGTGCTTGAACTCCTCCTGCTGCGCGTTCTCCATGATTGCGCGAGCGTCCGCGTCCGGCTCGACTGACATCCGCTGCGCGTACCATCCGATCGCTTCTGCCTCCTCGGTGAGCGAGGCGATCATCCGGGCGAAAGTCCGAACCTCGGCGCTGAGCTCGCCGGCCGGCTCGTGATATTGATCGAAGCCCACTGCGACCTCCCAGTGAATCGTGGAATGGTTGACGGTAGGTACTTAGCCCAGACGCGCCGCGTTCATGCGCGAAGAGCGCGCCGTCACACTGGCCTGTCCCGGACGCGCCGCGTTTTTGTCCCCGGTTGGGGAAGGTCTCACTGCCGCGCGACCGACAGTCCCCTGAGGGGGCGGATCCTGCGCTCCGCGGCCAACGACCCGCTGTGGTCTCTGTCGATCGGCAGTTGGTCCGCGGCGCCCGTCACGTCGAACAGGCGTTGCACCTGACCGCTCGGCCGCGTCATGGAGAACGTAAAACCCCTGTGCTCGCACAGTTCGCGAACTGCGAGGATCGCCCGCAGGCCGGTCGCGTCGATGAAACGGAGTTTGCTCAGGTTGAGCGAGATGCCATCGATGCCCTCGCCCAGGAGGCAGAAGACGACAGCTTCCAGATAGTCGGCTGCGGCGAGGTCGAGTTCACCCTTCAGGAAGAGCGTGTGACAACGGTCGCACACCAGGTGCTGCACGCCGAACTGAGCCGGGCGCGCTACCTGTCTCACCGCCCTACCTCATGCGTCCGCCTGCGTGGCCCTCCCGGGCACTCGGCTCGGACGGTGGGACCCGGCCCGTGCCGGTGCGCCCACACCGAGAGGTCCACCCGCTCCCTTCGGCGCGCCAGGCAGCGAGGGCAGTGGCTCATCGACAGTTCGCGGCTTGGCATGGCGACTGTGAGCCCGCAGTTGGGGCAGTTCAGGAAGGACATCGGACCTCGCACGTTGAGTTGGTGTGCGGCGGTCCGTCTCGGCGCGCAATCCTCCCGCCTTCACGTCCACTACCGCTCGCTGCCCTGTCCCCTGGCCACCTCGGGAGAGCCCGGAGGACGTAAGGGGGACACTAGACCCCCCAATGCGCCTGTCAACCGGGCGTGGCGCGCCCGGGGGCGATAATCAGGGCGTCGACACACCCCAGGTGAGCAGATGGCCAACCTAGTCTTCTCGATCGGCGCCGCGGTGGCCGCGTTGACGGTCACCGTGCTGAGCGCCGTCAAAGGCGTCTGGCCCGTCGCGGCCGTGTTCGCTGTGCTGACGGCCGGCTTCGTCGCCAGAGCCGCCGAGCGCCATTGGAGGCGAGACGGCTAGCGCCGCTCGCCTCCTGTCATTCGACCGGTTTGCCGGGCACCGGGTAGGCCGGCTGTTTGCCTTTGTTCGCCGGGCACCACGGGTTATACGGCACGCCGACGCACGGGTTGGGCATCGTCTGCTGCTGGGGTAGCGGCTGCAGCACGACCTGTGTCCGTTTCGGGTAGTTCGCCACGACGTTGCTCGGGCATTCGGCGAAGAACCCGGTGTCGCACGCGACCTGCGCCCCGAGCGAGCTGGCCAGCGGTTCGCCGGAGTCAGGGATTCCGCAGACGCTGTGTGGCGGGCTCTGAATCGCTTTTGGTTCGCTGGTGACGGTGCCCGAGGTGTTTGTGTTGTCGTGCCAGCAGTTGCCGGGGTTCTCGGGGTTGGAGATCTCGGCGAGGTCTACGTTGCTCGCGTTGCCGAAGAACCCGTTGTTCGTCAGCGTGTTGTTCGCGACCTCGTTGCCCCAGTCGTCGAAGTAGCAGACGGTTTTGCCTTCGACCGTCGTTTCGACGCCTCCCTGGCAATGGGCGACAGCCGGCGGTTCTTCGGTGGCGGGATAGGGCGCCAGGAGCACGCCCCACGCGCCGTTGTTGTAGATGTGGTTCCCGCTGACTATGTCGTTTCGACCGCCCGAGATCACGACGCCGCTGCCCACCGGGCCGGCTTCTGCGGAGCCCGTAGTCGGCACGTTCGGGTTGTTGTTGTCGTGCACCGAGTTTTTGGTGAACAGCCAGCAGGAGTGCGTGCCGGTCGGTCCGGTGCCGCCGTTGGGGCATGCGCCGTCCTGCGGCGAGGGGGCGTCATCGTTGTTCTGGCTGTTGGTGACGAACCCCGACTGGTTGTTGTCGAACTCCGAGTTCTGGATGATCAGGCGCCCGCCGGCGTTCGTGCCCGAGTAGCCGAGGTCGCTGTTCTGGGCGTGCGCGTGATCGAGAATCGAGTTGCAGTCGGGACAGGCCCCGATGTAGAACGCGGCGTCGGCCGAGTTGTTCGCATAGACCTGCGTGAACAGACCGGGGCCAAAGGTGTTCGACGTGAAGATCCCGTAGGAGACGAACGGCTTGTTGTTGCCTTCGAAATAGGTTGACGTCGCCGACAGGAAGGCGCCCCTCCACGAGCCCAGTTCTGTTTTGCCGGAGCCATCGCCGCCGTTGAACCACAGCTCGTTGCCGCCGCCGCTGCTGCCGCTGAGGAAGTTGCAGGCGCTGAGGTTCTCGACGCTCACCCCGTCGGCCTTGAACACCTCGAGGCCGTTCCGCCCGGTGGGGTGGCCCCCTGCGTCCATCGGCCCAAGGTTCTGATCGGCGACGGCCGAGCTGCAGGTGGGCGTGCGCGGCCGTGTTCCGTCGAGCATGACCCCGTTGCGATCCATGCCGCGGATGTGCAGCCCCGGCTTCTGGATGAGCAGCGCGGAACCGGCGCCGTGTGCTCCGCCCGGAACAGTGGTGCCCTGTTCTTTGTAGTCGCCGGGCCCGATCAGGATCCAGTCGCCCGATTTGGCGACGTTGAGCGCAGACTGAATGGTTTTGTAGGCGCCTTTGCTCGCGTTGTAGGTGCCGACACGGAATATCCGGGCCGCCGAGGCGGACTGCGCGCCCCCCAGAGCCGCCATCAGACAACACGCGGCGAGCGCCGCGCAGACACCGAACGCACGTCCCCGCAACCGGCTGGCCTGGCTCATGTTGAATCCCCCGCGATGGACGCTCTCCCCGGCGGAGAGCTGTGGCCAGCCGCTACCCGCCAGGAGGCAACCTAAACCTAAAACTCGCCTCGACCGGCGCGCATGCGCCGAGCGCTGGCCGTCATAGAAACGGCTCGTGGCGCGCTCCGGATCGAGACCAGAGCGCGCCACAAACCAAAACGGGGCCCGCCTCCACCCCCTGCCCCCGAGGAGGCGGAAGGCTTTGGGTGGTGCGTGGCGGTCCCCCTCACTACAGATTCCGCGAGAGGGGAGCGCGGAGCCTGTTGCCGACGGTATACCCCGCGCAACGTCCTCTAAACATCTTTTTCTCAAACCGGACCGCCCCGGCGCTCGACCCACGCCCGCAGGGCCCGCCGGGGCTGTGCGTGAGAGAGCTAACCGGAGCGGCCCCCTCTCCCGGGGGGGCCTCACGGGGAGAAGCCCCTGGCAACTGCTTACCCCGAGCCGCGAGCAGGAAACGCCCGGCCGGCGCAAGCCCCGCCCAGCCATGAGAGGATCGCCACATGGACGAGAGCCTGCAGCGGCGCGTCGCCGCCAACGAGGCCATGTTCCGCGGGGTCAACGAGGCGATCGAGCGGGGCGTGTGGCATGGCGACGAAAGCTCCGTCGCGGCGTTCCGCTGCGAGTGCGCTCGCCTGGACTGCAATCAGCTCGTGCCGCTCACACCACGTGAATACGAGGCGATCCGTGCCCACCCGCGGCGCTTTCTCCTGCTACCCGGCCACGACAATCCAGAGGTCGAGTCGGTCGTCGTGACGCATGAGGCGTACGTCGTAGTCGAGAAGCGCGACGAGGCGGGACGGCTAGCAGACGCCAGCGACCCGCGATCCTGAGTCGTAGGCCCCCACGGCCCCGGCGCGGTGCAGGCTGAATCGAAGGCGGACCTCGACGCCGCCACACGAGCGCGCGACGAGCGTCATCCCGTCGCTGAACTGCGCCATCCACGCGAGGCCGAGGCCGAGGCCGGCGCTGTCGCTGCCCGCCGACAGCCCGCGGCCCTCATCGGCGACGAGAATCCACAGTTCTCCGGAGACGACCATCGCCGTGACGTGAATCTCGCCCGGATGCTCGTCGTATGCATGCTGCACGGCGTTGGTGACGGCCTCCGAGACAACCAGGCGCACGTGTTCCTGCTGCTCGCTGCTGGCGCCCGCCTCGGCGGCGAAGGCGGTCAGCGCCGCCCGCGCGCGAGGTATCGACAGGGCGCTCGCAGGATAGGACTCGCTCAGGCTGGCAACAGCGCTCGCAATTTCCATGCTGAGCGAATACCCACTTTTGCGGCCGGCAAATCCTGGCCGAAGCCCATGCTCTTGCAGCGGGTGGGCGGCATGCGTGGGACCGCGGAGATCCCACGCATGCCGCTTGACCCGGCCGCCCTGGCGCTCACTCGGCCGGCCGGCCCTGTGACCCCTTACTTGGTGACGCCCATCCCCCAGCCCGCCGGGACCGTTTTGAGTGTCGCGACGACCGATTGGCCGGACAGTTCGGCCGTGCCGTTGATGGTGGCCGTCAGCTGTTCGGAGCCGGCTTCGCCTTCGACGAATTTGGTGTATTTCTGAATGCCGCCGGCCTCCGCGAACGTCAGTTTGCCCGAGGTCAGGAGTTTGCCGTCGGCCGGCCCGCTGCCTGCTGCGCCGGACAGCGATCCGATCACCGATCCGGTGACGAGGACTTTGGCGATCCCACCGCCGCATTCGAATTCGGCCAGCGGGCCGCCTCTGCCTGCCGACTGGGAGAACAGGCGCACGCCGGGGAGCGTCGTGGTCAGACCCCCGAGGACGCCCCTGAGTGTCTTCGTGACGATCACGCCTTCGGTCGCGCCGCTCTCGCATTTGAGGCCGTTGGTTTCGCAGCCCGTGAACGTGGTGATGTCGTTGCTCACGGCTTTCGGACCCGTGACTTCTCCCTGGCCGGTGCCCCCCTGGCAGCTGATCTTCGATTTGCTCTGCGAGCCTTCCAGGAAGGCCGGGCCGAGCGTTGCCGCGAACGGTATTTTCGACCCTTCTGTCACAACCGCTTTAGTCAAGAACACTGGTTCCGCCGTGGCAGCCGAAGAGACCACAGCCCCTGTCGCCATCGCCGCAAGCAGGCACAGCCCTGCGCTTCTGATCGCTCTCATTCCGCTCCTTCTCCTCCCGGGGATTGCAATCGCGCTGGGCAGTCGTCCGCTCCAAGACGTCCTCCGAGCCCAACGCACCCAACAGACGTACCCGATTTGGTCTCACCGAAACGTCTCGTCGAGGCCTGGCGGGCAATCGGCTCACCGAGAAGCGCCGTTTGCCAGCGGTTCGTCCGGGTAGTGCATCGGTGTCGCGGGGCCGCGCGTCCCCTCTCGCGGGCCCTGTGACGTGGGAAAGTCATCCGCTCCCTACTGCTTCCGCCTCTGTGGGGGCCCCAGGGGCGAGGTCCTTCCCGTTTGGGCTCGCGGCGCGCCCGCCCCCCACCCTCCGGGCGCGTTGCGAGTCCTGTTTTGAGCTCGTCATCGGGCACCTGTCGGCCCACCGCATCGATCTCCGGCCTCGGGGTTTAACGCCGGCAGACAGCCATCGGACATGCCGCTGTCGCCCCCCCCACCCCCCAAAGGAGAAGGCACAGATGCGTTCAATCAAGCTGCGCCCGGCCTTCGCGGCCGCGGCGGCGTTGCTGGCGCTGAGCCCGGCAGCGGCGTCCGCCGCCGGCGAACATGCGCGCCAGGGCGTCAAGCACGTCGGTTCCGCCGGATGCCGTGTGAGCCTGTTCGCGGAACCACACATCATCGCCAGCGGAGACCCCGTCGAAGTCTTCGGTCAGGTCCGCTGCCCCAGCGGCACCAGCGCCGTCAACCAGACGGTCACCCTCTACGGCCGCTCGCCCGGTAGCGCGTTCAAAGTCATCGGCACCCTCAGCGCAGGGGCCGGCGGCTTCTACTCGCTGAAGCTACCGTCGATCACCACCGACACGGTCTTCTACGCGCGGGCGCTCACCGCTCGAAGCGGCAACCGGCGTGTGAGGGTCGCGCCCGTGGTCACTTTCGCCGGGGCCATCTCCTCCCCCGGAGCCTCCCCCGTCCCGGCGGGCGGGGTGGTGCGCACCGGAAAGCGCAACGCCGTTACGTTCACCGGCGCGGTCGGTCCGGCCGATGCCGGAGCGGAGGTGATCCTGCAGCGCGAGAGCCAGTCGAGCTTCGAAGAATGGGTGCCGATCCAGACAGGCACCGTCGGCCCGGCGAACACGTTCACGATCAAACACTGGTTCTCCGTGCCCGGCGACGCGAACCTGCGCGTGGTTGTGCGCCCGCGCGGCCGCTTCACGGTCCGCGGCATCTCCGAACCGCTCTCCTATGCGATCTCCCAGCCGCAGAACCCGAACCTGACGCTGGAAACGTCGCCGAACCCCGTGGCGGCCGGACAGCCGGTCACGCTCAAAGGCGTGGTCAAAAACGGCGCGAACCAGAAAATCGTGCTGTTCTCGCGCACCAAGAACCAGCCGCTGACGAAGACCGACGAAACGACGACGAACGGGAGCGGCGCCTACACGTTCACCGAGAAGCCAAACCACAGCACGATCTACCGCGCGACGGCAGCCGGCGTCAGCTCGACCAGCCAGTTCGAGGGCGTGAAATACGTGCTGACGGCGACCGCCTCGGCGACGAAAGTCCAGGCCGGCCAGCCGCTCACGTTCACAGGCACGGTCAGCCCGGTCCAGGCCGGACACCCGATCTACCTGGAGCGCCAGAGCGCGTTCGGCGGCGGTTTCCACGTGGTCGAAGTCGGAACCGTGAGCCCTACGGGCACGTTCTCGATCAGCCGAGCGGTGTTCGGCTCCGGGACCGCCGTCCTGCGGGTCCACATTCCCGGCGGACCCGAAAACCAGGGGGCATCGACGCCGACGTTCAACGCCGAAATCACCCCCGCACCACCCGGGACGCTGCACCCGGTCGCCCCGGGCAAGCTCCCGAGCGAAGGCAAGATCTAGCCGGCACTCCCCCGCCCGCGCATACGCCTGTGGCCGTCCTTCGGGCGGCCACAGGTGTGCGGGTCAGGCTGCCACGGCGCGCGACTCGAGGTGCGCGCCGACCTTGCGCTTGACCCTCTGCAGCGCGTTGTCGACCGTCTTGGTGTCGCATGTCAGGCGCTCGCCGACCTGCTCGTATGAGTAGCCGTCGAGATACAGCGACAGCACACGGCTCTCGAGCTCCGAGAGCGCCGTCGAGAGGCACCCGACGAGCGAGCGCAGCTCCTCGGAGGAGATGACCTGGTTCACGGGGTCGTGGACCGTCGGGCCGGGAAGCATCTGGTCGAGGGTGGGAACGTCTTCGCCGGTGCCCGCGGGCGTCGAGGAAAACGACACGTACTGGTTCAGCGGCGTGTGCTTGTTGCGTGTGGCCGTCTTGACGGCCGTGATGATCTGCCGCGTGATGCAGAGCTCGGCGAAGTTGCGAAAGCTCGACTCACGGTCGGTGCGGAAGTCGCGGATCGCCTTGTACAGGCCAACCAGCCCCTCCTGGATCAGGTCGTCGGCGTCGCCGCCGGCGAGGAAGTACGAGGATGCCTTCAGGCGCACGAAGCCGTGGTAGCGCCGGACGAGGCGGTCATAGGCAACGCGGTCGCCTTGCTTTGCGAGGGCGATGAGGAACCCATCCTCGACCTTAGGTTCAGAGTTAGGGTAATGGGAGATTCTTGCCACGAGCAGGTCCTTTCTCAGAGGCCACCGCGCAGCGGCGACCTCAAGTTTGCTCAGTGGCGCACTCCTCCCCTGGCGCCAAAGCTATGTAATCACCAAGGCTTCTCAACCTTAGGTTCAGCGTTATGCAGGCGCGAGACTTACACAGTTATGGGCCCTTGTCAACCCCGCGCGCGGCGGCTCTGCAAGATCTCGTACAGCAGCGCAGCCGCTGCCGCACTGACCCCGAGCGACTCGATGCGCCCGAGCAGCGGCAGGGCGATCAGCTCGTCGCAGGCCTTGGCCACCCGCGGGCGCAGGCCGCTGCCCTCGCTGCCGAGGACGAGCACCACACCGCCGGAGTAGTCCGGGGCGTCATAGGCGACCGGCGGGCGGACGCCGGCGGCGCCCTCGGCGCTCGCCCCGTAGCACCAGCATCCGGCGCGTCCTGCTTCGGCCAGGAAGTCGGCCATGTTCCGCACGCGCGCCACCGGCAGGTGCTCGACGGCGCCGGCAGATGCCTTGCAGGCGGCCGGCGTGACCTCGGCGGCGCGGCGTTCGGGGATAACCAGCCCAGATGCGCCGGCACACTCGGCGGTCCGGCAGATCGCGCCCAGGTTCTGCGGGTCCTGCACCTGGTCGAGCGCCACGATCAGCGGGCTGTCCTGGGATAGGAGCTGCTCGACGGAGGCGTAGGGGTAGGCGCCCACGTCGGCGCAGATCCCCTGGTGGGCGCTCGAGCCGCAGCGTCGCTCGATCTCCTCGGCGCTCGCCGTGCTCACCGCTGAGCCCTCGAGCCACGGCTCGCGCGCGGCGCCCGCGGTCGCCCAGACATCGGCGACGCTCGCTGCGCGGCGCCCGCGGAGAGCCTCTCTGACGGGGTTGCGGCCGTAGATGATCAATTAGCCGCCGAGGGAATCAGCTCAGGCCCCTCAGGGCCATCGCGTATCTCCCACCCGCGGCGACGCAGCTCCTCGCGCATCCGGTCGGCCGCGTCGAAATCACGTTCTCCCCGCGCCTGCTCGCGCTGGGCCAGCAGCGACGTCGCCTCGGGGTCGACGCTCGACACCTCTCCGACCAGCGCCAGCGGCGAGAGCGCTCCCAGGCCGAGCACGTCGAGCATCTCCCGCAGATCGGCGTCGCCCACGCCGCCGCCTCGCCGGTTGGCCTCGCGAACCCACTCGAACATCGCCGCAAGCGCGGCCGGGGTGTTGAAGTCGTTGGCCAGAGCGTCGAAGAAAGCGCGCGTGTGATGAGCCATGTCCGGCGGACTGGGCCGGCCCTGCTCCAGACGCCTCAGCGCGTCGCGTATTCGCTGAATGCGCCGCTCGGCGTCCTGCAGCTCTGACTCCGAGAAGGCCAGCGGCTGGCGGTAGTGGCCAGAGATCAGATACATGACGATGGCCTGTGGCCCGTGCTCGGCGAGCACGTCGTGCAGCGGGGCGATGTTCCCCAGCGACTTGGCCATCTTCTCGCCGGTCAGCTGGATCATCCCGTTGTGCATCCACAGCCTCGCGAGCTCTGTGCCGCGCGCGGCCCTCGTCTGGGCCGCCTCGTTCTCGTGGTGTGGGAAGACGAGGTCCGAACCGCCGCCGTGTATGTCGAAGCCGACGCCGAGCAGGCTCTCGGCCATCGCCGAGCACTCGATGTGCCATCCCGGGCGCCCAGGGCCCCACGGCGCCTCCCAGACCGTGTCCTCGCCCGGCTTGTGCGCCTTCCACAGGGCGAAGTCCAGCGGGTCCTCCTTGCGCGCGGCGGGAGCGCCCGGATCGGAGTCATCCTCGCCCTGGTCCATGTTCTCGAGCTGCCTGTGCGAGAGCGTGCCGTAGTCCGGGTCCGAGCGCACTCGGAAGTAGACGTCCCCCCCGGCCGCGTACGCGTGGCCGCGGTCCACGAGCGTTTGGATGTAGTCGATGATCTCGGCGATCGTCTCGGAGGCGAGCGGCTCGTGGTCGGGACGCCCGAGCCCGAGCAGGTCGGTGTCGGCGCGGTACAGGTCGGTCATCTCGGCCGCGAGCTCGGCGCTGGGCCGGCCCTGCGCGCGCGCCGCGTCGTAGATCTTGTCGTTGACGTCGGTCACGTTGATCACGAGATCGACGTCGTAGCCCTCGTGTTCGAGGAAGCGCTTCAGCAGGCTGAACACGACGAACGGCCGCGCGTTTCCGACGTGTATGCGGCTGTAGACGGTCGGACCGCAGGCGTAGACCCCGACGCGCCCGGGGTCGCGCGGGCGCAGCGGCAGCACTTCGCCGGTGAGCGTGTCGTGGATGTGTACCTCGCGCATCGCCGACACGGCCCGGCCTCAGCCGGCGTTCTCGAGCGTGGCGACCGCGAGGGCCGCCACGCCCTCGCCGCGCCCGACGAAGCCGATCCGCTCACCGGTGGTGGCCTTCACGTTGACGCGCTCGGCGGCGACTCCGAGCGCGTCCGCGAGCCGCGCGCGGATCGCCGGCTTGTGCGGCGCGAGCTTGGGCGCCTCCATCAGCACGGTGCAGTCGACGTGCTCCAACTCCAGGCCGCGCTCGGACACCATGCCCACGACGGCTTCGAGCAGAGCGATCGAGTCGGCGTCCCGCCAGCGCTCCTCGGTGTCGGGAAAGTGCTCGCCGATGTCGCCGAGCCCCGACGCTCCCAGCAGCGCGTCGATCACGGCGTGGGTGAGCACATCCGAGTCGCTATGGCCCTCCAGGCCGCGCTCGTGGGGTATCTCCACGCCGCCGATCACCAGCCTGCGGCCTTCGGCGAACCGGTGGGAGTCATAGCCGATGCCAACGGCCGTCATTGCGGCTCACCTCCCGGCGAGCCGGCGAGGGCGCCGATCGGCTTTAGGCGGCGCGTGCGCCGGTCGAAGACGGAGAGCTCGCCAACACCGAGCCGCTCGAGCAGCTCGAGCGCCTGCTCGTAATCGGCACCGACGTCCTGCGGGCGGTGTGCATCGCTCGAGAGCGCCACCGGCGCGCCCGCTTCCAGGCACATCTCCAGGAACGCGGGCGCCGGATAGATCTCACCGGCTCGCTTGCGCAGGCCAGCCGTCGAGACCTCGACCGCGATCCCGGACTCGGCGATGCCGTCGATCGCCAGCTCGTAGTAGCGACGCAGATCGCCGGACGGCAGCGGGCGTCCGTTTGGGGGGTGCGGACCCCAGTACTTCACGAGATCGGGGTGCGCGAGGATGTCGAACAACCCGCTGCGCGCGCTCTCGCCGACCGTCTCGAAGTAGCGCCGCCAGATCTCCTCGGCGCTTCGCCCGCTCGACCAGACGCTGTAGTCGTCCATGTCCACTGCGCCCTCGCGCAGGAAGTGCACCGAGCCGACGACGTAGTCGAAGTCGCGAGCCTCCAGGACGTTGGCGAGCCGGTCCTCGGCGCCCGGGACGAAATCGGCCTCTATCCCGAGACGCAGGTCGGTCTCCTCACGCACGAAGCGACAGTAGTCGTCCAGGTCGTCGTGGGCGTAGCGCTCCCAGAAGGGGTGGCGCCACACGTCGAGCGCCTGAACGAAGCGATAGACGTGCTCGGAGGCGCCCAGCTCGGCTATCCCGCGCTCGCTCGCCGCGGCCCGGTAGCGCTCGGCGTTCGCGCTCGTGAAGTGCTCGGCTGCGCTCGCGTCCACGTCGTCGGGGCGCAGGTGGAGGTGATAGTCGGTCAGCACTTGGACGGTTGCGATTCAAGCACGATTCAGCCGCGCGGCCCCCGCCGCATGGCGAGCAGCAGCTCGGCCACACGAAGGTCGAACGGGATTGTCACCTTGAGGTTCTCCTCGCTCGAGCGGACCACGAGCACCTTGCCGCCCGCCCGCTCGATCAGTCCCGCGTCGTCGGTGGCGCGGGCGAGCTCCGCCGCCGGCAAGTCGAGGGCCCGTTCGAGCGCCACGCGGCGGAACGCCTGCGGCGTCTGGACGGCCCACAGCTCGCTGCGATCGAGCGTCTCCGTCACAGCACCGGCGGGATCCACGCGCTTTACCGTGTCGGTCACCGGCGCCGCCGCGATCGCCGCGTCGGCGCGGTCGTCGCCCTCCAGGGCGGCGATCACCCGTTCGACCAGCTCGCCCGTGAGGAGCGGCCGTGCAGCGTCGTGGACGACTACGGGGTCGCCCTCACCCGCGGCCGCCAGCGCTCGGCGAACGGACTCGGATCGCGAGTCTCCTCCGTCCACGGCGATCACGCCGGCCGGCGCCGGAGCGCGCGGGGGCATGGCGACGACGATCTGATCGATCCCGGGGACCTCGCGCAGCGCGTCGATGCTCCACTGCACGAGCGGCCGGCCGGCCAGCTCGATGAGCGCCTTGGGGCGCCCGGCGCCGAGACGCTCGCCGCTGCCCGCGGCCACGATCAGCGCAACTGCCATCGCCAGAGGGGCTGTCGCGCACGCGGCAATGGGACCCCGTGGGGTGCTGCCGCGTGCGCGAGAGCCTCGCTACTTGGCTCCTGCGACTGCCATCTGGCTGGTGGCCGAGTCGGCGAGCAGCTCGTCGAGGTAGCTCTCGGCCTCTTCCTCGTCCTTGTCGAGCGCGTACATCAGCTCGGACGCGAGGATCTTCTTGGTGCGGGTGAACATCTGCTTCTCGCCCGTCGACAGGCCCTTCTCGCTCTCGCGCAGCGAGAGGTTGCGGACGACCTCGGCGAGCTCGTAGATGTCGCCGGTCTTGATCTTGTCGCGATTGTGCTTGAACCGCCGGTTCCAGTTCTTCGGCATGTCCGAACAGTCGGCCCGAAGAACGCCCAGCACCTTCTGCACCGTCTCCTCGTCGATGACGCGACGTAGCCCGGCCCGGTGGGCGTTGCAGGTCGGGACCATCACGGTCATGTCGTTGTGCAGGATCTTGACCGTGAGGTACTCGCGGTTCTCCCCGAGGATGTCCTTGAGCTCCTTCCGGATCACCTGGCCCGCGCCGTGATGCGGATAGACGACGTGGTCGCCGATTGCGAACTCGATGTGCTCTACCACCTCGGGTACGAAGTCGATGTCCAGGTCCTCGAGCTGATCTTCATTCACTTCAGGCAGGGTGTTCCCTCCTTGTCAGTGCGGTGGCAGGCCACCGCGGTTCTACGTCTGCAAATACCGATCCACGAGGTTGATCTCCTGCAGCCTGCGCAGGCCCTC
>JAOPZV010000144.1 GCA_025963935.1 Solirubrobacterales bacterium
TTACGCTCCGGCGCGCACGGTCACGCCGCGGTCCCTTCGGGGGCATCCACCGGCGAGTTCGAGGCGACCGAGCTGCGCGACGGCGGCGAGCGCTGGCAGGGCAAGGGTGTCTCCCGGGCCGTCGCCAACGTGGACGGCGAGATAGCGCAGTCGGTGCGGGGCATGGATGCCGCCGACCAGGTAGCACTGGATCGCGCTCTGATCGCACTCGACGGGACCCCCAACAAGTCCCGGCTGGGGGCGAACGCGATCCTCGGCGTGTCGCTTGCCGCGGCCCACGCGCAGGCCGCCGAGGAGCAACTCCCGCTGTGGCGCTACCTCGGAGGCGAGTCCGCGCGTGTCCTCCCGGTCCCGATGATGAACGTGCTCAACGGCGGCGCCCACGCGGACAACAAGGTCGATTTCCAGGAGTTCATGATCGTGCCGAGCGGGGCTCCCAGCTTCTCGGAGTGCCTGCGCATGGGGACCGAGGTCTTCCACGCGCTCAAGCGCACCCTGCACGAGCGGGGGCTCGCGACGGCCGTCGGCGACGAGGGCGGCTTCGCGCCGGATCTCAGCTCCAACGAGGAGGCACTGAAGATGCTCGTCGCCGGCATCGAGGCCGCGGGGTACAGGCCCGGGGAGGACGTCGCCATCGCCCTCGACCCGGCGACCAGCGAGATACATCGTGCCGAGGGCTACGTGCTGGAGCACGAGGGCCGGACGCTGAGCGCCGCCGAGCTGACGGACTACTGGGCCGACCTTGCAGCGCGCTACCCAATCGTGTCCATCGAGGACGGCATGGACGAGGAGGACTGGGACGGATGGAGGACTCTCACCGAGCGCCTCGGCGACTCCGTGCAGCTTGTCGGCGACGACCTGTTCGTCACGAACACCGAGCGGTTGCGCCGGGGCATCGACGCCGGCGTCGCCAACTCGATCCTCATCAAGGTCAACCAGATCGGCACGTTGACGGAGACCCTCGAAGCGATGACGATGGCGCGCGAGGCGGGATACACGGCTGTCATGAGCCATCGCTCGGGCGAGACCGAGGACGTCAGCATTGCCGACCTGGCGGTCGCGACCGGATGCGCTCAGATCAAGACCGGCGCACCGTCACGCTCCGACAGGGTCGCCAAGTACAACCAGCTGCTGCGCATCGAGGAGCAGCTCGGCGGGGACGCCGAGTTCCCCGGGCGCGCAGCCTTTCGCGGCCGCTGAGAGCTCGCGCCGCGCGCAGCTGAGAAGTCGCCGGCAGGAGCTTCGCCGACGGAGGCGAATGCGGTCTGAGCATGCCCGCCGCGTCCACCGCCCATCCGCGCTCGCGCCCGCTGACCCGCGCGCCTGCGAAAGCTCGAAACGGCCGCCGCAGCGGTCCGTCGCGCCGGGCCGGCACGGGGGTTCGCTGGGACCGGGTGGGGCGCATCGCGATGCTGTGCGTGCTCGCGGCCCTGCTGTACCTCTACCTGAGCGCCGGCATCCACATGTTCTCCACCTGGCGGCAGTCGAGCCACGCCCGCGCAACGGTGAGCTCCATGGAAAGCGAACACCGCTCGCTCGTCAAACAGCACCAGATGCTCAGCCAGCTGGCGACCGTCGAAGCGGAGGCGCGCCGGCTGGGCATGATGCGGCCCGGGGAGCAGCCCTACGTGATGAGCGGGCTGCCGAAGAACTGACGCGAGGCACCCGCTCCGATCATCGGCCCTGTCGAGGCAGAGCCCCGCTGCTAGCCTCGGATCGTGTCGTTCGAGACCGCGATCTACCAGTGGCAGCAGGGCGAGCGACGACTGGCAGCAGCGCCCGCTGATCGGGCCCGGCTGCAGGAGCACGTGACGGCAGCGCTGGTCGCCGAGCTGCGGCGCCGCCTCGGTGGGCGCTTCTACTCCGCCGAGCTCGTGGAGCTGTATGACGGGGGCACCGCCTGGTGCCTGCAGGTCGCGATGAAGGTTGCGCCCGAGGAGCCCTGGGCGTGGGAGGCGGGCGTGGTCGTCGACGCGGCCTTCGCCCGTTACCTGCGTGAGGCCGCCGACTACGCCGGCGGGCGCAGGGAGATCAGGGCCTAGTCGTCATCGCCGACGCGGCGGATGACGATCCGGTCCTCTTCGACCGTCACCTCGATCGGTCGGTGCCCGGCCCAGTGCTCGGCATAGATCGGGTTGTCCTGGACCGCCGGGTCGAGCCACAGGCCGTACCCCTCCTCGCCGTGGTCGAACGTTCCCTCCAGCGGCGCCGTGTTGCGTGAGGAGCGCCGTCCACGACCGCCGCGGCGGCTCCGACGGCGGGTGCGCGGCACGCTGGACTCGTCCTCCGCGTCATCCTCGTCGGAGTCATCGGCTTCGGCGCTCGCGCTCTCCGCTTCGGCTTCAGCGGCCTCGAGCTCTGCGGCGATCAGCGCGTCATCCTCGGCGCGCAGGTCGATCTCCTCGGGGTAGTCGCCGGCGCTGGTGCCGTTCGGAGAGTCCTCCTCGCTGACGAGCTCGTTCTGGCGCTTGAACTGCTCGATGTCGCGGACGCTGACTTCGAGTTGATGGGCGACCCATGCGTCGGTGCGGCCCTGTCGCACCCAGGCGCGGATTTGGTTCAGATGCGGACGCAATGATCGACGGGGCATGGACGGTCCGTGAGACTAGCGCAAAGCAACCATCACGCGCCGCGGGCAGGAGGGGCCGAGTACGTCCGAGCGCGTCACCTCACGCCGAGGCTGACCGGCGGAGCGTGCGCACGGCGTCCTGATCGCGTTCCCCCGGCACTGAGACTATGCTTGCCAAACTGGCGTGGGGGTTTCGCCGGTCGCCCATCGGCAAACAGGAAGGTGCACCTAAATGCTGGTTCTGACTCGCAAGTCCAACCAGAGCATCATGATCGGGGATGAGATCGAGGTGTCCGTGCTGTCCGTGATGGGCGAGAAGGTGCGTATCGGTATTCAGGCACCTCAGCAGGTTCCCGTTTTCCGCAAGGAGATCTACCTCGAGATCCATCGCGAAACCGGTGCGGCCGGCTCTGAGAGCGACGGAAGTCCGACCCCAGCCAGCGGCGAGGACGCGCCGGCGGCGTCGGCCGTGGACAAGTCCCTGCGCGAGCTGGGCGAGGGAGGTCAGCCCAACAGCAGATAGAGCGTGCGGAACATGACGACGGTGACGATCACCGCCGTCAGGATCAGCGCGAGCACGAGCAGGAAGAAGCGGACGGAGCCTCGCTTTTGACGTCTCTCGACCTGCCGTTTGGCCGCACGCTGCTCGGCGGTGCGGCGCAGCGAGTCGCGCCGGCGCCGATCGAGCGTGATCTCTTTGACGAACGCCCGCTCCCAATCGGCGAGGCTCTGACGCATCTTCATGGCGCCGACGCGGTCCGGGCTGCTAGGAGCTGACCGGAAGCTTGGCGCGCTCGTAGACCGCCACGAAGCGCAGGAAGTTCTCGGCGATCTTCCTCGCACCGGCGGAGCGCTCGATCTTCCCGTCCACGTAGGCCTTCAGCGGGTCCCACCAGATCGTGCGGCCGATCGCGAAGCCGATGAAGCCGTCCACCGGTGCGGCCGTGGTCAGCCAGTGTTCGACCTTCGCGTCGTCAGCACCGCGCCCGAGCACCACGCAGCTCACGCCATCCCGTCCGCCTGAGCGTGCCTGCGCGACGAGCATCTCACAGTCCGAGCGCTCGTCGACGCCCTCGATCTTCCAGACGTCGACCTCGATGCCCGCGTCCTGGATCTCCGCCATCGCCCGGCGCATCAGCTCGGGGCGCAGCTCGGTGTCGTAGCGCTCGCTGTCGCCGCCGACGAGCGCGAGCTGGGACTCCTCGGCGGGCACCAGGAGCTCGAACAGGAACTTGCGCTCGTTCTCCTTCAACCAATCGCTCAGGCGCTTGAGCTTGGTCAGCTGCTCGCGGTTCGCCGCCGCGTCTCCGTCGGGGTTGTAGCGAACCAGGACCTTTGTGAAGTCGGGGTCGAAGCGTTCGATGTGCTCGGGGAACTCCTCGCCGTACTGGAAGTCGAACGTGCTCTGCCCCGAGCGCTCGGCGGGCATCGCGAGCTTCAGGCCGTGCTCGCGCGCCTCCGATGGCACGGTCGAGCCGAACTGCTCATCGACGAGCACTCCCGTGACCGACGGGTCAGCCCCGGCGCTGACGGCCTGCAGCAGCCCCTCGAAGATGAGGTGCTTGGCGTCGGCGATGATCGCCGTCTGCTCCGGGTCGGGCTCCCCCTCGATGCCGAAGAACTTCTTCTGGAAGGAGCCGCGGTGGTCGAACGCGAGGATGTAGAGGGTCTGGTCGTAGCCGAGGTGCATGGCTCTGAGTATTTCAGAGCCGAGCCGAGCGCGGGCGGGAGGTCCTTAGAATGGATCGACGATGACCTCCGGGGCAGATCTGTTCGTGGTTTGCAAGCAATGTGGCTCAGAGGTGAGTCCGTACATCACCGAGTGCCCGTACTGTGGCCATCGCCTGCGACGGCGCGCGCCAAAGCTGCCGCGGGCCGGTGAGCCGGCCAAGGCCCCGCGCGCCCGCAGGCGGCTGCCACGGATGTTGGTCCCCTCGCCTCTGAGGAGCGGGCGGCGCGCGCGCGGCCGCACCGGTATCGGCGGCGGCCGGGCCCGGAGCGAACGGCCGTACGCGACGATCGCGCTGGTGTTCGCCGGATGCGCGGCGTGGATCGCCTGGCACGCGAAGCCGATCATCTATGTGGAAATGGCGATCAAAGGTCCGCTCCACGGCCACTGGTGGAAGCTGCTCACGAGCCAGTTCGCCTACGCAAACGGGCTCTACGCGTTCGTCACGCTGCTCACGGTTGGCATCTTCGGCTGGCTGCTCGAGCGCCGCCACGGGGCGGCCGTCGTGCTCGCCCTGTTCCTGGGAGCCGGTGCCATCGGCGGGCTTCTCGCCACCGCGGTCTATCCCCTGCCGATCGTGGATGGCGGCAATGCAGGCGCCCTCGCCCTGCTCTCGGCGTGGGCGTCCGCGGACCTCATCTCAGCGCGCTCCGGTGTTCCCTACGAAGGCGATCTGCTCGGCACGGCGGCGATCGCGTCCCTGCTGATCGTGATGCCGTGGGCCCAGGGGGAGGGCAGCTGGCTGGCCGGCGTGGCGGGCGGGGCCGTCGGGCTGCTGTTCGGCCTTGGCCTGCATCGCGTGCGGGAGGCGGAGCTGTAGGGCGCCTATGATTGGCCCGCCATGACGATGACCAACGTCGAGGTCATCCGCGCGATCTACGACGACTGGCTCGGTGGTGGCTTGGCCATCGACAAGTTCGATCCGGAGATCACGATGGTCGAGTCGAGCGAGCTGCCGGGAGGGGGAGCGTCGGCCCATGGAATCGACGCCGTGCAGCGCTACATCGAGAGCTTCTCCAGCTATTGGGAGGAGATCCGCTTCGAGCCCGAGGAGTACATCGAAGCCGGCGATCAGGTCGTGGTCACGGCTCGTCTCGTCGGACGCGGCAAGGCGAGCGGTGTCGACGTGCAACGCACGTGGGCTTACGTATGGACCCTGAGAGCGAACAAGGCGCTGCGCATGGAGGGGTACAGCGACCTCCGTGAGGCGCTCCGGGCGGTGGGGGTCGACGGGTAAGAAGGGCCTTGCAAAGCTTTGACACGAGCGGGGAGCCGCGGTTACGACGCAGCCAGCCGACGGGGATGATCGCCGGTGTACAGTTGCGGCCCTGGCCGTTCTTCTCCCCAGGAAGGGCAACTAACTTTGACGATGACCAACGCAGTGGTGCTCATCGAGGCCGAGCGCGACGCGTTTTCGAGCCTCGGCGGCACGCTCGCCGACATAGACGGGGTCGCAGAGGTCTATTCGGTGACCGGCGAGTGGGACTTCGTGGCGATCGTCCGCGTCTCCGACCACGAGCGCCTCGCAGACGTCGTGACGGGCGAGATCGGGGGCGTCTCAGGCGTGCTTCGCACCCAGACGATGGTCGCCTTCGCGGCCTACTCGCGTCACGACCTGGAAGCGCTGTTCTCGGTCGGGGAATGACTGCCCGAGCGCGATGAGCGCCGTACCGATGAAGCGCGAGTACGGGCCCACGCTCGGCGAGCTGCTGGCGCCGCGCTGGCAAGCCGCCTCGCCGCTGACGCGGCGCACGCTGAGCGCGGCCGCAGTGGCGCTGCTCGTGGCGATCGCCGTCGGGGTGCTGACGCTCTTGAACGCCAGCTACTCCCACGGGGGCAGGGTGCCCTTCAGCTTCAGCTACAGGGGCCTCTACCGCGTGGCGCCCGACCCAGGGGGATACGTCAAGGTCGAGCGCCGTCACGGCGACGGCACGCTGAAAGACTCCTTCGCCGTCGCGCCCCTGAAACTGCCGCCGTACTCAGGCGGTCTCTCGGGCGAGCTGCCGCTGTACGCCGCCGGCTACATTCGCACGCTCAGCCATCGCTATTCGGGCTTCGAGCTGCGCGGCGAGGGCAAGACGAAAGTCAACAACGTCCCCGCCTACCACGTGTTCTACACCGCGGTAGTCGACGGCCGCCGGATGTACGGCCGCGACGTGCTGATCCTCCCCGAACACCCCGGTGTCCGCGAAGGCGTCGACATCATGATGCTGATGCCCGCGCCGAAAGCCTTCAAGCTGACCTCGCCGATCGAAGTGGCGAACAAAGGGATCCTCGCGGCGCCTCTGAAATCCTTCACCGTCGGCTAAGCAGAGGACCAGCCTCCGGCCTCCGCCGGTCAGCCGGCGGGTGGCGCTTCGGGATCCGTCGGGCCCGCGCCGGACTTCGGCGAGGGGCCCGGCGTCGTGGAGCTCGGAGGAGCGGCCGCCGGTGGTGGCGCTTCGGTCGGCACGGGTTCGGCCGTTGGGAGCGCGGGGTTCGCCGGCGGGGGCGCCGCCGCGGGTGGTGCGGCTGCCGGGGGCGGGGGCCCGCTCGGCGTGGCCGGCTGCG
>JAOPZV010000184.1 GCA_025963935.1 Solirubrobacterales bacterium
AGCTCCTCGAGGGTCGGCAGGATCTCGGCCTCGACGTCGCGCGTCCACAGCGAGTACTCGGTCTGCACGGCGGTGATCGGGTGCACGGCGTGCGCCCGGCGGATCGTCTCGGCGCTCGCCTCGGAGAGGCCGATGAAGCGGACCTTGCCGTCGGCGACCAGCTGGCTCATCGCGCCGACCGTCTCCTCGATCGGCGTGTCGGGGTCGACGCGGTGCTGGTAGTAGAGGTCGATGTAATCGGTTTTCAGCCGTTCGAGTGAGCCCTGGCAGGCCTTGCGAACATAGTCGGGGCTCCCGTCGATCGACCGGCGGCCGTCCTCGATCCGGATGCCGAACTTCGTCGCGAGGAACGCCTCCTCGCGGCGCCCGGCGATCGCGCGGCCGACGAGTTCCTCGTTGGTGTGCGGCCCGTACATGTCGGAGGTGTCCAGGAAGTTGCAGCCGAGGTCGAGCGCGCGGGTGATCGTGCGCGTGGACTCCTCGTCGTCGGCGTCGCCGTAGAAGGCGGACATCCCCATGCATCCGAGTCCGATCGCGGAGACCTCGGGGCCATAGGGGCCGAGCGTGCGCATCTTCATGGCACTGATCCTTTCTCTCGCGGTGACCGTTCGCGCCCGTACGGGGCGCGCTTCGCATAATGTCAGCAGTTGTGTTTCCCCTGAACGTACCCAACGTACTCACGGTCCTGCGGATCATGCTGGTGCCGGCGCTGGTCGTGGCGCTGCTCGGGAACACGCCGGCCGGCGACGTGCTGGCGGCGGTCGTGTTCGCGCTGGCCTCGCTGACGGACTTCGTCGACGGCTACCTCGCGCGCGCGAGAGACTCGGTGACGACGTTCGGCAAGCTGATGGATCCGCTGGCGGACAAGTTGCTGATCGTGGCGGCGCTGATCTCGCTGGTCTCGCTGCACCGTCTCGCGGCGTGGGTGGCGATGGTGATCATCACGCGCGAGCTCGCTGTGACGGTGCTGCGCCTCGGCGCGACCCAGGCGGGGGTGGTGATGGGCGCGAGCATGTTCGGGAAGGTCAAGACGTGCCTGCAGATCGCGGCGATCCTGTCGATCATCGCGGTGCACGGCCGGCCGCTGTGGGTCTCGGCGCTGCTGTATGTGACGGTCGCCGTGACGGTGCTCTCGGGCCTCGACTACTTCTTCGGCGTTCGCCGCCGCCTGCAGCAGAGCCAGGCTCAGACCGACGGCTGAGGGCGCGCGCCCGGTTCGAGCCACTGCTCGAGCGTGGTCTGCTGCGCGACGGGCGCGCCAGACTCGATCTCGGTGCGCAGCTCGGACAGCAGCCCGTGGCGCTCGGCGACGACGTTGTGCTGGTGGATCGTCTCGAGGTTCTCCTGGCGGGCGGAGACGAAGCTCGCACCGTCGAGGTCGGGGAAGCGCGTGACCACGCCGGCGAGCATCTCGCGCACGCAGTCCTCGACGAAGCGCGGCCGGCGGTGCGCCTTCTCGACGACGGCGACCTCGTCGCTGCGCTTCATCAGCTCGTAGATCTCCGAGGACATGCTGGCCTCGGCTATCTCGAGCAGCGCAGTGGCGTCGATCTCGGCTACGCAGTCCTCGGTGCAGCCGATATGCAGCGTGGCGAGGCCGCGCTGGTTGTGCGTGGCGACGGGCACGCTCTCGAGGATCAGGTCGATCTGCTCGGGGGAGAAGTCCTCGGCGGCGAGGCGCTCGCGCGCGCGCGCCGCGACGAGCTCCTGCGCGCAGGGGCAGGCAGTCATGCCGGTCGCCGAGACGCCGACCGTGCGGCGGGTGCCGTGCTCGAAGGCGACGGCTCGCCCGTGGAGGGTGTAGATCTCCTGGGTCTGCACGCCGGAGACGGGGGCGGGCTTGTGCTCGGGATAGCGTGCGGCGATCGTCACCTCGGCTCGCTCGGCTCCCTGGCGGGAGCGGACCAGCTCGGCGATGTGCTGGGCGAGTGTCTCGGCACGGAACGGCGACTCGCTGAGCACCACCTCGCCGATCGCCTCGTTGACGACCTCGTCGAAGCGCGACATGTGCGCGCCCTTCTGGTCGTGGCTGAGGTCGACGTAGCAGTCGAGCCGCGCGAAGAACAGCTCCTCGCGGATGCGCACGACCTTCTCGACGCCCGTGACGCCCACGCGCGAGAGGCCCAGGGGAACGCCCGGATTGCGTTCCTGGACGTCGTCTCCGGCGCCCCTGGCGGGACCCAGCGAGGGGTTGATCCGTGTCGCCGCCACCGCGGCCAAGCGTAGCGCGCGGCGATCGGACGTCCGGTGGCAGTCCCCCGACCGGCGATTCTGGTATCACTCCGCACTTAGCTTGGCGCGCCTGCTTCGGGGATCACGGGTGCAAGCGGGTCGCACAGCACGAGACGCAACGCAACGCAACTGCCGATGAATACACGCAACGCACAGGAGGCTTAGCGTAAGTAAGGGGAGGTCGGAGCGGATCGTTGCTCCGATGGGAGTCGGTGGGTCCTTGGGAGGGTCCGGGTGAGAGACAAACATGACGGTCCGTTGATGGCGGCGGACACGGCAGTGGTCGAGATCGAGGAGTTGCAGGGGATCATTGCGGAGGGTCAGGAAAAGGGATTCCTGGCCGCCGAGGCGCTGGCGGCAGCGGTCGAGGAGGCCGAGCTGTCGGTCAGGCAGGCGCAGGACCTGCTCGGCTACCTCGAGGAGCACGGCGTCGAGGTGACGGCCGCCGAGGAGGCGGGCGCCGACGTGCCCGTACCCGAGCCAGGCGGGCCTGACGGCGGCGCGGGCGAGGAGGACCCGCTGGCCGGCAGCGGGCAGGCGCTCGGAGCCGAGAACGAAGGCGCCGAGGAGGAAGCGCACGAGCAGGTGCGCGGCCTGCAGGTGCGTCTGGAGGAGCTCAAGCGCCCGGAGCTCGACCTGACCGTCGAGCCGAGCCTGGACTCGCTGCGGCTGTACCTGCGCGCGATCGGCCGCGTGCCGCTGCTGAGCGCAGTGGACGAGGTGACGCTCGCCAAGCGCATCGAGCGCGGCGACTGCGCCGCCAAGCAGCACATGGTGGAGGCGAACCTCCGGCTGGTCGTGTCGATCGCCAAGGGGTACGTGGGGCGCGGCCTGACGCTGCTGGACCTCATCCAGGAGGGCTCGCTGGGGCTGATCAGGGCGGTGGAGAAGTTCGACTACCGCCGCGGCTACAAGTTCTCGACGTATGCCACTTGGTGGATCCGCCAGGCGGTGACCCGCTCGCTGGCCGACAAGGGCCGCACGATCCGCATACCGGTGCACATGGTGGAGCGGCTCAACAAGTTGATCCACACCGAACGGCGGCTGATCCAGCAGCTGGGGCGCGAACCGAACGCGGAGGAGCTCGCGGCGGAGCTCGAGTGCTCGGTGCGCGAGGTGCGCGACGTGATGCGTGTCGCCCAGCAGCCGGTCTCCCTGGAGAAACCTGTGGGAGAGGAGGACGACTCCTCGCTGGCGGACTTCGTCGAGGACGTCTCCGCGGAGTCACCCTTCGAGATCGCCTCGGAGGCGCTGCGCCGCGAGAACATCATGCGGGTGCTCTCCGCGCTGCCCCGACGCGAGCGCGACGTGATCGAAATGCGCTACGGCATCGTGGGCGGCCGCTCGCGCACGCTCGAGGAAGTCGGCCGGGCGTTCAACATCACCCGCGAGCGCGTGCGTCAGATCGAGAACCGGACGCTGAAGAAGCTGCAGGCCCTGCCCGACGCGCAGCAGCTGCGCGAGGCG
>JAOPZV010000206.1 GCA_025963935.1 Solirubrobacterales bacterium
GGAGACCGGTGGCGGCGTTGGCGCAGCCCGAGTTGACCAGCACCGCGCGCAGCGCGCCGAGCCGGCAGCGTTCGAGGCTGAGCAGCACCGGGGCGGCGGCCGTGCCGGAGGAGGTGAAGCGGGCGGCGCTGACGGGCGCCTCGGCATCGCACACGAGCAGCCCCACGTCGGGGTTGCCACTCGCCTTGATCCCGGCCGCGACGCCCGCGGCGCGAAAGCCGGCGGGCAGCGCGGCGTCGGGCCCGAGCTCGCGAACGTGCGCCGGCGCGGTCACCCAGCGCGAGCGGAAGAAGGGCGGTGAGCCGACGTCTGCGCTGGCCTGGCCGCTCATGCGAGCCCCGCGGTCTCTGGCGCGCCGAACATCACGTTGAGGTTCTGCACGGCCTGGGAGGAGGTGCCCTTCCACAGGTTGTCGAGCGCGCCGAAGGCGATGATCTTGCCGGTGTGCTGGTCGGCGGCGGCGAACACCCGGCAGTAGTTCGTCTCGCGCACCTCGCGGACGCCGGGCGGCTCCTCGACGACCTCGACGAACGGCTCGCCGGCGTAGGCGTCGGCGTAGAGCTCGCGCAGCTCGCTCCCTGCGACGGTACGGGTCGGCGTGACGTAGCAGGAGACGAGCTCGCCCTCGTCGAGCGGGACGAGGTGTGCCTGGAACTGCACGGCGAGGGTGTCCGCCCCGCGGGCCTCCCCGCCCGCGGCGAGTGCCAGCTGCTCCTCGATCTCGGGCGTGTGCCGATGCGCTGCGACCTTGTACGGGACGATGTTCTCGCCGGCGATCGACAGGTGGGTCGTCTCGTCGAAGACGCGCCCGGCGCCGGAGATGCCCTGCTTGGCGTCGATCACGAGGTCGGCGATTAGCCCGGCGCGGGCGAGCGGGGCCAGCGCGAGCAGCGAGGCCGTCGGGTAGCAGCCGGGGTTGGCGACGATCGCGGCGCCGGCGATCCGCGAGCGGTGCAGCTCGGTGAGGCCGTAGACGGCTTCGGCCATCAGATCGGGGCGTGGGTGCGCGCCGTACCACTGCTCGTAGGCGGACAGCGAGCCGAGGCGGAAGTCGGCGCTCAGGTCGACCACGCGAGCGCCGTGCTCGCGCAGCTCGCCGACGGTGGGAGCCGCGGCGGCGTGCGGGTAGGCGACGACGGCCGCGTCGATCTCCCCGAGCCGGTCGAGGTCGAGCTCCTGGATCTCCAGCGGCACGCGGTAGCGGGGATAGAGGTCATCGAGACGCCGCCCGACCTGCGAACGCCCGGTCACGGCGAGCAGCTCGAAGCCGGGGTGGCGCCACAGCAGGTGAGCGGCGAGCGCGCCGGCGAAGCCGGTCGCTCCCGCGACGACCACGCGCGGCGAGCCGGCGGTGAGCGGCTGGGGCCGGCTGTCACTGGCCACGGAGCTCACCTCCGATCTCCGACAGCGCCGCGACGATCCGCTCGCGCACCGGCGCGACGTCCTCGTCGGTCAGCGTGCGGTCGGGGGCCCGGAAGGTCAGGGCGAGGGCGAGCGAGCGGCGGCCCTCGCCGACCTGCTCGCCGGTGTAGACGTCGAAGACGTCCACGTTCTCGAGGACCTCCCCGGCAGCGGCCCGCAAGCGCGCGAGCGCCTCGGCCGCGGGAACCTCGCCGGGCAGCGTGACGGCGAGATCCTGGCGCAGCGACGGCACGGCGGCGATCTGTGTGAACGACGCGACGGGCGGCGCGGCTTCGGCGAGCTTGCCGAGATCGACCGCGAACACCGCCGTGCGCTCGAGGTCCCACGCGCCGGCCACGAGCGGATGCAACTCGCCGAGGAACCCGAGCGGCTGTTCGCCGGCCAGCACGGCGGCCGCTCGGCCGGGGTGCAGGAACGGCCGGCTCGCCGGCTGCACCGACCAGTCGACGTGGAAGCGGTCGAGAAGCGCGGCGAGCAGTGCCTTCGCGGCGAAGAAGTCCGCCTCACCCGGCGTCTCGCGCCACGAGCGGGGCGCAAGGCGCCCGCTGAGCAGCACGCCGAGCGCATGATGCTCGCCTGCGCCCGTCCCGGTATCGGCCGGCTCGCCTTCGCGCAGGGCGCGATAGACGGTGCCGGACTCGAAGATCGCGACGTCGGGGCCGTTGTGCGAGACGTTGTGACGGGCGGCGTCGAGCAGCGAGCCGAGCAGCGTGGGGCGCATGATCGACTGCGCCTCCGACAGCGGGTTCTCGACGGCTATGACGTTGCGCATGCCGTGGTCGGCGGGCAGGCGCAGCCGGTCGAGCAGGCCGGGCTCGGCGAAGCTCCAGCCGACGATCTCGTGGAGCCCACGACCGGCCATCGCGTCCTCGGCCTCCCGGCGGACGCGCTGGGCGTGCGTCAGCCGCCCGGCCGCGCCACGGCGGGCGGGCAGCGTGGCGGGGAGCCGCTCGAGCCCGTCGATCCGCGCGACCTCCTCGATCAGGTCGATCTCGCGTGTCACGTCGCCGCGGCGCAGCGCCGGGACGGTGACGTCGAGCCCATCCTCCGCCGGCTGCGTCGCGAAGTCCAGCGCGGCCAGGATCTGCTCCTGGCGCTCGCGCGCGACGGGCACGCCGAGGATCGCCTCCACGCGCTGCTCGCGTAGCCGGATCACCTCGGCTTCGGGCGGCGGCGAGCCGACGTCGATCGTGCCGGGCGCGACGCTCGCGCCGCCCATCTCGATCATCAGCCGCGTCGCGACCGCCTGCGCGTACATGCACTGCTCCGGCTGCAGGCCCTTCTCGAAGCGGCTGGACGCCTCGCTGCGCAGGGCCAGCGCCTGCGAGCTGCGGTGGATGTTCGGGCCGTTCCAGGTCGCCTCCTCGAGCAGCACCCGCATGGTGCCGGAGCCGACCTCGGAGCGCGCGCCGCCCATCAGCCCGGCGATCGAGGTGGGCCCGTCGGCGTCGTCGATCACCACCATCTCGCTGTCCAGGGTGCGCGTCTGGCCGTCGAGCGTCTGCACCTGCTCGCCGTCCCGCGCCCGGCGCACCGTGAGCCGCCCGCCGGCGACGCGGTCGAAGTCGAAGGCATGCAGCGGCTGGCCGGTCAGCAGCATCACGTAGTTGGTGATGTCGACGACGTTGTTGATTGGACGCTGCCCGGCTGCCGAGAGCCGCGCTTTCAGCCACGGCGGTGACGGCGCGATCGTCACGTTCTCGAACACGCGCGCGGTGAACCGCGGGCAGAGGTCCGGACAATCGACGCTCACCTCGGCGCCGTCGATCGCCCCCGGCGTGCCGGGGTCCTCATCCCACGGCGGGCTGGCGAGCGCGGCGCCGGTGGCGGCGTGCAGCTCGCGCGCGACTCCGTAGACCGCCAGGCAGTCCGGCCGGTTGGGGGTGACCTCGAGCTCCAGCACGTCCGTCGCGATCGGCAGCACGTCGGCGAGCGGGGTGCCCGGCGCAAACTCCGCGTCCGGCGTCATGTCGTCGAGCACGATGATCCCGTCGACCTCATCGGCAGCGACCCCGAACGCGAGCTCGTGCTCGGCGAGGATCATCCCTTCGGAGGGCACGCCGCGGAGCTTCACGCGCCTCAGCTCGCTGCCGTCGGGCATCACGGCGCCCGGGCGGGCCACGGCAACGGTCTGCCCCGCGGCGACATTGGGCGCGCCGCAGACGATGCTCGCCGGCCCCTCGCCGTCTTCGCCGAGATCGACCTGGCAGACCCGCAGCCGGTCGGCGTCGGGATGCTGCTCGGCCGCGAGCACGCGGCCGACGACGAAGCGCTCGGGAGCCGAGACGCCGTGGTGATGGATCGCCTCGACCTTCGTCCCGGTCATCGTCAGCCGCTCCTCGACGCCGCGCACGTCGAGGTCGGGGGCGCAGTATTCGCGCAGCCAGTCGAGCGGCACGCGCATCAGAACTGCTCCAGGAAGCGCTGGTCGTTTTCGTAGAGCAGGCGCAGGTCCGGTATCCCGTGCTTGAGCATCGCGATCCGCTCGATGCCCATCCCCCAGGCGAACCCCTGGACATTCTCCGGGTCATAGCCCGGCGCGTTGGCCTCGGTGGTGGGGATGAAGGAGTAGAGGTTGGGGTCGACCTCGCCGGCGCCGAGCACCTCCAGCCAG
>JAOPZV010000223.1 GCA_025963935.1 Solirubrobacterales bacterium
CTGCAGGCCGGCATCGGCTTCGGCGGCAGCTGCTTCCCGAAGGACGTCGATGCGCTCAAGCAGCTGGCGGGCAACTCCGGCTACCACTTCCAGCTGCTCACCGCGGTGATCGAGGTCAACGAACTGCAGAAGCGACGGGTCATCGGCAAGCTGCACAAGCATCTCGGCGGGCTCGTCGGCAAGCGGGTCGCGTTGCTCGGCCTCGCTTTCAAGCCGAACACCGACGACATGCGGGAGGCATCATCGCTCGTGCTCTCTGCACGGCTGAACGCCGACGGGGCGAGCGTCAGCGCCTACGACCCGGTCGCCGAGGAGCAGGCGCGCAGGCTCGTCACGGGCATCACCTTCGCCGACTCCCCGCTGAGCGCCGTGCGCGGGGCCGACGCGGTCGTGCTCGTCACCGAGTGGCAGGAGCTGCTCGAGCTCGACTGGGCCCAGGTGGCCGAGGCGATGAGCGGGGATCTGGTCATCGACGGGCGAAACGCGCTGGACCCCCAGGCGGTGCGCGCCGCCGGGCTGTCCTACGAGGGCATCGGGAGGCGGTGAGCCGGTGCAGGCCGTGATCCTCGTGGGGGGGGAGGGGACGCGGCTGCGCCCGCTGACCTCGACGCTTCCCAAGCCGGTCGTGCCGCTGGTGGACAGGCCGTTCATCGCGTTCATGCTCGAGTGGCTTCGCGCGCACGGCGTCGACGACGTGATCATGTCGTGCGGCTTCCTCGCCACGGCGGTACGGGACGTCCTCGGCGACGGCTCCGGGCTCGGCATCCGCCTGCGGTTCGTCGAGGAGCCAGATCCGCGCGGCACGGCGGGCGCGCTGAAGCTCGCCGAGCCGATGCTCGACGAGCGCTTCCTGATGCTCAACGGCGACGTGCTCACCGACATCGACCTGACGCGCCAGATCGCCCAGCACGAGGCGACCGGCGCCACCGCGACGCTCGCGCTCGTCCCGGTCGCAGACCCCTCGGCATACGGCCTCGTGATCCTCGAGGAGGACCGCTCTGTGCGCGACTTCGTCGAGAAGCCGAGCTCCAAGGAGCTGCCGAGCAACCTGATCAGCGCCGGCGCGTACGTGCTTGAGCGCACGATCCTCGAGCTCGTGCCGGCCGATCGCAACGTGTCGATCGAGCGGGAGGTGTGGCCTCTGCTGGTCGGCAAGGGCCTCTACGGCTTCCCCTCAGACAGCTACTGGCTCGACATCGGCACGCCGGCCCGTTACCTGCAGGGAACGTTCGACATCATCGAGGGCAACGTCGAGACCGCGGTACGGGAGCGGCTGGGCAGCGACTGGCTGGCGATCGGCGAGGGTGCCCAGCTCGACGGCCGCGTGGTTCCTCCGGCCGTGCTGGGGCAGGGCGTCCGCGTCGCCGAGGGCGCGCACGTCGGGAGCCTCGCGGTGCTCGGCGCCGACGTGTCGGTCGGCGCGGGGAGCATCGTGGAGCGTGCGGTGGTCCTCGGCGGCACGCAGATCGGGGCCGGATGCGAGCTGCGCGACTGTATAGTCGCCGCCGGCTGTCGCATCGGTGACCACACCCAGATCAGCGGGGGCGCGGTGCTCGGGGAAGGCGTCAACGTCGGGGCGGACAACGTGATAACCCGTGGGGCGCGTATCTTCCCTGGGGTCGCGCTACCCGACGGCGCGATCGAGTTCTAGGCTCCAGGTCCGCAGATCCTCCGGCGACCCTCGGTTACGACAGGCCGAACGGCCACAATTTCCACAGCCCCACAGGAGAAGAGCACCAGATGAGCGAAGGCAGCGCCACCGCCCCACCGGCCGCAGAAGAGCTCTCGCGCGCGGTCATCGCGCGCGTCGACGCCTCCGACCAGCTCGGCGACGTGCTCGCGCTCCCCGAGCACCTGCGCGACGCCGTCTGGCGCGTCGAGTCGGCGATCATGCAGGGCTGGGACACCGCCGACGGCTTGGTGGTCGCCGGCATGGGTGGCTCGGCGATCGGTGGTGCGCTCGCCCGGGCGGCGCTCGGCGATCACGCCTCCCGCCCGATCTTCGTGACCCGCGCCTACGGCCTGCCCACCTGGACGACGCCCGACACGATGGTGCTGTGCGCCAGCTACTCCGGCGACACCGAGGAGACGCTCGCGTGCTACGAGTCGGCGGGCGCCCTCGGCGCGAAGCGGACCGTCGTGACCACCGGCGGTCGCCTAGGCGAGATGGCTCGCGCGGACGGCGTGCCGGTGATCCCGCTCCCGGGCGGATTTCAGCCGCGCGCCGCCGTCGCGTACATGATCGTCGCCGCCCTCGAGGTCGCAGCGCTGTCCGGGGCCGGGCCGCGGCTGACCGCCGAGATCGACGTCGCCGCCTCACACATCGAGCAGCTCGTCGCCGAGTGGGGCCCGGACGCGCCCGAGGACTCCCTGGCGAAGGACATCGCCCGCCGGCTGCTTGGCACCACTCCGGTGATCGCCGGTGCCGGGCTGACCACGCCGATCGCCTACCGCTGGAAGACGCAGATCAACGAGAACGCCAAGCAGCCCGCCTTCTACCACGAACTGCCAGAGCTCGACCACAACGAGCTCGCCGGCTGGGAGGGCGCGCGCGAGCTCGGGCGCTTCTCCGCAGTCTTCCTCGACGACTCCGACGCACACCCCAGGGTGAAGGAGCGGATGGAGCTCACCGAGCGCCTGATCGCCGACAACGCCGCGATGAGCTGCCGACTCGAGACCCGCGGGCAGACGGCGATCGAGCGGGTCCTCTCGCTCGTGCTCCTCGGCGATCTCGTCTCTATCTACCTCGCCGCCCTGCGCGGCGTTGATCCCGGGCCGGTGAAGGTGATCGACGAGCTGAAGGCCGCGCTCGCCAACCGCTGAGCTATCCCTATGACCATGGAGATCTACAGATGAACCCCACCGCCACGCTGACCGATACCGACTTCAAGGTCGCCGACCTATCCCTCGCCGAGTTCGGGCGCAAGGAGATAACGCTCGCCGAGCACGAGATGCCGGGCCTGATGGCGATCCGTCGCGAGTACGCCGACGCCCAGCCTTTGAGGGGAGCCCGCATCACCGGCTCGCTGCACATGACTATCCAGACGGCCGTGCTGATCGAGACGCTGACCGCGCTCGGCGCAGAGGTGCGCTGGTGCAGCTGCAACATCTTCTCGACCCAGGACCATGCCGCGGCGGCGGTCGCCGTGGGGCCGGACGGCTCGCCGGAGAACCCGCGGGGCGTGCCCGTCTACGCGTGGAAGGGCGAGACGCTCGAGGAGTACTGGTGGTGCACCGAACAGGCGATGCGCTGGCCGGAGAGTGAAGCGGATCCCACCCACCCCGCCGGCCCGAACATGATCCTCGATGACGGCGGCGACGCCACGCTGCTCGTCCACAAGGGCACGGAGTACGAGAAGGCCGGCGCGGTGC
>JAOPZV010000242.1 GCA_025963935.1 Solirubrobacterales bacterium
GGGACCCACGCCCCAATCAGAAAGCTCGCAAATAGCGACAAATCCGGGTCGCGGGCGAATCCGATGGTCCGCCGACTCAGTCGAACCGATGTCCCCGCGTTCCCCACAGCAGACGCCCCGGCCCTCCGCCTCGGGGTGGCCGCCCGCTCACTGCCAATTACTGCCAAAAGGGGGGGGCCCGAGATCCTCTGCCGGTATATCACTCGTACGGTGAGCAACTCCATATCCCCTGCAAATTCGTCTAATCCAGGCGAGTGGCGCTCAGCCTCTATGCGCCTCCGGAGCGAGAGGTCGGACTGCGAGCGCGAGGTCGCGGCTCGCATGGAGAACTATCTGACCGGTGGTACCCAGGCGCGGTACCCACACCGGCCAACAGAACGCTCCGGCCGCCTGTGAAACAAGAAAACCCCCGACTATCGGGGGTTTTCTTGAAAGCGGATGAAGGGATTCGAACCCTCGACCTTCGCCATGGCAAGGCGACGCTCTAGCCAGCTGAGCTACATCCGCGAGGTGCCCGCGCATTCTAGCCCTGCGGGCGGCGCAGGTCCAGAAGCGTGGCGCCGCGGGCGGCACTCGCGCTCGCCGTCCGGCGGCGCTCACCTCGGCTGCCCGCGCCTGTGCGCCTAGGCAGGTCGGCGGGCGCGGATCTGGTAGACGGCGGTCAGGCCCGCATCGAACCCGTGTCGGGCGGCGCGCAGGTAGAGCCGCCAGACCCGCGTGCGCTCGACGCCGGCAATGGCCTCCGCCTCGTCACGATGCTCGTCCAGCCGTCCTGTCCAGTGGCGCAGCGTCGTCGCATAGTCCTGGCGGAAGCCCTCAACGTGCTCGCTGTGGAAGCCGGCCCGCTCGAGCGCAAGCTGTACTCGGGACAGCGGCAGGGGCTCGCCGTCCGGGAACACGTAGCGGGTCGAGAAGAGGTCCTCGAGCGGGTCCGCATGGGGGTCGAGCGCGGCGATCGCGTGGTTTAGCAACAAGCCGTCCGGGCGGAGCAGGTCGAACAGCGAGCTTGCGTATCGGTCGATTTGACTCTCGCCCACGTGCTCGGCCATGCCGATACTCGCGATCGCATCAAACGACGAGGGCGCCAGCTGGCGGTAGTCCTCCACGCGTATCTCGATCATCTCGTCGAGACCGGCTTGCGAGACTCGCTCCCGAGCGAGCTGCGCCTGAGGCTCTGAGATCGTGATGCCGGTGACTTTCACGCCGTGCTCGCGGGCAGCGTGGATCGCGAAGCTGCCCCAGCCGCATCCGACATCCAGCACGCGCATGCCCCGCTCGAGCTCGAGCTTGCCCGCGACCATCTCGAGCTTCGTTCGCTGGGCATCCTCGAGCGTCTGCGCGCCGCGCGAGAAGATCGCGCAGCTGTAGGTCATCGAGTCGTCGAGGAACAGCGCAAAGAACTCGTTGCCAACGTCGTAGTGGTAGCGAACGGCCGCCGCATCGCGCTCGGCGCTGTGGCGCTCGCCGCGCAGGATGAGCTCGAGTGCCGGGCGTCGCGGTACGCCTCCCGGCGCGGCCGCGGCAGCGATCGCCATCCCCAGCCGCGCACGGTCAGAGCCGCTCAGGCGCGGCGGCTCCCATTCCTCCACCACGAGAAATGCGCCGTCGAGATCGTCCACCGCGAGCGACCCGTCGACGTAGGCACGACCGAGGCCGAGCGTTCCCGGAGAGAGCAGGAACTGCCCGAGCGCTGACGGCCGGCGGATGTAGAAAGTCGGAGCGTGGTTGTTCGTCGTCGCGGGGACAGCCTCGCCATCCCAGAACTGCACGTGAAACGGCCGCGACGGGAAGACGCGATGCAAAGCACGGCTGAGCGGGGCGCTCGCACGAATCAGTGCCACGCTCCTACGATCGCAGACCCGCGCTAGCCCTTGAAGGTCGAGCGGCCTGCGTCACCGAACGGCTCATCGCGCCCCCTCACCGCCTCGCGGAACCCGGCTTCGGCGGCGCGCCGTTGGAAGGCGTAGCCCTCGTCCGTATGCCGGGCCATACCGTCTAGCACGGTGCCCAGTACCTGCGTGGCGTGCAGGCCCTGCGCGTAGAGGGTCTGGTTGACGAGCAGCTTCATCATCATGAGCTGGTTGACCGGCATCCGGGCGATCCGCTCGAGCAGGACCTCGGTCCGCTCGTCGAGGCGCTCGGGGGATGGACCCTCGATCGCCAGACCCCACTCGACAGCCTCGCTGCCTGAGAGCGAGTCGCCGGTGAACAGCAGTCGCTTGGCCCGCTGGACCCCGATACGGTGCGCCCAGAGCGCGGTCGTCGGCGAGCCCCACACGCGGGCGGGCGGGTAGCCGATCTTCGCGTCCTCGGCGATCATCAGCAGGTCCGAGCACAGCGCCATGTCGGTGCCGCCGGCGACGCAGAAGCCATGCACCTTGCAGACCACCGGCTTGCCACAGTGAAAAAGGCTCATGAAGCCGCGGACGTTGCGGCTCATCATCGCGTAGTCCACCATCGGGTCCCACGTCGTTCGCGGGTCGTGGTTGGACGCCATCACGGCCGGGTCGAGCGGCGAACCAGCGCGATCGGCGTCCGTCTCGCCCGCCGTCGTGTCCATTCCCTCGGCGCTCTCGACGAGGTCGTAGCCGCCGCAGAAGCCCCGCCCGCTGCCTGACAGCAGCATCACATGCACCGCCGGATCGAGGTCCGCGCGCTCGACGCAGTCGACGAGCTCATCGACCAGGTTGCGCGTGATCCCGTTGCCGCGCTCCGGCCGATCGAGCGTTATCCGCGCGATCCTGTCGGTGACCTCGTAGCGCACCACGGGCGAGTCGCTCACGATGCCGCCCGCTCCTGGTGAACGCCGGCTGCCCGCCATCCGGGACGCGTCGTGCGCATGGCCGGGCACTCTATCTCCACGCCCTCACGCATGGCTGCAGCGCAATGACATACTTCGCCGATGCCGAGCGACCATCTCTACTCGCGCTTCTCGATGTTCTTGCCAGCGGGCACCCTGCGGGCGCTGGGGAAGATGAACGTGCCCGTCTACCGCATGACGCGAGGGCGACTGCTGGGGAAGATCGGTCGGGCACCGGTGCTCCTGCTCACCTCGATGGGCCGGCGAAGTGGACAGCGGCGCACCTCGCCGGTGCTCTATCTGCGCGACGACGAGCGGATCGTCGTGATCGGGTCAAACGCCGGCAACGCACATGCTCCCGCGTGGTCTCACAACCTCAAGGCGAACCCACAGGCCGAGATAGAGATCCGCGGCGAGCGCCGGCTGGTGCGCGCGCGTGTGACCGAGGGCGAGGAGCGCGCTGAGCTGTGGAACAAGATGAACGCGCAGTACGGGGGATTTGATGACTACGAGCAGCGCACCGCGCGCGACATAGCCGTCTTCGTCCTAGAGCCGCGCTAGCGGCCAGGCGGCCTACCGCGTGGAGCGGGGCCGGTCGCGCCGGGTGCCCGCACGAGGGCGGCGCTGCTCGCCGACGGCGGTGCGCGAGCGCGGCGCCGGACCGGATGTTCTGGCTCGCACGCGCTTGCGGCGTTCGAGCACAAAGGACACGAGGCAGACGGCAAGCACGAGCAGCGCGACGAGGGCGCTGATCGCAAGTCCGGGCGTGGCGACCAGGAGCACTATCGCTCCGAGCACGCCGAGCCCGAGGTCCAGCCTGGCCAGGCGCTGCTTGCGGCGGGCGCGGCGCCGGCGCTCCCGCACCTGACCGACGTCGCGCGCCGGCGTGACGTTGCTCGCACGCGCCGTGGGCTCTCTCGAAGGTCGTGTCGCGCTCATTGTTTTAACCGGCGGAAGAGGGGACCGGGAAGCATTCTCACTACGAGCATAAGCCAGCGCAGGGCGGGAGGCGCCCACACGACGCGCGCCCCGCTGTCGAGGCCGTCGGCGACCACTCGGGCCACCGAGCCGGGATCCGTCGAGAGCGGCGCGGGTTCGAGGCCGTGGGTCATGCGGGTGCGGACGAACCCAGGGCGTACCACGAGCACCCGGACTCCCGCGTCGTGAAGATCGTCGCCGAGCCCCCGCGCGAGCGCGTCCAGGCCTGCCTTCGACGCCCCGTACACCGCGTTGGCGCGCCGCGGCCGCTCGGCCGCGACGGAGGAGAGCACCACGAGCGCTCCCCCTCCCCCATCCCGTAGCCGGCGAGCCGCGTGCATGAGCAGGGAACCGGCGCCCACGACGTTGACCCGGAGAAGCTCTGACGCCGATGCCACGTCTGAAGGCAGCCCGCCCCGCTCGCCGAGCACGCCGACGGCGAGGATCACGATGTCCGCGCCGCCCAGCTCTGCGAATGCCTGCCCCAGCACCTCCTCGTGGCGCTCGGTGTCCAGCGCATCGAGCTCGAGCGTGCCTACCGGCGCCGACCCCGAGCCGCGTAGCTCCTCCGCCGCGACGGCGAGCGCTGCCGGGTCACGACCCACGAGCATGACCTCGCGTGGTCCGCGACTCTGCAGCTCGCGCACGATTGCCACCCCGATCTCGGAGCTGCCGCCGAGCACGATCACGCGCTTGCCGGGCGAGACGGCCCGCGTGGTGCTCATGCCAGCTCTCCGCACAGACCGAGGCGGCGCCCGAGATCCGAGCGAAGCAAGCCCTCCGGATCCACGCGCGCGCGTTCGGCGTGAAAGCGCTCCAGCTGGGGGTACATCGCGGCAAGCATCTCGCTGCGCAGGCGAACGTCCTTCGTCAGGTACACGCGGCCGCCGGCGCCCGCCACGATCTCGTCCAGCTCCTCGAGGGCCGGGCGGAGACCGGGAGCGCCGGCCGGCAGATCGGCAGCCAAGGTCCAGCCGGCGAGCGGAAAGGAGAGCGGCCCGCCGAAGGCCGGCCCGAACCGCTTGAAGACCGCGAGATACACGGGCAGCCGGCGTCTGCGGATGACCTCGAAGCAGCGCTCCAGCTCGGCCTCTCCTCCCGATGGGATGACGAGCTGATACTGGAGCAGCCCGGCGGGGCCGTAGAGGCGGTTCCACTCGCCTAGCGCGTCAAGCGGGAAGAAGTACGGGGCGAGCGCGAGCGGCCGTCCCCGCGTGCGCCGCGGGCTGGCCCGCCAGTTCAGGGCGTTGAACGCCCGCATCGTGCCCGGGCGCAGGAGCGCGCCGGGGAAGCCACGCGGAACATCGAGCAGCGGTCCGCGCCTCAGCGTGGCGGGGCAGTCCGCAGCGGCGGCCCGCCGCCCCCGCGGCCGCAGCGGCACGACCGCCTCCGCCGGCAGCGGGTCGGCCTGGCTGATGACCGCGCGGCCCATGCGAGACCCGGAAGCGAGCAGATCAAGCCACGCCACGGAGTAGCGGTGATGCTCCTCGGAGGCCATCAGATCGAGTGTCTGGGCGAGCCCGTCGGTCCTGTCGATATCCGCCGCGACCCACGGGGAGGCGAGAGGCTCGACGGCGAGCGTTGCCTCGAGGACGACGCCGGTCAGGCCCATCCCACCGAGCGTCGCGTAGAAGAGCTCCTCGTCGCTCGCCGGCGTGACCTCCGCCAGGCCGCCGGCCGGCGTGCAGATGGACATCGACGTGACGTGCCGCGCGATGCCGCCGTCGCGATGATGGTTCTTGCCGTGGATGTCGCTTGCGATGGCGCCCGCGACCGTCACGTGGCGGGTACCGGGGACGACCGGCAGCGTCAGGCCTTGGGCGGCGAGGCGAGCCATCAGCTGGCCGACCGTGACGCCCGCTTGAGCCCTCACGAGTTGGCGCTCTGCGTCGATCGAGACGATGCGATTCAGGCGCGTCATGTCGAGCACGTCGCCGCCCTCGTTCTGGGCGGCGTCACCGTAGTTGCGCGCGGCCCCACGGGCGATCACGCCCCTCCCGGTCCGTGCCTCCGAGGCGAGGAACTCGACGACGTCCTCGACGGTGCGTACGGAGAGCACCCGCGAACGGCTGCGAGCCGTCCGGCCCCAGCCGCTCAGCGATCGCTCTTCGCCTGCCAGCGCGGTGCGCGCGGCCGGTTCAATGACCGACATAGACGCCGCCGAGGAAGAGCGCGGCCCACACGACACCGAGCGCCAACAGCGTTCGATCGCGCAGGATCAACTCCTCGGGCGCCTGGCCCGCGCCGGCTCCGACGAGCGACGCGTAGCGGGCCAGCCAAAGCAGGAACGGAGCAACCGACAGGGCATACCAGACAACGTGCGCGGGCCGGGTGACCGCCCACGAGATGTACGCGACGCCGGCGGCCGACGCGGCGGCCACGAGCGTCAGGCGCAGGCTCGAGGCGGAGTAGAGCTTGAGCGTCGCGCGCGCGGGAGCGCGCCCGTTCTGCTCACGCAGCTCCGCGTAGCGCTTCGCGGCGACGAGGAACACCGCGCAGGAGGCCGTGACCATCACAAACCACCGAGAAAGGTAGACGTCGGTCGCCACGCCGCCCGCGAGCGCGCGCAGCACGAACCCGGCGGCGATCGCGAGGATGTCGACGACCACCACGCGACGCCACCACACCGAGTAGCTGGCGGTCAGCAGCAGATAGCCGAGCGCCAGGACGCCGAGGCCGGGGGTTATCGCGACCCCGGCCGCGATCCCGGTCAGAGCCAGCGCGACCGCGACGGCGAGGGCGGTTCGCGTGGACAGCTGCCCGGCGGCGATGGGCCGGTAGCGCTTGGTCGGGTGCAGGCGGTCCTGCTCGCGGTCGCGCACGTCGTTGACGAGATATGTCGCGCTGGACACCAGGCAGAGCACCGCGAAGGCGCCCGCCACCTGGGCGGCCACCTGCGCGTGACCGATCACGCCGGCGGCGCACGGCGCGGCCAGCACGAGGAGGTTCTTGCTCCACTGCCGCGGGCGGCAGGCCCGCAGCAGCGCACCTGCCGAGAAACGGGCCGAGGGGAGCGCCGGGCTTGCCTCGACGAGGCGTGGACGCGGCGATGCTGGGTGCAGCGGCTGCAACTCGGCGGTGTAGTTTCGCGCCAATGCCTCGGCCGGGTTAATGATAAACCTCCGTTAAACGGCTTGGGACAGCCAAAAACGAGCGCTGCCGGGGGTGTGAGGAAGGATTCCACACGGGCGCTCAGATTCCGGTCACACTCTAGCCTGTTGCCGGTGAGACTTCTCTTAGTGAGAATTCGCCCATGCGAGCACCGTACGGGCAGGACAAGACCGGCCGCCGCTTAAAGTTCATCGCGATGGAGCTAGGAGCCGCCGCACACATGGGCCACGGCAGACGCCAGCGCGGGGCGGGCCGGGAGGTCGCCGGACTCGGTCGTCTGCGGCGCGTGGCGCTCGTAGCAGCGCTCGTCGCCCTGATCCCCGCGGCCTTCTCCTATCTCGGCACGATCAACGGGCCGTCTAACTCCAGCGTCGGTATCCGCACGGTCGAGTGGCTCCGCGACCATGGGGCGGCCGGGCTCGTCGCCCAGGTCGAGTCGGTCTACTACAGCCTCACCGCGCCTTCCAAGGGCGGCCCTACGCTTCACGCCCTTCCCCGCATCGGCTACGGGACCACGGGGGCCGGGCGCACCGGCGCCGGCCAGCAGAACGCGCTCGCCGAATACCGCCCGTCGCGCGTGACGCCCGTCCTTCAGCCGGCCCTGCCGGGCGAGGGGGTGTGGCATGCGACGCGCCCCGGGCTTGAATCCGCGCCGCCCGTTCTGGTCACGACCTATCGCGACCAGCCTGAATATCCGCGCGTCCTTGCGGGGCTGGCGTGGATCAACACGAAACGCACGCGCGTCAGCCTCACACCGGGGCGGCTCGAGCCGGCGGTGTCGATCCCCCGCGGGTCGATGGACGTCCCGGCGGCGCAGCGGACTGGGCTGCTGGCCACGTTCAACAGCGGCTTCAAGCTGAGTGACTCGCGTGGCGGGTTCGTTCTAAACGGCCGCACCTACGCGAAGATGCAGGACGGCCAGGGCACGCTCGTCGGCTACAACGACGGTCATGTCGACGTGGTCAACTGGGGTTATGGCTCCGCGGCGCCCGCGTCGGTGTCCTTCGCTCGCCAGAACCTGCCGCTGATCGTCAATGAAGGCCGCCCGAACACCAACCTCGAAAACGGCGAATGGGGCGCGACCGTCGGCAACGCGATCCTCGTCTGGCGGTCCGGGGTTGGCGTGGACAGCCATGGCAACCTGATCTTCGCGGCGGGCGAAGAACAGTCGGCGGAGAGCCTTGCTCGCGCCCTCGTGCATGCGGGCGCGGTGCGCGCGATGGAGCTCGACATCAACTCCTACTGGGTGAGCTTCATCACCTATGGGTCAAGCGGTGCCGAAGGCGCAAAGAACCTGCTGCCGTCGATGAGCCGGTCCTCGGGCCGGTATCTGGAACCGGACGACCGCGACTTCTTCGCGGTCTACTCGCGCTGAGGCACCGGATCTGCGCGACGCCTGCGGAGCCGCCCCGCGGCGGGTCGCGGCGACGCATGGGCTAGCCTGGAGCGCATGCGCTTCTTCGGGCTGACGAAGACGTCGATGATCGAGCCGGATGCTGCGCTCCCGGGGCGTGAGCAGGAGGTCAGCGTTCCACCCGCCCATGCGGTTCTCGGCACGCCGCTCAAGGGCCCGTTTCCCGAGGGCGTGCAGACAGCCATCTTCGGGATGGGATGCTTCTGGGGCGCCGAGCGGATCTTCTGGGAGGCCGACGGTGTCTACACGACAGCAGTCGGCTACGCGGGCGGGCTCACGCCGAACCCGACCTACGAGGAGGTCTGCAGCACGCGGACCGGTCATGCCGAGGTCGTCCTCGTCGCGTTCGACACGGCGAGCACCACCTATCAGGAGATGCTCCGGCTGTTCTGGGAGGGGCACGACCCAACACAGGGCATGCGCCAGGGCAACGACGTCGGAACCCAGTACCGCTCGCTCATCCTGTGTGCCGACGAGGGGCAGCGCAGGGCTGCCGAGGCCTCGCTGAGCGCCTACCAGCAGGTGCTCTCGGATGCCGGCCACGGAACCATCACAACAGAGCTCGCCGACGTCGATGAGGCGCACCCCTTCTACTACGCCGAGGATTACCACCAGCAGTACCTCGCCAAGAACCCGGGCGGATACTGCGGGCTGGGCGGGACCGGCGTGTCCTGCCCCGTCGGCATCGCCGGCTAGTCGCTCGCAGCCCCTCGCGCACCAGGCGCCGTCGGGGCGGCGGCCAGAGGACTGCGCGGGTCCGCCGCTGGGGCAGAATGACAAGCGGCCCCGCCGAGGCAGGGCCGCTTCACGTCTTCACCGGCATGCGGGCGCGTCCCGAGAGTGGAACGCGCCCGCGCCGGTCAGGTGGGCTATGCGCCCGCCCCCGCTGGCAGCCCGCCACCGGGCTGCCACCCCGGAGCATGCGGTCCGCCGAGCGTTGGCACGTCTGAGGGGTAGACCTCGTTGCCGTGGATCGCGTGATCGCCGATCTCGAGCTCCTCGTCCGATAGCCGCAGCGGCACGAAGATCCCGATGAGCTTCAGTATCACGAACGTCATGATGCCGCTGAAGATGATCACGAAGCCGGCGGTCTCGGCCTGCCAGCGGAGCAGCGTCCAGCTGCCGTGCACGATGCCGGCCTTGCCGGGAATGTTCGAGGCGCCGCCGAGGCCGATGTACTCGACGACGTGTGGATCGGCGAATACGCCAACCATCAGACCACCGGTCAGGCCGGCGATCCCGTGCGTATAGACCACCCCCAGGGTGTCGTCGACTTTTCGGAAGCCCGGCGCTCGGCTCAGGAAGCGGATGGCCATCCAGACGACCGTCGAGCCGATGATGCCGATGGCACCTGCTCCCCATCCGTTCACGAACCCTGCCGCGGGCGTGATGCACACGAGGCCAGTGATCATGCCGTTGACCGAGCCGATCAGCGAAGGCTTGTCACGGAAGATGTAGTCCCAGGCGATCCACACGAGCATCGCCACGGCCGTGCACAGGTTCGTGTTGAGGACCGCGGCCGACGCGTTGGCGCCCGCGTAGTAGGAGTCCCCGCCGTTGAAGCCGTTCCATCCGAGCCACAGCAAGCCGGCCCCCGCGGCAACCATCAGCAGGTTGTTGGGCGCATCGACCTCGCGGTCTCGCTGCAGGCGCGGGCCGATGACGGCCGCCGCGACGAAGCCGGAGATGCCGGCCGCAAGATGGATCACGTACCCACCTGAGTAGTCCAGCGCGCCGTGGGCCGCGAAGTAGCCACCACCCCAGATGAGGAAGGCGTTGACGGTGTAGACGAACGTGATCCACACGAGCACGAACGGGATCCATGCCTTGAAGTTGATGCGTCCCAGGACGGACCCGAGCATGAGGATCGGCGTGATCGCCGCGAACACGAACTGGAAATACACCAACGAGGCCATCGGGAAGTGGAACGGTGGCCCTTCCGTGATCGACGGGATCACCGCCTGGCCCTCCTCGGCGCCTGCCGATAGGACTGTCCCGGACTTGCCCCAGAAGGTGTCGAAGAACCCTTTGCCGTGGCCGATCGGTGTGCCGAAGCCCATCTTGAAGCCCCACAGCACCCAGGCGACCAGGACGAGCGAGAATGCCACGAAGGTGAGCATCATGCTGTTCACCGACCAGCGCTTCTGCATCACGCCCCCGTACAGGACCGCGAGGCCCGGGAGGCTCCTCAGCCCGACGAACGTCGCTGCCGTCATCTGCCAGGCGTTGTCGCCCGCGTTCAGCCACGTTGGGTATGCGTTCCAGGACATGTGCCTCCGTTTCCTACATCGTTGGCGTGGTCGCGCCCCGTTCCGCCCAGGCGGGCGGCAGCGCACCAATTGCAGTGCGAGTATGAAATCCGCAGCGGCGGCGAGCGACTATGGACATCCTGGCCAACACTTGCGGCCGGCCTTTCGACATCTGTCTAGACAGACGCTACGCGGGTGGACGGTACGCGAAGCCGGCTCGCCCGCAGGCCGCTTTGAGCTCCTGCTGGATCGCGCGGAAGTCCCCCGAGGCGCAGATCCGGCGGGCCTGCTCGCCGCAGCCGTGAAGCTCCGCGCCGCCGAGCGTGCTTGCGAACGTCACTTTCACGCAGTCGCTGCGCGCCGGGGCGCCGCTGCTCAGCGCGTAGGCGCCGAGCGCGACCAGCGCGAGCACCAGGCAGCTGACGAGCACGGCGATGGCCGTCTTCTCACGCCGCCCCCATCGCAGCGGCTCGGACAGCCGCCGGGACTGATCGAACATGATCATTCGCCGGAAAGGCTACTGAGCTTCAGTCTTGTGCCGGCTGCTCGCCGGATGCTCCGGTCGCGCCGGCGTCAGGCGACTCCGCCGCAGGGTCGAAGGCGAGCGCGAGCGAGTTGATGCAGTAGCGCTGGCCGGTCGGCCCGGGGCCGTCGTCAAAGACGTGACCGAGGTGGCCTCCACAGTTGCGGCAGAGCACCTCGGTGCGACGCATGAACAGGCTGTTGTCGGGCCGCAGCTCGACGGCCTCGGCGACGGCGGGCTCGGTGAAGCTCGGCCAGCCGGTGCCCGAGTCGAACTTCGTCTCAGCGCCGAACAGGACGGCTGAGCAGGCGGCGCAGCGGTAATCGCCAGAGGCCTTGTTGTAGACGTAGTCGCCGGAGAACGGGGGCTCGGTGCCGGCCTTGCGCAGCACGTCGTACTGGGCCGGCGTCAGCTGCTCACGCCACTCCTGCTCTGACTTCACGATCTTCGCCTCGTTCGGAGCCACCCCACCGTTTTAGCACCAGACAGCCGCGCCCGCACACCGGCGCCCCCTGCCCGCTGCTATCGTGATCCTTACGTTCACGTTAGTTTTGTAGCGAGCACGCGAGGAGCCTCGAGTTGAGCACCGCCACAGTCACGCAGAAGCAGCCGCACGACCCGCAGAGCTCGCGCTTTGGCGTCGCGGCGGGCCACGAGCACTACAAGTGGTGGGCCCTGTCCTGCACGAGCCTCGGGATGCTGCTCGCGGCGACGAACTCCGGCACGCTGATCATCGCGCTGCCGGATCTCGAGCGCTCGCTGCATACGAGCCTCCTGGCCCTCGTCTGGGTAATCCTCGCCTACCTGATCGCCGCCACCGTCCTCGTGCTGATGGCGGGGCGCCTGAGCGACCTGTTCGGCCGAAAGCGCGCGTACGTCGGCGGATTCCTGGTGTTCGCGCTCGCCTCGCTTGGGGCCGGCTTCTCGCCCGATGCCACCGTGCTGATCCTCTGGCGGATCCTTCAGGGCATCGGCTCGGCCTTCCTGTTCGCCAATGCTGCCGCGCTCGTCACCGACGCGTTCCCCAAGGAGCAGCTTGGCCTCGCGATGGGCGCCAACACGATGGTCGCGGCAATCGGGCTCGTCCTCGGCCCCGTGCTCGGCGGCGCGCTTGTAGCGATCTCATGGCACTGGGTCTTCTGGTTCAACGTGCCGTTCGCGATCGGCGGCGCTGTGTGGGGCGCGCTGATCCTCCGCGAGCTGGCCAAGCGTGACACGGTGCGCGGGTACGACGTGCTCGGCACAAGCCTGTTCGTGGTGGGGCTCACGGGCCTGGTCCTCGGAGTCTCCCGCGGAGGCCTGAGCGGGTGGAACGATCCGATCGTCATCGCCGGCCTCGCCGCCGCGGCCGCGCTGCTCCCGGCATGGGTGCTTGTCGAGCAGCGCTCGCGCGCCCCGATGCTCGATCTGCAGATCTTCCGCAACCGGCTCTTCGCGGCGGCGAGCGCCGCCGCGTTCATCAACGGGCTGGCACGCTTCGCGCTGATGTTCCTGTTCGTCTTCTACTACCAGGGAGCCCAGGGCAACTCGCCGATCGAAGCCGGGATCAAGCTGATCCCGCTCGCGCTCGGGATGCTCATCGCCTCTCCCTTGGCCGGCATCCATGCCGATCGCCACGGGTCTCGCGCGCTCGCTGCGATCGGCATGCTCGTCTCGGCGCTGGGCCTGGCGGCGATGACCACGCTCGAAGTGCACACGCCCTACTGGCAGAGCGGCCTGTGGCTGATGATTGTCGGTGTCGGCTCGGGAATGTTCAACAGCCCGAACACCGCCGCCATGATGGGCGTCGTCCCCGCTCACCGTCGCGGCGTCGCGGCCGGCGCGCGAACGCTCCTGCAGAACACGGGCGCGGTGCTGTCGATCGCATTCGTGCTCGCGATCGTGACCTCCGCGGTGCCGAAAG
>JAOPZV010000277.1 GCA_025963935.1 Solirubrobacterales bacterium
GGTGGGCTCGCGCAGCCCGCTGCCGCCCGAGCTGTCCGACGACCAGCGGGCCGCCCTAGATCCGGTCCTCGCCGCGCTTCACGCCCGCCGCGCCGAGCACCGGCTGCTGCACGGCGTCACCGGGTCCGGCAAGACCGAGGTCTACCTGCGGGCCGCCGCAGCCACCCTCGAGCAGGGGCGCGGCGCGATCGTGCTGGTGCCCGAGATCGCTCTGACCCCGCAGATCGTCGGGCGCTTCATCGAACGCTTCGGCGAGACCGTCGCCGTGCTCCACTCACGGCTGACCCCCGCCCAGCGCTACGCCGAGTGGCGCCGCCTGCGGGAGGGCGAGGCGCGGGTCTGCGTGGGCCCGCGCTCGGCGGTCTTCGCGCCGATCGGCGATCTCGGGCTGATCGTCGTCGACGAGGAGCACGACTCCTCCTACAAGCACGAGGGCGACCCCCGCTACGACGCACGCGACGTCGCCGCCGAGCGCGCAGAGCGCTGCGGCGCGGTCCTGCTGCTCGGCAGCGCCACGCCGCGACCGGAGAGCGCAATGCGGCTACCGGCCTCGCTCCTGCCGCGCCGCGTGGACGGCCGGCCGCTGCCCGGAGTGCAGGTGCTCGACATGCGCGAGGAGTCACACGGCCTGCACCCGCTCACCTCCGAGGCCCTCGCCGAGGTTCGCGCACGGCGCGGCAAGGCGATCGTTCTGCTCAACCGGCGCGGGTGGTCGAACTTCATCTCCTGCCGCTCCTGCGGGCGCGCCTGGAGCTGCCCGCACTGCGACGTGACGCTCGTCCTGCATCGCGGCGGGGGGTTCCTCGCCTGCCACCACTGCGGCCACCGCGAGGCCGCGCCCGCGCGCTGCGACGCGTGCTCCTCCACGTCCGTGGCGCGCCACGGCGCCGGCACCGAACGCCTGCAGCACGAGCTCGCCAGCGTGCTCGACGACGGGCAGTTCCCCGTGTTCCGCCTCGACGCCGACGTGGTCGCGGGCGACGCCGGTTCGCGACAGCCCGGGGCGGCGCCCGCCGGTAGCGGCGCAGCACCCGAGGACGACGGGGTGGGGGCGCTGCTGCGCCGCTTCGAGGCGGCCGACTCCGGTGTGCTGATCGGCACGCAGATGGTCGCCAAGGGGCACGACTTCCCCGACGTCACGCTCGGGGTCGTCCTCGACGCCGACGCCACGCTGCGGTTCCCCGACTTCCGCGCCGAGGAGCGGACCTTCGCGCTGATCGCCCAGCTCGCCGGGCGGGTCGGCCGCGGCGCCGACGGTCGCGTGCTGGTTCAGACGATCGCCCCCGACGCCCGCGCGATCACGCACGCCGCCCGCCACGACAGCGACGGGTTCCTCGCCGGGGAGCTGCAACGACGGCGAGCGCTCGACTACCCGCCCTTCTCGCACCTCATCAGAATCGTCTGCTCCGCCGTCGAGGCCGAGCCCGCGCGGACAGCCGCCACGGCGCTCCGCCAGCAGCTGCGCGGCTCGCTGGCCGGAGGAGGAGCGGTCGCGGCCGGCCCGGTCGTCCTCGGCCCCGCCTCGCTGTTCCGCCTGCGCGGCCGCGAGCGCCAGGTGCTCGTCGTGAAGGCCGCCGAGCGGCGCGCCGCGGTCGCCGCGGTGGGGGAGGCGGTGGAACAGGTCGCGGGGGCTCGCACGCACACCGGTGTGAGCTTCAGCGTGGACGTCGACCCGCAGTGACACGCTTCGAAGGCGATCCACCCGCCTCGCTATCCTGTTTCCCGTCGCCTAGTTGAGGCAACCGTCACTTCGACGCCTGGAGGGGGCTGAGGGTGCGATCTTCGGGCCGTCAGCAGGAGATCCGGCGCAACGTCGAACGTGACCGTGTGCGGTTCGTTCGAGGAGTGCTCACTCTCCGGGTGCTGGGCGTGGTGCTCGGGGCGGCGCTGTTCCTGTCGCTCGGTGCGAGCGGCGCCAGCGCGGTCATCGCGCGAATCGGCACGCACGGCTACGGCGTGACGCCGATCAAAGGAGTGAGCGCGCGGAGCATCGCCGGCGCCTACCGCGCTCCCGGCTCAGGCGCGGCCCCGCAGCCTCCCGCGGCGAAGAACTACGACGGCGCGCCCTCCGGTGGCGGGCCGCTCAAATATCTGGGCGGACCCGTGATGCACAGCAACAGCGCGCATGTCATCTACTGGGACCCCGGCAAAGAATTCACCGCCACGACGAAGGCTGTGATAGGAGGATTCTTCACGGCGGTCGCCCACGACAGCGGTCTCGCGAGCAACGTCTTCGCGATCGGCGCGCAGTACACCGATACAACGGGCAATGCCGCCTACAGCTCCACGTTCGCCGGGGAACGGGTGGACGAACACGCCTATCCCTCCACCGGCAACTGCGCAGTCCCGAAAACCGCGTTCGCCGACCTCGGTCCTCCCTACACGAAGTGCCTCACCGACGGCCAGCTGCGCACGGAGCTCTCCGCCTACATCACCGCAAACGCGCTCCCCAAGGGGCCATCACAGCTCTACTTCCTGCTGACCCCGCACAAGGTCGTCACCTGCCTGGGAGTCGGCGAATGCTCCAACAACCTCTTCTGTGCCTACCACAGCTACATCGCTCCAAGCACCGCCAACGAGATCATCTACTCCGAGATCCCCTTCTCGCTGCTCGACAGCGGCAACGCCAAGCGCTGCCAGGACGACGGTCAAGCGCTCATCCAGCAGCCGAATCCGGACAACGCGGGCGCCAAAGACACCGAAACCAGATTCGCCGACGTGGCGCTCAAGTACATCAGCCACGAGTTCATCGAGGCGACCACCGATCCTCTCGTCAACGAAAAAACCGCCTGGGTGGACGTTCACGGACTGGAGATCGGCGACAAGTGCAACGGCATCCAAGGAGACGGCACCGGCATCGGCTACGACGCCAACTCGTTCCTGCCGACGCTGGGCGGCAGCGCAGAAAACGGCAACCTTTTCAACCAGTCAATCAACGAAGCCCGCTTCTACCTGCAGAGCGAGTGGGACAACGCCGCGGCCGCCTGCCGGATGACGCCGCTGGCCATAGGCAATGCCACGTTCACCCACTCACCCGACTCGCAGGCAGAGGGAAGTCCGGTCACGTTCACGGCGAGCGCAGACGATCCCTACGGGAACCTCGCCGTCACCTGGAGCTTCGGCGACGGCACAACCGCAGCCGGCATCTCCACGAGCCACACCTTTCACGCTCCCGGCCTCTACACGGTCACCATGACCGCCCGCGACGAGCTGACGGGCTCGACCGCCGCGCCGGTCGAACAGACAATCGCCGTGACCGCGGCGAGCGGTGTCCCGCCCGAAGCCCCCACGCCCGTGGTCCCGGCGCCCGCCGCGCCGCCGAGCACGCCCGCGCTGCCGGCCGTCGTACAGGGCGCCCCCTCACCGCCGCCCGCCCAGTCCCAGTCGCCTCTCGCTCCGCTTCTGGCGCCCGCACCGGACAGTCGCTTCAGGATTCTCAAATCGCTCGTCCGGTTGCCGGCCGGGTCGATCAAGTTCACGCAGGCCGTGGCCGATCCGGGAACAGTCAAGTGGCTCCTCTCCTTCCCCAACGGCAAGTTCGGCGTGTTCGCCGCAAGCGACTGCCAGAAGGGCTCGACGAGGCTGTCCGGCCGCTGCCGTCCCTCGAGGATCGTCTTCGCCAGCGGAAGTGCCGCGATCGCCGGCGCCGGCAATGCGAGCTTCACAGCCAGGCCGACTCCGTCCGGGCTGAGGGCGCTCCGCAACGCGCTTCGCCAGAACCGGGGAATCCCCGTGACCGCGACGCTCACTTTTCAGTCCTCCCGCGGTGGCAGCCCCGTGACGCACACCGAGTTGATTTTCGTCCAGTCCAAGCGGAAATGACCCCCGCGCCGGGCACCAGGGACTAGATATCGCGATGAACTGCCGTACCAACTTCCGGCAACGCGCCGCCGCGGGCGCGGTGCTGGGCCTCGCCTCGCTCGTCCTGCTGGTCGGGGCGAGGCCGGCCGGGGCTGTGGTGGCGAAGGTCGGGGGACATGGCTACGGCGTCACAACGCTCAAGAGCGTTGACGCCGCGAAGCTTTCTCGTGTGTACCGGTCGCAGCGCGTATCGCGACTCTCGGGACGGGCCGGCGCGCGGACCTATGACAGTCCTCCGTTTGGAGGCGGACGTCTGGAATACCTCGGCGGTCCAGTCATGCACAGCGCCAATACCCACGTTATCTACTGGGACCCGAACGGGGAATTCAAGCCCACGACCAAGGGAATCATCAGCGACTTCTTCACCAACGTCGCGCACGACAGCGGCCTTGCGAGCAACACGTTTGCCACCGCCGGCCAATACACGGATACAAGCGGCAACGCGGCCTACAGCACCACGTTCGAAGGGGCACTCGCCGATGCGCAGCCGTATCCGGCCTCCGGCTGCGTCGTTCCGAACGAAGTGGACAAAGGTCCCTACGCCACATGTCTGTTCGACGAACAGCTACAGGCGGAGCTCCCAAGATTCGTAACCGAACGCAGTCTTCCAAAGGGTCCCAAGCAGCTTTACTTTCTGCTGCTGCCGCATTCGGTCGCAACATGCCTGCCCGAAGTAGTCGAAGGAAGCCAGGTGTGTTCGAACAACTTCTTTTGCGCCTACCACAGCTACATCGCCCCGCGAACCGCGAACGAGATCATCTACGCCGACATCCCGTTCTCCCTGTTGGACACCGAATTCGCGAAGGGATGCCAGGACGACGGGCATCGTGCGAATCTCCAACAGCCAAATCCCGACAACGAGGGTGGGGAAAACAGCGAAACCAGGTTCGCCGACGTCGCGTTGAAGTACATCAGCCACGAGTGGGTAGAGGCCACTACCGATCCGCTTGTCAACAACCAAACGGCGTGGGCGGATTCAAACGGCCTTGAGAACGGCGACAAGTGCAACGGCGTGTCGCCTGACGAAGAACACAGCGGCGTCGGCTACGACTCGAAAGCGTTTGTACCGGTGCTCGGGGGCAGTGTCGCACTCAACAGTCTCTTCAACCAGTCGATAAACGAAGGCCACTACTACCTGCAGAGCGAGTGGGACAACGCGGCAGCCGCCTGCCTGATGAGGCCGCTCGCCCTCGGCCCGGCGTTCACCACCAACTCGCCGCAGCTCCCCGGACGCCCGATCGCCTTCAGCGGGAGCGCCGGAGACCCCTACGGCGCACCGGCCGTCAGCTGGAGCTTCGGCGACGGAGCGACGGCCGCAGGCACCTCGCCCAGCCACGCCTACGCAACCCCCGGCGCCTACACCGTGACGATGACATCGACCGACGCGCTGACGGGCGCAACGGGCTCGGTCCAGCAGACGGTCGTCGTCAACGACCTGCCGAGCGCCTCGTTCAGCTTCTCCCCGAGCCCGGGCACGGCAGGCGCTGCGGTCAGCTTCAACGGCGCGGCCTCGCGGGACCCGGATGGCGCGATCACCGGCTACACCTGGAGATTCGGCGATGGCGCCATCGCCAGCGGCGTCGCGCCGAGCCACGCATACGCGGCGCCCGGCTCCTACACCGTCACCCTGACGGTCACCGACAGCGCGGGACAGAGCGCCAGCGCGACCCAGACGGTGCCAGTCAAGGCCCCGCCGAACAGCAACTTCACGACGCTTCGCGCGAAAATCAACCCGAAGACGGGGGCGATCACGTTTACTGCGCTCGTCAATGACCCCGGCGTCTTCGGCTGGCGAGCGGAGTTCCAGAACGGGAAGTTCGGCGTGTTCGCCGCGAGCAAGGCGAAATGCCGGAAAGGGCTCGTCAGGCTGAGCAGCAGGTGCGCCCCGGCGAAGGTCCTGTTCGGTAAGGGCAGCAGGGTCGTCGTCGCCGCCGGCACCGTCAGCTTCACGATCACGCCGACCTCCGCGGCATTGAAGGCGCTGCGCAAGGCCATCAAGCAGAAGAAGGCCGTCCCTGTGAGCGCACTGCTCACGTTCCAGTCCTCCGGGGGCGGGACCCCCGTATCCCACGGACAGCGGCCGGTGATGGACCGGCTGAGGAAGAAATAGACCGGCGGGCGCTGGTCCGGCGCCGCTCCTCATAAACTCAAGGCCGATGGCCGAAGAGGACACGATGCAGGAGACCGCCTCCCGGGTGGGGCAGGATCCCGAGGCCGCCGACCACGAGGACCGCGCGGCCCCCGATCACGCCGACTCGCGGGCGGGTGCCGCGGAGCACACCGACGTCGAGGTCGAGCGCGAGCACGACGCGCCGGCGGTCGCCGAGCTCGACCCTGAGACGCGCGCACGCCGCGACGCGGCGCTGCGGCAGGTGCGCAAGTTCGGCGACCCGGTGCTGCGCGCCAGCGCGCTCGACGTGGACCGCTTCGACGACACACTGAGGGCCGAGGTGGCGCGGATGGGCGAGCTGATGCACGACGCGCTCGGCGTGGGGCTCGCCGCGACGCAGCTCGGCGTGCTTCATCGCGTGCTCGTCTACCGCGCATTCCCGGAGGACCCGCTAACGGCGCTCGTAAACCCCGTGCTCGACTGGACGAGCGAGGAGCGCGAGGTCGGCGAGGAGGGCTGCCTCAGCCTGCCAGGCGTGCACGTTGAGGTGGAGCGGGCCCTGCGCGTTCGGGTACGGGCGCAGGACGAGAACGGCGAGCAGCGCGAGGTCGAGGCGGAGGGCCTCGAGGCGCGTGTGATCCAGCACGAGATCGACCATCTCGACGGCGTCCTGATCCTCGATCGCATTCCGCGCGAGGCTCGCAAGGAGGCGATGCGCGCGATGCGCGAGGCGCAGTCCGCCGCGAGCGCCGCGTAGGCCGCCGGGGCGGGGGCAGCGGCGCCTTGAGCACCGTCTTCATCGGCACCTCGGACTTCGCCGC
>JAOPZV010000297.1 GCA_025963935.1 Solirubrobacterales bacterium
TCACGCCGCGCGCCCCGCCGAGATGCAGCCCGTCCGCCTGCAGCTCGTACAGGCCGAGGTACCCGAGCGTGACGAGCAGGTCGTAGCGCCCCATGCGCCCGAAGCCGGGCAGTGCGAGCCGCTCGAACACGCGCTCGAAGCGTCGGGGCGCCGTCCACGCGGGGTCGCCCCGGAACGCGACGGCCTGCCGGCCTGCGGCCCCCGCGGTGACCGCTGCAGCGGCCGCTTGTGCGTCCGGGCGCCCCCCGCGCCTGGCCCACTGCCCGTAGGCGACCAACGTCTCCGCGCCGCGCGCGGGATCGTGCGAGGTATGCGGCCCAAGCGGGACATCGGCGAGGTCCGGCGCGTCAAGCGCTCCAGTGTCGCCGTCATCGCTGCTCCCTGCGCCCGGCGGCGCGGGAAGGGCGGCGAGCGCCATGCGGATTCCCCTGAACGGCTCCTCGTCCTCCAGCGGCGAGAGGTAGACGATCAGAAACGACGCCCACGTGGCGCGCTCGAGGTCCTCGGCCGCGAGCTTGCGGATCTCGCCGTAGAGGTCCGGTGGATCCTCGCCTAGGCGCAGCAGCCGGCCGCTGGCGAACGCCATCTCCTCGGCGAGGCGCCTCGCATCGGCCGAGGAGCGCAGGCCGGGCACGAGCGGCGAGCGGAACCCGTCATCCTCGGCGCGGCCCTCGCGGCGGACGCGCAGGCTGGCGCCGGAGCCCCGGCGTCCCTGCTGGCCGGTCGAGCTGCGGCGTGGGGCTTTCGTGCGCCCGGGAGCGCTCGCGGCCGGCGCCTGGCCCGGCAGCGTCTTGCTGCAGATCGGACAGCGCTCTATGAAACGGTTGTGGCGGCAGAAGGTGGGCATCGCGCCGCTGCGCTGATCAGCCCGCGCCGATCCCGGGACCGGCGTGCGACGGCGGCCCCTCCGGCCCTTCGTCGGCGTCCGCGTGGCCGGCGATCCCGCCGTCCTCGGGAGTTTCGCCGGCGGGGCGCATGCCGGGCGGCCGGCCGTTCGTGCTGGCGAGGCCCTGCTCGAGGTAGCGGTCCACCATACGCGCGCACTGACGACCCTCGTTGATCGCCCACACGATCAGCGACTGCCCGCGGCGTGCGTCGCCCGCCGCGAAGACTCCGTCCACGGAGGTCGTGTAGGGCTTTACCGCCTTGACGTTGCCGCGCGGGTCCTTCTCGACGCCGAGCTGGTCGAGCAGCGGCTGCTCGGGGTGCAGGAAGCCCATCGCCAGCAGCACGAGCTGCGCGGGGAGGTCACGTTCGGTTCCGGCGAGCGGCGCGAACGGCGGCTGCTCCTCGGCCTGGGCGATGTGCAGCGCGGCGACCGCACCGGAGCCGTCGTCGCTGAAGCGCGTCGTCGCGGCCGAGTAGTCCTGCTCGCCGACGCCGATGGTCCGCGCCTCCTGCATCGCGTAGCTCAGGCGGTACTTGAGCGGCCACTGCGGCCACGGCGTGAGATCGTCGGGGCGCTGCGGCGGGGGCTCTGAGAGGAGCTCCAGCTGGGTGATCGAGCGAGCGCCCTCTCGCAGCGCGTTGCCGACGCAGTCGGCGCCCGTGTCACCGCCGCCGATCACCACGACGTCCCTGTCCTTGGCGCTTATGTCCCGTTCGATGGGCGGCTGGGCGACCGTCGGCTCGGGGCCGAACTCGCGGGCGACCCAGCGGTTTCGCTGATAGAGGTAGTCCATCGCGAAGTGCACGCCGTCGAGCTCCCGTCCGGGGACCGGGAGGTCGCGGGGCACACGTGAGCCGGTGGCGAGCACGATCGCATCGAACTCCTCGCGCAGCTGCTCGACACGCACGTCGCTCCCCACGTCGACGCCGCAGCGCACCTCTACGCCCTCCGCGATCATCTGCTCCACACGCCGCTCGATGATCGCCTTTTCGATCTTGAAGTCCGGCACGCCGAAGCGCACGAGGCCGCCGAGCGCCTCGTCGCGCTCGAAGAGCGTCACGTCGTGTCCCGAGCGGCGCAGCTGCTGGGCTGCGGCCATGCCGGCGGGGCCTGCGCCGACGACGGCGACACGCCTGCCGGTCTCGCGGCGCGGCGGCTGCGGGACTACCCAGCCCTCCTCCCACGCGCGGTTGATGATCGAGTTCTCGATCTGTTTGATCGTCACCGAGTCGCCCTCGCGGATCTCCAGCACGCACGCGGCCTCGCACGGCGCCGGGCACAGGCGCCCTGTGAACTCCGGGAAGTTGTTGGTGGCGTGCAGCTGGACGATCGCGTCGCGGAAGCGGTCGCGGTAGACGAGGTCGTTCCAGTCGGGGATCAGGTTCCCCAGCGGGCAGCCGTTGTGGCAGAACGGGACGCCGCAGTCCATGCAGCGCGCGCCCTGCTCGCGCAGCTCCGGATCGGGGCGCTGAAGGAGAAACTCCCGATAGTCCTGCGCCCGCTCCGCCGGATCCCTCTGGGGGACACCGTGGCGCTCGATCTTCAGAAAGCCGCCGAGCTTGCCCATCAAGCGCCTGTCTCACCGACCGCGTCGAGCGGCCGGCGAGCCGACAGGTTCCCGTTTTCGGCGGCGAGCGCTGCGCGCGCCTCTTGCTCGGCGAGCTCGCGAAGCACGCGCTTGTAGTCGTGCGGCATCACCTTCACGAAGGCGTCCCTGGCAACCAGGCCGCCCCACTCCTCGAGGACCCGCTTGGCAACCGGCGAGCCGGTGCGCCGGCCGTGCTCTTCGATCATCGCGCGCAGCTCGAGCGCGTCGGCCTCGGAGAGCCCTTCGAAACCCACCCTGCCCATGTTGCAGCGGTGGGCGAAGTTCCCGTGCTCGTCGAGCACGTAGGCCACGCCGCCGCTCATGCCGGCCGCGAAGTTGCGGCCGGTCGGCCCGAGCACGACGACCCGACCGCCGGTCATGTACTCGCAGCAGTGGTCGCCCACACCCTCGACGACAGTCCACGCGCCGGAGTTGCGCACGGCGAAGCGCTCGCCGGCAAGGCCGCGGAAGAACGCCTTTCCCGCCGTTGCGCCATACAGCACCGTGTTGCCGACTATCACGTTGTCCTCGGCCTTGAAGTGCTCGCCCATGCCCTCGCGCGGGCGGATCGCGAAGACCCCGCCGGATAGCCCCTTGCCGGCGTAGTCCTGGGCGTCGCCGCGCAGCGTGAACGTCACTCCCGGCGCCAGCCAGCCGGCGAAGCTCTGCCCGGCCGAACCCTCGAAGTCCACGACGATCGAGTCGTCCGGCAGGCCGTCGGCGCCATGGCTGCGGGCGACGTGACTGGAGAGGATGCCGCCGACGCAGCGGTTGCGGTTGCGGATCTCCAGCGAGAGCGTCACCGGCTCGCCGCGCTCGAGGGCCGGGCGGCCGCGCTCGACGAGTTGCCAGTCGAGCGCGTCGTCGAGCACCGCGGGCGGTGGCTCGACCCGGCGGCGGGGAGCTCCGTCGGGCAGCTCGATGTGGGTGAGAAGGTGGGTGAGGTCCACGCCCCGTGCCTTCCAGTGGTCGATCGCGGGGCCCACATGGAGCAGGTCCACACGGCCGATCGCCTCATCGAGCGAGCGCAGACCGATCGACGCGAGGATCTCGCGCACCTCCTCGGCGACGAAGAAGAAGAAGTTGACAACGTGCTCGGGGGTGCCCGTGAAGCGCTTGCGCAGCTCCGGGTCCTGCGTGGCGATGCCCACCGGGCAGGTGTTCAGGTGGCAGGCACGCATCATGATGCAGCCGGTCGCGATGAGCGGCGCGGTCGAGAAGCCCATCTCGTCGGCTCCGAGCATCGCAGCGATCAGCACGTCGCGGCCGGTCTTCAGCTGCCCGTCGGTCTGCACGGTGATCCGCGAGCGCAGGTTGTTGAGAAGCAGCGTCTGCTGGGTCTCGGCGAGGCCGATCTCCCAGGGCACGCCGGCGGCCTGGATGGATGACAGCGGCGAGGCGCCGGTTCCGCCGTCGTGGCCGGAGATCAGGACGCGGTCGGCGTTGGCCTTCGACACACCCGCGGCGACCGTCCCGACGCCCACCTCGGCTACGAGCTTGACCGAGACCTGCGCGCCCTTGTGTCCCGGGGAAGGGGGGTTCGAGCAGCGCAGGTCGTAGATCAGCTGCTTGAGGTCCTCGATCGAGTAGATGTCGTGGTGCGGCGGCGGCGAGATCAGGCCGACGCCCGGCGTCGTGTGACGGATCGAGCCGATGTAGGAGTCGACCTTGTGTCCGGGCAGCTGGCCGCCCTCGCCCGGCTTCGCGCCCTGGGCCATCTTGATCTGGAGCTCGTCGGAGTTGACGAGGTAGTGGATCGTCACGCCGAAGCGCCCGGAGGCGACCTGCTTGATCGCCGAGCGACGCCGATCGCCGTTGGCGTCGGCGACGTAGCGGGACGGGTCCTCGCCGCCCTCTCCGGTGTTCGAGCGACCGCCGAGGCGGTTCATGGCGATCGCGAGCGTCTCGTGCGCCTCACGCGAGATCGATCCGAGGCTCATCGCGCCCGTGCAGAAGCGCTTGACGATCTCGCTCGCCGGCTCCACCTCCTCGAGCGGGACCGGCTGGGCGTCGCCCGGGCCGATCTCGAGCAGCCCGCGCAGCGTCGCCTGCCGCGCAGAGTCCTCGTTGACCATGCGCGCATACTCGCGGTACTTCTCGAATGCGGGACTATCGCGCACCGCCTGATGCGCCACGCTGTCTCCGGTCAGGGCTGCCCCCACGTCGCCGTTGCCGGCGCGCACGGCGTGCTGCACGAGCGCGATCGTCTCCGGATTCCACATGTGGTGCTCGCCGTCGCGCCGCCACGCATAGACACCGCCGACGGGCAGCAGCTCGTCGTGCGGAGCGGGATACGCACGCGCGTGTCGCTCGAGGGCCTCCCTCGCGAGCACCTCCAATCCCACGCCGCCGATGCGCGAGGCGGTGCCGGTGAAGTGCGTGTCGATCAGCTTCTTCTCCAGGCCCACCGCCTCGAAGATCTGCGCGCCGCGGTAGGACTGGATCGTCGAGATGCCCATCTTGGAGATCGTCTTCAGAAGGCCTTTGCCGATCGCTTTGACGAAGTTCTGCGCAGCCTGCTCGAGCAGGCCGTTGAGCTCCTCGACGTTCGGCCGCTGCTCGCGACCGTCCGCTCCCGCGCCGGCGATCCGGCCTTCCACGACCAGCTCGTCGAGCGTCTCGAGCGTCAGGTAGGGGTTGATCGCACTGGCGCCATAGCCGATCAGCGTGGCGAAGTGGTGCACCTCGCGCGGCTCGCCGGACTCCAGGACGATGCCCGCGCGCAGACGCGTGTGCTCGAGCACCAGGTGGTGGTGAACGGCAGCGACGGCGAGCAGCGACGGGATCGGCGCGCGCCGTGGGCCGACCGCGCGGTCGGACAGGATGATGATGTTGACTCCCTTGGCGATCGCGTCGTGCGCCTGGCGGCAGATGCGCTCGATCGCCTCGCTCATGCCCTGCGGGCCGTCGGCGATCGGCCAGGTGATGTCGATCGTCTCCGCCGCGTACACGTCGTGTTCGACGTCGCGGAGCGTCTCCAGCTCGCGGTTCAGCAGGATCGGCTGGTCGAGCAGCAGCTTGTGGGCGTGCTCGGGCGTCTCGTCGAACAGGTTGCGCTCATTGCCGAGGCTCGTCGCGAGGCTCATCACGATTTCCTCGCGGATCGGGTCGATCGGCGGGTTGGTGACCTGCGCGAACAGCTGCTTGAAGTAGGAGAACAGCGGCGGCGCCTGCTCGGAGAGCACCGCGAGCGCGAGGTCGTTGCCCATCGATCCGATCGGCTCGGCGCCTTCGCTGGCCATCGGCGCCAGCAGCACCCGCAGGTCCTCCTGGGTGTAGCCGAAGGCGCGCTGGCGCAGCCGCAGCGGCTGGTCGGAGAGCGTCACCTGTTCGGAGGGCGGCAGGTTCGCGAACGGCACGGCGTTGCGCGCATACCACTCGCCGTAGGGATGGCGCGTGGAGACCTCGCGCTTGACCTCCTCGTCCTCGACGATCCGTCCCTGCTCGAGGTCGACGAGGAACAGCTTCCCCGGCTGCAGGCGCCCGAGGCGCCGCACCTCGCCCGGGGGGATGTCGAGCAGGCCGGACTCGGAGCCGAGCACCACGTGACCGTCGGTCGTCTCCACCCAGCGCCCCGGCCGCAGGCCGTTGCGGTCGAGTGTCGCGCCGACGACGCGACCGTCGGTGAAGGCGACGGACGCGGGGCCGTCCCACGGCTCCATCAGGCACGAGTGGAAGGCGTAGAAGCCCTTCAGGTACTCGGGCAGGTCGTCGCGGTCGCGGTACGCCTCCGGGATCATCATCATCGCCGCGTGGGGCAGCGAGCGCCCGGCGAGCAGCAGCAGCTCGACCACGTTGTCGAACGTCGCGGAGTCCGAGTTGCCGGCGCTCACGACGGGCAGGATCTTCGCGAGGTCCTCGCCGAACAGCTCGCTGCGCAGCTCGCTCTCCCGCGCGCGCATCCAGTTGACGTTGCCCATCACGGTGTTGATCTCGCCGTTGTGGCAGATCACCCGGTAGGGGTGGGCGAGCTCCCAGCTCGGGAAGGTGTTGGTGGAGAAGCGCGAGTGCACGAGGGCGAGCGCGCTCTTGGCGCGCTCGTCACGCAGGTCCGCGTAGAAGGCCGCGAGCTGATAGCTGATCAGCATGCCCTTGTAGTTGATCGTGCGCGAGGAGCTCGACGCGACGTACAGGCCCGGGTCCTCGGCGGTGAGCTCACACACACGGCGGATCACGTACAGCTTGCGCTCGAACGCGTCCCGGTCGGCCTGCTCGGCCGGACCGGCGCCGACGAACAGCTGACGGATCGCGGGCCGGCAGGCCGCCGCCACCTCACCGGTCTGCGTCTCGTCCACCGGGACCTCGCGCCAGCCCAGCAGGCGCTGGCCCTCGTCGCTCACGGTCCGCTCGAGCAGGGATTCCAGCCGGCCGCGGGCAGCCGGGTCGGTCGGCAGGAAGCACATCAGGACGCCGTATGCGCCGAGCGGCGGAAGCTCGAAGTCGACGGCTGCGCGGAGCAGCTCGTCGGGCATCTGTATGAGGATCCCCGCGCCGTCGCCGGTGCACGGGTCGGCTCCGGTGGCCCCGCGGTGCTCGAGGTTCTCGAGCGCGGTGATCGCCCGTGAGATCACCTGGTGCGTGGGGCGGTTGTCCAAGCGCGCCACCATCCCGACGCCACAGGCGTCGTGCTCGTAGCGGGGGTCGTAGAGTCCGACGGCCCTCGGCGGCTGCTTGTTGTGCGTAGTCATGGAAGTGCTCCCTTGGGGTGGTGCATCCCCGTGGCGCGGGCAGGTGGGCACCTGAGGCGGAGCCAGAAAGCGTAGCAGCGAAGTGACCGGGGAAACCGGCGGCCCGGGCTTAATCCCCTTGCGGCAAAACGGGCCAAAAGGCCGTCTCAACGCCTCTTTTATGGGGGTGCTGCCATGGCCGGGGCGGGGTCCTCGCGGAGCGTCTCGGCCTCGCCCCAGGAGCACAGTCCCCCTCTGGCCGGGCAGGTCAGGCACAGGCCGCGGTGAGGCGAGGGGCTGACGGCGAACGGGTCCTCGCCCGCCCGCGCCACGCGGACCGCCAGCCGCTCCTCGAGCTCGAGGCGCTCCGCTGCGGTGTATCGTGCGCCCGCCGGCTCCTCGGGGCGCTCTAGGAACCAGTGGACGATCTCGACCTCCGGCGCGCCCTGACGCAGAATCGCCAGCGCATACAGCAGGCGTTGAATGCCGTACTCGCGCGCCACCAGATCATCCAGGTCGACCTCCCGCCCGACGCGGTCGCTCTTGTAGTCAACGACCACGTAGCCGCCTTCCTCCTCGACCGCCAACAGGTCGATGAAGCCCGTGACGAGCGGCTCGTGCGCGCTCAGGGAGAACGCGAAGGGGTGCTCCCGTCCCACCATCCGGGCCTTCGCCAGGCGCACTGCCGGCGCGGCGGCGCAGGCAGCGGCGATCAGCCCGGCGATCTCCGCGCGCTCCGCCGCGCTGACGCGCATCGCCAGCTCGCGGGCGCAGCGCGCCACGTCTTCCGGCGACGGCGGCCGCGGGCTGGCGAAGTCGAGCGACTCCATCAACCGGTGGATCAGCGTCCCTCGGGCACGCGCCTCCAGGCCGCGCTCGCCTCCGGCCGCCGCCGGCGCGCGCTCCTCGCCAACCCCGAGGACCCGTTCGACGTAGTAGCGGTAGCCGCAGCGCTCGAGCTCGCTGAGCGACGTGTAGCTGAGCGACGTGGCCCATTCCGGCGGCGCAGCCGCCCGCGGGAGCGGCTGGCGCTCGACGTGCTCCTCGCCCGGCCGAGAGCTCCGCTCCCCCGGCGCCGCCGCAGCCGGATCTGCGGTGGTGGCGGTGGGGGCCTCGCCGGGCGGTGCGAGATCGACCTCGCCGCGTGTGGGGCCTTCGCCTGCGGGAGCCAGATCGACCGCGCCGGCGAGCTCCGGCGAGCTCACCCGGAGAAGCAGCGTCGTCGTTCCCGCGCCTGCGATCCGAAGCTCCTGTGGAGGCGGCTCGCCGGACTGCAACAGCGCGGGCAGCTCGGGGTTGAGCGCCGGTACCAGCCAGGAGATCGGCGTCGCCGTCTGGCGCGCCCGCGGCCAGCGCTCGAAGTCGACGGAGCCGCTGAGGAGCAGGCGCTCGCGCGCCCTGGTCATCGCCACGTAGAGGATCCTGTCCTCCTCGTCGGCTTCCCGCTGGCGGCGCTCCTGGCAGAGCGCGTCGTAGTCGAGCGCCGGACTGGACGCGGCTCCGTCGAGGCGCACGAGCCGCAGTCCCACGCGATCGCGATCCACGAGCAGATCGGGGGTCTGCGTGTTCGGCTGGCGTCCGAGGTCGGCCAGGCAGACGACCGGAAACTCCAGTCCCTTTGCGGCATGGACGGTCATCAGCCGGACGGCGTCCGGCTCAACCCCCTCGACCGGCGCGTCGGGCTCGACCTTCACAGCCTCCTGCAGGTGCTCGACGTGATCGAGAAACGCCCGCAGGTCACGTCCTTCCCGGGCCTCGAAGCGGCGTGCGAGGCGCAGCAGCTTGTGCACGTTGGCGAGTCGCCGCTCGCCCCAGTCGAGGCTCAGCACGTGGGCGCGGTATCCGGTCGCCTCGATCGCGCGCTCGATCAGCTCGGAGATCGCATGCAGCGGCGCCGTCCGGCGCTCGCCGCGCAGGCGCGCGCAGAAGCTCGCGAGCGCGTCCCGGTCGGCCGGGGAGAACCCGGCGTGCAGCTCGCTCTCCTCCCCGGTGCCGGCGAACGTGTCGAGCAGGATCTCCCATGCCCCGCGACGAGCCTCGCTCACCGCTCGGGCGAGGAGCGCCAGGCCGTCGCGCGAGCAGCCGGCGAGCGGCGAGGCCAGCGCCCCGTAGAGCGCCTGCTCATCGAGCGGGTTCGCGAGCACCCGCAGGTAGGCGATCAGATCGCCGATCTGCTGGCTGCCCCAGAAGGCGCCGACGGCCGCGAGGGTCCGCAGGCCCCGAAGCTGGAGCGCCCGCTCGAACACCTCGAGGTCACCAGAAGCGCGCAACAGCACGACGATCTCCCCCGGCTGCGCCACCCCGCTCTGCACGAGCTCCGAGATGCGACCGGCGAGCATGCGCGCCTCGGCCTGTCGCCACGTCTGCGCGTGCGGCAGCCCGGCGGCGATCGCGGCGGAGCGCTCCTCATGATCCTCCCATCCGCGGATGTTCGTGAGCAGCAGCTCCACCGCCGGTTCTGAGCTCGCGCCGTCTGCCGCCGCGGCGCCGCCCGCCGGCACGCCGCGCGAGGGAGCCTGCGACCGCGCTGCAACGAGCGGCACGTAGTTGGAGAAGCGCTTGGCGAACACCTCGTTGACGACGTCGAGCAGCTGCTCGCCACTGCGGAAGTTCCACGTGAGAGCGAGCGCCCCACCGTGCTCCTCGAGCTCGGCGCGGCGCGTGCGGAAGAGCTCGACGTCAGCGTGCCTGAACCCGTAGATCGACTGGAACTCGTCGCCGACCGTGAACAGGTTGCCGCGGTCCAGGGCGCGCAGGATCGCGAGCTGACGGGGGTTGGTGTCCTGGAACTCGTCGACCATGAGCAGCTCGAATCGCTCTGACCAGGCCGCCCGCACGCGATCGCGTTCGACCAGCAGATCGCGGGCGAGGAGCTCCAGGTCGTCGAAGTCGACCGCCGTGCGCGCGACCTTCAGCTGCTCGTATCCGCGCCCGAAGAGCTCGAGCAGCTCGTCGAGAAGCGCGCATGCGGCAGTCGCGTCGCGCTCCAGCGCGCCGTCCTCGGGGATGGCCGGGATGGGCAGTCTCGGCCGGCGCTGCCCCCGGCTGCGCAGCTCTCTGTGGGCCCCTTCGACCATCGTGTGCACGCGATCCACGCCGTAGGCGGCGAGCAGATCAACCTCCGCGGTGCGCTCACCAGCGGCGAACTCCCGCAGGGCGCCTTTGAACGCGAGCTCGCGCAACCGGCCGGCGAGGCCCTCGTCGATGATCGAGAACTCCGGGTCAAGCCCGGCGGCCAGCGGGTGCGCGCGCAGCAGCCGCGCGCAGAAGCCGTGGAAGGTCCCGACGAACGCGGCCTCGGTGTCGCGGGCCGCCTCGCGGTCCCCGAGCTCCAGCAGGCGCGAGCGGACCCGTGCGCGGAGCTCGCCGGCGGCGCGCTCGGTGAAGGTGATCGCGAGGATCTTCCCCGGCGCGAGTGCGTCCTCGCGAAGCGCTCGCACGAAGCGCTCGACGAGCACCGAGGTCTTGCCGCTGCCCGCCGCGGCCGACAGCGCGAGTGGCTCCGCCCTGCGGCTGACCGCCCGCTCCTGCTCCTCGGTGAGCGCGACCGCGCGCGGGTCCGCCGCCTCGGCGGGCCTCTCCTCGAGCTCCATGCCGGGGAGCGTCTCCATCTGCGGCACGCCTCTCCGGTCGGCGCTCACCGCTCGCACCGGCAGATCGTCGGGTACATGCACCCGCCCCGGAACGCGCAGGTCTGAGGTCTCGCCTCGAGCGCACCGCGGCCGGCCTGCGCGGCCACCTCGCTTGCAGCGGCGAGCGCTTCGGCGACGAGCTGCTCGACCTCGGCGCCCTCGCGCACGTCCGGCGCCAGCGATCCGAGCTCCAGCCCGCTGTCGCCGTCGAGCACGCCGCGCGCGCGAAGGTCCTCGCCGGCGAGCGGCTGGTAGAAGCCCCCGACGGCCCGCAGGCCGAGGAGCGCTTCGACCGCGCGCATGTACAGCGCAACCTGGATCTTGCCGTCCTTGATCCACCGCGCCCCCGCAGGCGCGCTGCTGCCCTTGTAGTCGTAGACGACGGCCTCGCCGTGATCGCCGACGTCAACCCGGTCGACCCGGCCCCGCAGCTTCAGCCCGCCGCCGAGCTCGACGGCGGGCAGGCTGCTCCCCTCGCCACGCTCGTCGTCCTCCGCGAAGCCGAAGCCGAGCTCCAGCTCGGCCGGCTCCAGCGGGCTGGCGGACTCCGCCGCATGCGACAGGTAGCGCTCGAGGTCCGCCTGCAGGCGGCGCCGGACGGCCGTCCTGCGCTCCGGCGCGACCGACAGGGGATGCTCAGGCTCGTTCTCCACCAGCGCGCGGGCGAGCAGCTCGCGCGCGAGCCCGAGCGTTGCGAGGCTGAGCCGCGCCGTGCCGGTCTCGCGCCGCAGTCCCTCGAGCGTGTCCTTCAGGGCCGCGTGCGCGAGGCCGCCCCGCGCGAGCGGCTCCGGGTCGGGGTCGAAGCGCTTCGGGTGCAGCATGCGCTCGACGAACCAGCGCGTCGGGCAGCCGATCCACTGCTCGAGCGAGGAGGCCGACCAGACCCTGGCGCGCAGCTCGGCGAGCACTCGCTCGTCGCGCAGCGGCGTCCCGGCAGAGGTGGCGGCGGGCTGCGCATGCACGCGGTCGAGCGGCTCGACCGCTCCCAACGGCCGCCGGGCACGTCGCTGCGTGAGGGTCTCCCCGAACAGGTCGCACAGGTCATCGACGAACAGCGAGCGGGACATCGCCTCGCCGTCGTCGTCGGCGACGTGCCAGCTCAGGTAGAGCCGCTCCTCGGGTCGCGAGACGGCCGCATAGAGCAGGTAGCGCTCCGCCGCCAGGGTGTCCTGCGGCTCCCCGAGCCGCAGGCCCGAGACTTCGGCGAGGCGCCGCCGCTCCTCCTCGGCGAGAAAGGCCTGTGGGCGGGCGCGCGCGGGAAAGGCTCCCTCCTGCAGCCCGCAGACGAACAGGACCCTCACTCTGCGTGCGCGCAGCGCGAGCGGATCGAGCACCGCGACCGCCCCCGCGGCCGGCCGGTCGCCGGCATGCAGCTCCTCGCGCGCGAGCGCGCTCGCCAGCTCCTCGGCGCTCCTCGGAGCGAGCTCCGGGGCGATCCGCGCGAGCTCGCGCAGCTCCCCCAGCGCGCGGCGTCCCGCGGCGAGGGCGTCGGCCTCGGCCAGCTCCTCGGCACCAAGGACGCTCGCGGCGGCGCGCCTGGGGGCGCAGAACAGCCAGTAGAGCTCCCGCGCGGCGCGCTCGAAGAGGGCCGCGGGGCCGCGCGCCTGTGCGGCGGCGAGACGATCGATCGTCTCGAGCTGCCAGTGGCTCTCCTCCCACAGGCTCCTCGCGGCCCCGGCGCTGAGCGCGCCGCTGCGCCGCGCGCGGATCTCCAGCGAGTCGGCAAGCGTGAGGTCCGAGCCCCGGGCGGAGCGTGCGCCGAGCAGGCCGGGCGCGCGCAGCCAGGCCAGCAGGTCTGCGAGCTCTCCGGCGCCGGATCCCGCGGCGCTCGGCAGGCAGCGGAGCAGCCCGATCAGCGCCCGGCCGATCGCCGTGTCGCCGAAGGGGCGCCGGCGGCGTAGCGCGAATGGGATCGCGGCTGCGGAGAAGACCTCTTCGAGCAGCTCCGGCGCCGTTCCCGGCGCACGCGCGAGCACCGCGATCTCCTCGGGCGCGAGGCCCTGTGCGAGGAGCGCCTTGATCTGTGTGGCGACGAGCTCGAGCTCGGCGCGCTCGCCGCCGCCCTCCAGCAGCTGGACGGCCTCGCCTGCCTCCACGCGCGAGGCGCCCGGCTCGAACAGCGAGCGCTCGAGGTGGCTCAGCGCTGACCGCGCGGCAGGCGCGTAGTGCTCAGCTCGGGCCTGCAGCTCGACGTGCTCTTGCGCGAGCGGAGCGATCGCATGGAAGCTCGCCGCCCTCCCGGCGAACGCAGCGCGTCCCGGCTCGTAGGGCAGCGACACGGTGACCGGCGCCCCGACGAGGCGGCCGAGGGTCTCGATGGTGTCCAGCTGAAGCGGCGTGAGGTCGTCGAAGCCGTAGAAGAGAACAGGTGTGGTGCCCCACAGCGCGGGACGGCGCCTGAGCGCGTCGAGCGCGCCCACGGCGCGCTGCTCGGTGTCGAGGCGGCCGAGCCGCTGGAGCGCCGCCCGGTAACCGGCGAAGGTTCGCCCGAGCTCCGCCTGCGTCGTCACGGGCCCGTCGACGGCGGCCCAGCTCGCCAATGCCTGCTCGAGCCGCGCGGGAGTCACGCGCCGGACCTGCAGCTCGGCGATGATCTCGCCCAGCGCGCGCAGGAAGCCGCGCGAGGGTGGGGGGCCGTCGGGCCGCCTCACGAGCGTCGCGAGCAGCTGCTCCCGCGCCAGCTCGCCGAGGACCGCCTCGCTCAGCCCGGCGCGGCGGACGGCCTCCGCCAGAAGTCCCGCGAAGCGCTCCACGCGGACACCCATCGCGGTCCCCTCTCCGGACAGCTCGCGCAGGTAGTGCTCGGCGTCGGCTCTTGTCGGCACCACGAGCAGCGGCTCCTCGCCGTGCGCGAGATGGCGGCGCACGGCCTCCATCACGACCTCAGCCTTGCCCGCGTTGGCGGGCCCCGTGACTAGCGTGATCGGCATGTGAGCCAATCCTCGCGCACCCACCCGACGCGCCGGCCGGGCGCGGCGTGTGGCCTGCGGCTAGGCGGCGCTGC
>JAOPZV010000017.1 GCA_025963935.1 Solirubrobacterales bacterium
GAGGGCGGCGCGCCGGGACGCGGCTCGGGCCGTCCGCGGCACGGGCGTGACCGCGATTGACGCAGAGCGTCGGGTCTTGAACCCCGAGCACCGGACAACCAAGCTGGACTCAGGAGTGCGAGTCGTCACCGAGCCCGTCCCGGGCGTGCGCTCGGTGGCGCTCGGCTTCTGGATCGCCACCGGCTCGGTCATCGAGCGAGACGAGGAGGCGGGGATCTCCCATCTGCTCGAGCACATGCTGTTCCGGGGCACCGAGCGCTACGGATCGGAGGAGATCGACCAGATCTTCGACGCGATGGGAGCCGAGATCAACGCCGGCACCGACAAGGAGGCGACGTCCCTCTACACGCGGGTGCTCGACCGGCATCTCGAGCACGCCTTCGAGGTGATGAGCGACATGGTCTGGCGCCCGCGCTTCGGCGAACTCGAGACCGAGCGCGAGGTCGTGCTCGAGGAGATCGCGATGTACGAAGACGACCCGCAGGACCGCGTCTTCGACGTGCTCGGCAGGGCGATCTTCGGCTCTCACCCGCTGGGACGGCCGGTTATCGGCACGCCGCAGGTGATCGCAGCCGCCACGCGGGAGCAGCTCGCGGCTTTCCATGTGCAGCGCTACCGTCCCGAGAGCATCGTCATCGCCGCCGCCGGATCGATCGACCACGAGGCGCTCGTCGAGATGGCGAGCGCGGTCGGTGCGCCGGCCGAGGCCGGCGCGGGGGGTGCCGACCCGGCTTCGATCGCGCCGCCGCAGTTCGAGCGATCGGTCCGCTTCCTCGAGAAAGACACCGAGCAGTACCACCTGTGCGTCGGCGGGCCGGGCATCGCGCGCGACGACGAGCGGCGCTTCGCGCTGCGTGTCCTCGAGGGCGTGCTCGGCGGAACGTCCTCCTCGCGCCTCTTCCAGGAGGTCCGCGAGCGTCGCGGCCTGGCCTACTCGGTCTTCTGCTTCTCGAACCTCTACGCCCACACCGGAGAGATCGGGATCTACCTGGGGACGCGTCCCGAGAACCTCGCGGAGGCGACCAGCGTGCTCGCGCGCGAGCTGGAGCGCTTCGTCGAGGACCCCGCGAGCGCCGAGGAGCTCGTTCGCTCCCAGGAGAACCTGAAGGGGCGGGTCGTGCTCGCCCTGGAGTCGACCGGGGCGCGCATGAGCCGGTTGGGCAGCTCGATCATCAACGAGCTGCCAATCCTCTCCGTAGAGGAGATCATCGAGCGGATCGACTCGGTCGAGATCGACGATCTCCGGGAGCTCGCAGAGGAGCTGTTCACGCCCTCGCGGCTGTCGGTCGCCGGCGTGGGCCCTGACGAGCAGGAGTTCCGCACGGCCATCGAGCCGCTGAGCGCCGCCGACGCGGCGGGAATCCGCTCGTGATCCGCGTGGCCGTCTCGGGCGCCGCCGGGCGCATGGGACAGGCGGTGTGCGCCGCGGTGGAGGGCGCCGATGACATGCAGCTCGTCGGGCGCGCCGATCCGCTGCTCGGGACGGAACTCGCGGACGTCCTGCCCGACGCCGAGGTGGTCGTCGACTTCTCCACGCCGGACACCGCGCTCGCCAACGCGCTCGCCTGCTTGCAGGCGGGGGTGCACGTCGTGATCGGCACCACGGGCTTCGACCCCGGGCCGCTCGATGATGCTCGCCCGCCGCAGGGGGGCGGCGCGGCGAACGTCGTGATCGCTCCGAACTTCGCGATCGGGGCCGTGCTGATGATGCGCTTTGCCGCGGAGGCCGCCCGGCACATGGCAAAGGCGGAGATCGTCGAGCTCCACCACGACACCAAGCTCGACGCGCCGAGCGGGACGGCCGCGCGCACCGCGGAGCTGATGGCGAGCGCGAGCGGGGGAGGCGCCCCGCCGATTCATTCGGTGCGGCTGCCCGGGCTGGTGGCCCACCAGGAGGTCATCCTCGGTGACCTCGGCCAGACCCTCACGATCCGCCATGACACGACGAGCCGGGAGTCGTTCATGCCCGGCGTGCTGCTCGCCGTGCGCCGCGTCGGGCAGCTCGAGAAATCGCCCGTCGTGGGCCTCGAGAGCCTTCTCTTCTGAATGGCGACGAGCGTGAGATACTGCAGCGCATGAGCGGCCTCGGGACGATTCTGACGGCGATGATCACGCCGTTCGACGAGGCGGGGCGTGTCAACGAGGACGCGTTCATCGCCCTCATGCGCCACCTCGCCGACAATGGCTCGGACGGCTTCGTCGTCGCCGGCACGACGGGTGAGGCCTCGACGCTGACCGACGAGGAGCAGCTGGGGCTGATCGCGCTCGCGGTCGCCGAGCGGCCTGCCGGCAAGACGATCGTCGCGGGCACCGGGACGAACGACACGCGCCAGGCCGTCCACCTGACCGAACGCGCCACCGAGCTCGGCGCGGACGCGATGCTCTCGGTGACGCCCTACTACAACAAGCCCAGCCGCCTCGGTCTCAAGCGCCATTACGAAGCCGTGGCGCAGGCGACCGACAAACCGACGCTCCTCTACAACATCCCCGCGCGCACCGCGACGAACATGCCGCCGGACCTGCTCGCCGAGCTCGGGCAGATAGAGGGCATCGTCGGCGTCAAGCAGGCCAACGCCGAGGAGCTGCAGCCGATAGATGGCCTGGACCTGTACGCCGGCGATGACGCGACTTTCGCCCGCACGCTCGACATGGGCGGCGCGGGAGGGATCTGCGTCGCGAGCCACGTCGTCGGCAACGAGATGCGCCGCATGGTCGACGAGCCGGAGCGGCGCGGCGAGATCGACGCCTCCTTGCGCGACGTCTACGCGGCGCTGTTCCTCACCTCCAGCCCGACGTGCACGAAGGCCGCGCTGAACATGCTTGGCCACGACGTCGGCGGGCTGCGCCTGCCGCTGGTGGAGGCGACGCCCGAGGAGAGCGCGGCCGTGCGCTCGGTGCTCGAACGCCACGGCCTGCTCACCGGCGCACCCGCGTGAGCTCGACGCTACGCGTACTGCCCCTCGGGGGGCTCGGGGAGATCGGCAAGAACATGACCGTCGTCGAGTACGACGGGCGGATCATCGTGGTCGACGTGGGCCTGCGCTTCCCGACGCCGGAGATGGTGGGCATCGACCTCGTGCTGCCCGACTTCTCCTATCTGCGCGAGCGGGCCAAGGACATCGAGGCGATCGTCATCACCCACGGGCACGAGGATCACCTCGGCGCGCTGCCCTGGGTCCTGCGCGACCTCGGCGCCAGTCAGCTGCCTCCCGTGTACGGCGGCGCGCTGACGATCGCGATGGCGCGCTCGAAGCTCGACGAGCACAAGCTGCGCGACGTGGAGCTCAACGAGGTGGACACGAGCGACGTGCTCGAGCTCGGCCCCTTCTCGCTGGAGCTCGTGCACCTGACCCACTCGATCCCCGACTCGAGCGCGGTGGCGCTCGGCACCGATCTCGGCACGGTCCTGATCACCGGCGACTACAAGTTCGACCAGACCCCTGTCGACGGGGCTCCGGCGGATGTCTCGCGGCTGGCGGAGCTGGGGCGCGAGGGCGTGCTGCTGCTGTGCGGGGACTCGACGAACGTCGATCGCGAGGGCTTCTCGCCGTCGGAGTCGGTGGTCGGCCCGCACCTCGAGGAGGTTTTCGCGCGCTGCGAGGGCCGCATCGTCGTCACGAGCTTCGCCTCGAACATCCACCGCGTCCAGCAGGTCCTCGACGCCGCCTATGCGCTGGACCGCAAGGTCGCGCTGGTCGGACGCTCGATGCGCAAGAACGTGGGAATCGGCCGTTCGCTCGGCCATGTCGAGGTTCCCGACGGCCTGCTCGTGGGGCCGCGGGAGATCGGTGACTTCCCGGATGAGCGCGTCGTGATCATCTCGACCGGCTCGCAGGGCGAGCCGCTGTCGGCGCTGCGGCGCATGGCCTACCGCGATCATCCGCAGGTGCAGCTGAAGGGCGGCGACACGGTCGTCTTCTCGGCCACGCCGATCCCCGGCAACGAGCGCGCGGTGAACGAGACGATCGACCGCCTCTACCACATCGGCTGCGACGTGATCACGCCGCGCGAGGCGCCGGTGCACGCCTCCGGACACGGCTATGCGGAGGAGGTCAAGCTGATGCTGAACCTCGTCAAGCCGCGCTACGTGATGCCCTTTCACGGAGACTTCAAGCGGCTGCGGATCCACTCCCAGCTGGCCGAGGCCGTCGGCATCCACCCGCGTGACATATTCCAGGGCGAGAACGGGCTGCCGCTGGACATCGACGAGCGCCGCGCGCGCTTCACCGAGCGCCAGCAGTCCGGCATGGTGTTCGTGGACGGCGTGGAGATCGGGGACATGGCGGACGTCGCCCTGCGCGACCGCCGAATGCTCTCCGCCGACGGGATCTTCATCGTCGTCGTGACGATCGCCGAGCAGGACGGCACCTCGGTGACCCCGCCAGAGGTGATCTTCCGGGGAGTGCCGTTCCTCGACCAGGCCGGCGAGCTGCTCGAGGAGATCCGCAGCACCGTCGACGAGTCTCTGCGCCGCGCTGCCCGCGAGGAAATCCGCGAGGTCGACCTGCTCGGGCAGGTGCTGCACGACGATCTGGCGAAGCTAGTCTACGACCGTCTGAAGCGGAGACCGATGGTTCTTCCCGTCGTCGTCGAGGTCTGAGTAGGCGGGCAGCCGCACCACGAAGCGCGCCCCCGGGCCGTCGTGCCGTGGCTCCAGGGACACCGTTCCGCCGTGCGAGACGGCGACCGCCT
>JAOPZV010000064.1 GCA_025963935.1 Solirubrobacterales bacterium
CACGAAGCGCCGCAGCGAGCCGTCGTCGTCGGAGATGCGGGTCCGCAGCTCCTCGAAGCGATCGAACAGGCCGTTCAGGACCTCCTGGACCGTTGCTCCTTCGACCTCCGTCTCCGCTTCGCCTTCGGCCGCCGCGCGCAGCTGCGTGGGGATCTTCACGACGACCGCCATCAGACGGTCACGGCGCCGGGGACGCCGGCCTCGAACGCCTCCACGGTTGGCTGGATGGTGTGCGTCTCGAAGGTGCCGCGCACCGCGTCGAGGGTCTTCAGGCCCTCGCCGGTGATCACCAGCACGACGCGCTCGTCGGGGTCGATGTCGCCGCGCTCGGCGAGCTTCGCCAGCACGGCCGTCGTGACGCCCCCCGCCGTCTCGGTGAAGATGCCCGTGGTCCGGGCGAGCAGCGAGATGCCGGCGCGGATCTCCTCGTCGCTGACCGAGTCGACCGAACCGCCGGTGCGCCTGGCGAGATCGAGCGCGTAGGGGCCGTCCGCGGGGTTGCCGATCGCCAGCGACTTGGCGATCGTGTGCGGCTTGACCGGCCGGCAGACGTCGTGGCCGGCCGCGAACGCGCTGGCCACCGGCGAGCAGCCATCGGCCTGTGCACCGTTCATCTTCGGCAGACGCCCGTCGAGCAGGCCGACCTCGCCCCACTCGGCGAAGCCCCTGGCGATTTTCGTGAACAGCGAGCCTGAGGCGACAGGCACGACGCAGCGGTCGGGCACCTCCCAGCCGAGCTGCTCGGCGATCTCGAACGCGATGGTCTTCGACCCCTCTGCGTAGTACGGACGGAGGTTGATGTTCACGAACGCCCAGCCGCGCTCCGCGGAGAGCTCGGTGCACAGCCGGTTGACGTCGTCGTAGCTCCCCTCGACGCCGACGAGGCGGGTGCCATACACGCCGGTGGCGAGGATCTTCTGCTCCTCGAGGTCGGCCGGGATGAAGACGTATGACTCCATCCCCAGGGCCGCGCCGTGGGCCGCCACCGAGTTGGCGAGGTTACCCGTCGAGGCGCAGGCGATCGTCTCGAATCCCAGCTCCCGCGCGCGGGTCACGGCGACCGACACAACGCGGTCCTTGAAGGAGTGCGTCGGGTTGGCCGCGTCGTTCTTGACCCACACCTCGCGCAGGCCCAGCTCCGCGGCCAGCCGGTCGGCGCGGATCAGTGGGGTGCAGCCGGCAGGCAGCCCGACGCGCGAGGCGAGGCGTCCCGAGGGGCCGGGGGGTCCGCCGGCGAGCGGCAGGAAGTCTGCGTAGCGCCAGATGTTCTGCGGGCCACCCTGGATGCGGCGGCGCAGCTCGGCGACGTCGGGCTTCCAGCGGCTGTGGTCGTAGGCGACCTCCAGCGGGCCGAAGCAGCGGTCGCACACGTACAGCGCCTCCAGCGGGTACTGGGCCTTGCACTCCTTGCACTCCAGATGAGTCACAGCCATTGGGGCCTCCTTCGCTCTGTTCTTCGCCGTGTCACCGGTGTGGCGAAGAGCACGAAGGCCCGCCACACATCTCTCTGGAATTGGCACCTTCCCGCCGTGACATTACGGTGGTTGCCGGGGTTTCGTAGGGCCAGTCCCTCCACCCCTCTGGATGTGTCCAGCTATGTGCGCGGGAGTCTAGCAACGAACCCGGCGATCGTGCAACCGCGGCGAGCCAAGCGGCCCGGTAACGCGGGGACCCGCATGGTGTAGGGCGTTGCGGTGAGCACATCAACCAGCGAGAGCGATCAGCTTCCGTCAGTCGCCCCCAGCGACCTCGAGTCGGCGGGCACAACGCCGAAGCGGCGCATGCTGATCATCGTAAATCCGTACGCCACGACCGTCTCGGACCGCCTGCGCCATCTGGTGGTCTACGCCCTCCAGGGCCGCTTCGAGGTGGACGCGGTGGACACCCAGGCTCGCGGCCACGCCACAGAGCTGTGCCGCGAGGCTGCGCACGAGGGCTACGACGTGGTGGTCGCCTTCGGTGGCGACGGGACCGTCAACGAAGCCGCCAACGGCCTGCTCGGCTCCTCCACCCCGCTCTGCTGCCTGCCTGGCGGCTCGGCGAACGTCTTCGGCAGGATCATCGGGATTCCCGGGGATCTCGTGGACGCCACGGAGCATCTGCTCGGCATGGCGGACGACTGGCGCCCACGGCGTGTCGACCTGGGCGTCGTCAACGGCCGCTGCTTCACGTTCGCCTCCGGCCTCGGACTGGACGCGAGCGTCGTCGAGCGCGTGGACTCCAACCCCCGCCGGAAGGCCCGCTTCGGCGCCTGGTACTTCACCTGGGTGGCCGTCCAGACCTTCACGCGCCGCTATCTCGTCAGGCCGCCCCGCCTGTGCGTGCAGACCGGGGATACCACGCTCGAAGGCGTCACGGCGATCATCCAGAACGGCTCGCCCTTCACGTACTTCCAGGACAGGCCGATCGAGATCGCCGAGGGAGCTTCGCTTCATTCGGGCGCGCTCGCAGTCGGCGTGCTGCACCGCGCCACCCCGATCTCGATGCCGTTCATCGCCTGGCGCGCGCTGTCACACCGTGCGCGCGTCGTGCGCCACAGACAGGTCACCGGGTTGCCGCCCATGACGGAGCTCACCGTGCGCAGCGCCGACGAGCGGCCGTTGCCGCTACAGGTTGACGGAGACTTCCTCGGCGAGGTTGCCGAGGCCCGCTATTCCGTCCTGCCGGACGCCCTAACGGTCGTCTCCTGAGCGCCTAGGGGGCGCCGCCTGGGGTGACGCGGTAGGCATCGAACACCGAGTCGATGTTGCGCAGCCGGGTGATCGCGCCCTTCAGGGTGTGCGTGTCGGCCACCTCGACCACGAAGCGGTTCTTGACCATCGGCGGCATCGACAGGCAACGGGCTTCGAGGATGTTCGTGCCGGACTCCGAGAAGGCGCGCGAGAGGTCCTCCAGCAGGCGGTGGCGGTCCCACGCGTCGATCTGGATCTCGACGACGAAACCGGTCGACTGGTCCCCTTCCCAGGCGACGTTCGTGAAGCGCTCGGGATCCTTGCGCAGGAGCACCGCGTTCGGGCAGTCCTCGCGGTGGATCGTGATCCCGCGACCGAGCGATATGTAGCCGACGATCTCGTCCCCTGGCACCGGGCGGCAGCACTTCGCCAGGCGCAGCATGACGTCCTCGACCCCGTCGACGCGGATCCCGTACTGGCCGGAGGACTTCGTCGGTCGCCGGCGTGAGCGTCCGACGCGCAGCAGGTCGACCGCGCCCTCGTCGCTGTCCGCGGACTCGCCGTGCTTCAGCCGCTGCATGACCTTGTTCACGACGAGCTTCGGCGAGACCTTCGCGGCGCCCAGCGCGATGTAGAAGTCGTCCGCCTTGCGGTAGCCGACCTCGCGGATGACGTCCGCCAGGAGGGCCGACCCGGTGATCTTCTGCGCCGGCAGGCCCTGTTTGCGAAGCGCCTCCTGGAGCAGCTCGCGGCCGGTGTGCTCGGTGTCCTGACGGGACTCGGCCTTGAACCACTGCTTGATCTTGTTGCGCGCCCGCGTCGTCTTGACCATCGCCAGCCAGTCGCGCGATGGGCCGCGCTCGCGCTTTGCGGTGAGGATCTCGACGATGTCGCCCGAGCGCAGCTCGTAGTGCAACGGGACGATTTTGCCGTTCACACGGGCGCCCACGCAGCGGTGGCCGATCTCCGTGTGCACCTCGTAGGCGAAGTCCAGCGGCGTCGCGCCGGCCGCCAGGGACTTGACTTCGCCCTTCGGCGTGAACACGTACACCTCGTCCTCGAAGAGGTCGGTGCGGAGCGTCTCCATGAACTCGCCGGGATCGGAGAGATCCTTCTGCCAGTCGAGCATCGAGCGCAGCCACTTGAGCTTCGCGTCCTCCCCCGGACCCGGCCAGCCGGCCTGGTCCGGCTTGCCGCTCCCTGGTGGAGCGGGCTGCTTGTACATCCAGTGCGCGGCGACGCCGAACTCGGCCATCTCATGCATCTCGTGCGTACGGATCTGGATCTCCAACGGCCGGCCCTCCGGGCCGATGACCGTCGTGTGCAGCGACTGGTACATGTTGAACTTGGGCATCGCGATGAAGTCCTTGAAGCGGCCCGGAAGCGGCTTCCACAGCGAGTGGATGACGCCGACGGTGCCGTAGCAGTCCTTCACCGAGCCCACGAGCACGCGCATCGCTGTGAGGTCGTAGATCTCGTTGAACTCGCGCCCCTTCTTCGTCATCTTCGAGTAGATCGAGTAGAAGTGCTTGGCGCGACCGGCGATCTGCGCCTCGATCGCCACGTCCGCGAGCTCCTCGCGCAGGTAGTCGCCGGCCTCGCTGACGTAGTGCTCGCGATCGTCTCGCTGCTGGGCGACGAGTCCCTTGATCTCCTGGTACTTGCGCGGGTGCAGCGTCGCGAACGCCAGGTCCTCGAGCTCCCACTTGATCGCGTGGATCCCCAGGCGGTGGGCCAGCGGCGCATAGATCTCGATCGTCTCGCGCGCCTTCTCCAGCTGCTTCTGCTTCGGCATCGCGTCGAGCGTGCGCATGTTGTGCAGGCGGTCCGCCAGCTTGATCAGGATGACCCTCACGTCGGTGGCCATCGCGACCATCATCTTGCGGTAGTTCTCGGCCTGCTTCTCGTCGCGCGACTGGAAGGTGATCCCGGTGAGCTTCGTGACGCCGTCGACAAGCTGGCCGACCTCGTCGCCGAACGCCTCGCGTACCTCGTCGAGCGTCG
>JAOPZV010000065.1 GCA_025963935.1 Solirubrobacterales bacterium
ACGTGATGCTCTGCGAGCGGGGCATCCGCACGTACGAGACCGCCTACCGCTACACGCTCGACCTGAAGGCCGTCCCGGTCCTCAAGGAGCTCAGCCACCTGCCGGTGAACGTCGACCCGAGCCACGCCGCCGGGCGGCGTGACCTCGTGCTGCCGCTGTCGCTGGCCGCTGCCGCGGTGGGCGCCGACGGCATCATCGTCGAGGTTCACCCCAACCCCGACGAGGCCATCTGCGACGGACCGCAGGCGCTGAGGGCCGAGGGCTTCGCCGACTACGCCCTGGCAGTCGAGCAGGCCGCGGCGCTCGCCGGCAAGGCGCTCGCCGGGAGGGAGCCGGCCCTTGCCTGATGTACCCGGCGTAAAGCTGCGCCCGTCCGACTACGTCCGCGACATGCGGATCGAGCGCGTCGTTCCGCTGCTCGCGCCAGATGCATTGCTCGCGGAGCTGCCCCTGGACAGCGAGCAGGCTGACGTGGTCATCCGTGGACGACGCGACATCTGTGCCGTCCTGGACGGAGCCGACCACCGGTTGCTGGCAGTCGTCGGGCCGTGCAGCGTGCACGATCCCGAGGCGACGCTCGAGTACGCAGCGCTCCTCGGGGAGCTGGCGCGCGATCTGAGCGCTGAGCTGCTGATCGCGATGCGCGTGTACTTCGAGAAGCCGCGGACGACAACCGGCTGGAAGGGGCTGATCAACGATCCGCATCTGGACGGCTCAGGGGACGTCAACGGCGGCTTGCACCTCGCGCGGCGCGTGCTGCTGGGCGTGCTCGACACGGGGCTTCCCGTCGGCTGCGAGTTTCTCGACCCGATCACGCCGCAGTACATCGCCGACGCGGTCTCGTGGGGAGCGATCGGCGCGCGCACGACGGAGAGCCAGATCCACCGCCAGCTCGGATCGGGGCTGTCCATGCCGGTCGGCTTCAAGAACCGCACCGACGGCAACGTCCAGGTGGCCGTGGACGCCGTCCGCGCCGCTGCCGCGCCCCATGCCTTCGCCGGCATCGACTCGAACGGTACGCCGGCGATCCTGTACACGCGCGGCAACGCAGACTGCCACGTCATCCTGCGCGGGGGCAAAGGCGACCCCAACTACGGAGCGTCGGGCGTCGCTGCTGCGCTCGAGCTGCTCGACGCCGCGCCGCTGCCGCGGCGCGTGATGATCGACCTGAGCCATGACAACAGCGGCAAGGACCCGGAACGCCAGCCAGGCGTGGCAGCCGATGTGGGCAATCAGATCTCGAGCGGCAACGACGCCATCGTCGGGGTGATGCTCGAGTCGTTCCTCGTCGCCGGCCGTCAGGATCTGCAGCCGGGCGTCGAGCTGTGTCACGGCCAGTCGATCACCGACGGGTGCATCGGATGGGAGACGACCATCGAGGTGCTGGAGGGGTTGGCACGGTGCGTCCGCGATCGCAACGCCGCCCGAGCACAGACGGCGCCGGACTGAGCCGATGCAGATCGCTGTCCTCGGCGTCGGGCTGATCGGCGGCTCGATCGGCCTCGCTGCTCGCGCCCGCGCGGAGGCGGAGGTCTGCGGATACGACCCCGATCCTCGGGTCGGGGCGAGAGCACTCGAGCTCGGGGCCGTCGAGCGTGTCGCCAAGGACGTGGCCGAGGCGGTGCGCGGCGCCGACGCCGTGTTCGTCGCGGCGCCTGTCGGCGCGCTGCCGGCAACGGTCGCCGCGGCGCTCGAGGCGGCACCAAGGGACTGCGTGGTCACCGACGTCGGCTCGACCAAGCGGATCCTCGCCGAGGCGGCGGGCGATGAGCGCTTCATCGGCGGACATCCGCTCGCCGGCGCGGAGACCGCCGGCGTGGAGCATGCGCGCGAGGACCTGTTCGACGGCGCCACCTGGTATCTGACGCCGGCCCTGGACAGCACCGCCGGCGTGCTGTACGAGCGCCTGCATCGCCTGCTCACGAGCTTCGGCGCCCAGCCGACAGCGATCGACGCCGACACGCACGATCGGCTGATGGCCTGCGTCTCCCACCTGCCGCACGTGACCGCCAACCTGCTCGTGAGCCAGGCCGCCGGGCTGCTCGGCGGCGAGGCGTCCAAGCGCCTGCCCGCGGTCGGTCCGAGCTTCCGCGACGCGACGCGTGTCGCCGGCGCCAACAGCGCGATCTGGACTGACATCTACATGTCCAACCGCGACGCGCTACTCGCCGCGCTGGACACGCTCGCGGAGCGCCTCGCCGACGTGCGAGCAGCGCTCGCCGACGGCGACGCGGCCGCTGTGACCGCCTGGAACGACCGTGCTCGGCGTGACCGGGACACGCTGCTCGGCGCCGGCCTCGTCGGCGGGGTGGGCGGCGAGCCGGTTCTCGAGCTGCGCGCGTCGGTGCCCAACCGCCCGGGCGTGATCGCCGAGATCGCGCTCGCGCTCGGGAGCAACGGCGTGAACATCGTCGACATGGCGCTGGCTCCCTCCGAGGACAACCGCCAGGGGGTCGTCGCGCTGTGGATCGCCGGGGAGGAGCACGCCGGACGGGCGCAGCGGCTGATCGGCGACCTCGGCTTTCCCGTCGCCCGGGCATGATGTGAGTGCGATGAACATGCGATTCGAGCCCGCGCGCGGGCTCTCCGGGGATCTGCGGGTTCCCGCCGACAAGTCGATCTCCCATCGAGCCGCGCTGCTCGGGGCGATGTCCTCGGAGCCGGTGCGCGTCGAGCGCTACCTGCAGGCGGCCGACACCAACTCCACGCTGGACGCCGTGCGCGCGCTGGGCGCGCTCGTCGAGGTCCACGGCGACGAGCTGGTCGTGCGCGGCTGCGGCCTGCGCGAGGCCAACGAGCCCGACGGTCCGATCGACGTCGGCAACGCCGGCACGCTGTTGCGGCTGCTGCCCGGCTGGCTGGCCGCCCAGGAGGGCCGCTCCTTCACGCTCGACGGCGACGAGTCGATCCGCCGCCGCCCGGTCGACAGGGTCATCGAGCCGCTCAGCCAGATGGGCGCAGAGCTCGAGGCGAGGGACGGCCGCTTCCCGCCGCTGCGCGTGCGCGGCGAACACCTGCGGGCGATCTCCTATGAGCTCGAGGTCGCAAGCGCCCAGGTCAAGTCGTGTGTCCTGCTCGCCGCGCTCGCCGCGGACGGCGCCACGACGGTCGGCGAGCCGGCGCGCAGCCGCGACCACACCGAGCGCATGCTCCTGCGCGCCGGCGTGTCGATCCACCGCCACGGCCGCCACGTCACCGTCGTCAACGCCGACGAGCTGCTACTCGACTCTGTCAAGGTGCCCGGCGACCCCAGCTCGGCCGCCTTCCTCGTCGCCGCC
>JAOPZV010000156.1 GCA_025963935.1 Solirubrobacterales bacterium
GCCCATCGGGTGCAGCACGCGGCGGCCGAGGCGGCGCTGGAAGTGAGCGATCGCGTCGCCGACGGCGTAGGTCTTGAGGTGCCCGATGTGCGGCTCGCCGCTCGGGTAGGGCAGCATCTCGAGCACATAGGAGCTCGGCGCCGATGCGCCGCCGGGCCCGCTGCGAGCGTTGCCACGGCCGTCGCCCACGCGCTCGTTTGAGACCTCCCAGGTGCGCTCGCTCGCCCATACCTCCTGCCAGCGTGCCTCGATCTCCTGCGGGTTGTAGCGGTGCTCTGCCATCGGGAATCGCAGGTTAGCGGGCGACCCCGAGAGGACAGCGGCGGCAAAGGGCGCCCTGGGCGAGATCAGTGGGGGGCGAGCACGTCCTTGCCCTCGTCCCGGCGCCCCTCGAAGCGGCTGCGTCCCCGCAGCAGCTCGACGATCGCGGGCGGCGCCTTGTCGGGGGAGCCGGCGTCGAACGGCGGCTGCGGGTCGTACTCGATCCCCAGCTGGATCGCCTGCGCCACCTCCTCGCCGGCAATGCTGGCGGCAAGCGCCAGGGCCATGTCGATGCCGGCCGAGACGCCGGCGGCGGTGACGAGCTTCCCTTCGAAGACGACGCGCTCGGCGACCGGTCGGGCGCCGAGCCGCTCGAGCTCCTCGAGCGCGAGCCAGTGGCTGGTGGCCCGCTTGCCGTCGAGCAGTCCGGCGGCGGCGAGAATCAGCGAGCCGGTGCACACCGATGTCGTCCAGGTGCTCGTCTCATCTGCCTTGCGGAGCCATTGCAGCATCGGCTCGCCGGCGCGGGCGGCGACCTCGCCGGGGCCTCCCGGCACGAGGATGACGTCGGGGCGGGTGAGCTCCTCGAGTGAGCGCCCGGCGACGATCGTCAGCATGCCGTTGTCGGTGCTGACGGGCCCGGCGTCGGCGGCGAGGAAGGTGACAGTTGCTCCGGGAAGGCGGCTGAGCACCTCGTAGGGGCCGATCGCGTCGAGGGCGGTGAACCTGTCGTAGAGGGGGATCGCGATGTCCATGTTGAGTGTCTCCTTCAGGCGGCGGCTCGGCCCCGGACGGGCTGAGCCTGGAAGCGGCGCCGGTACTCGGCTGGCGAGACCTCGAGGACTCGCAGGAAGGCGCGCCGCATGGTCTCCGCCGTCCCGAAGCCGCACGCGGCGGCGACCGCGGCGACCGGCGCGGAGCTGTCCTCGAGCCCTCTGCGCGCGGCCTCGAGGCGCACCCGCTCGACGTAGCGAGCGGGCGTGACCCCGGTCTCGGCGCGAAAGGCACGCGCGAAGTGGCGCGGGCTCATGTTGGCGCGGGCTGCCATCGCCTCGACGGAGTGCTCCTGGCCGACGTGCTCGACGACGAACGTGAGCGCGTCGCGCAGCGGCTCACGCTCGGGCTGCTGCGCGGTGAGCGTCGCGCTGAACTGTGACTGGTTGCCGGGCCGCCGCAGGAACAGCACGAGGTGACGGGCGATCGTCAGTGCGGCGTCGCGGTCGAGATCCTCCTCGACGAGCGCGAGCGCGAGATCCATGCCGGCTGTGACGCCTGCGGAGGTCCACACGTCGCCGTCGCGCACGAAGATCGGCTCGGCGTCGACGTTCACCGCCGGATAGCGCCTGGCGAGCTCGCTCGCGAAGGCCCAATGTGTAGTGGCGCGCCGCCCGTCGAGCAGTCCCGCGCGCGCGAGCAGGAAGGCGCCCGTACAGACCGAGACGGTGCGCCTTGCCGCGGCAGCGGCGCGTGTGATCCCGTCGATCAGCGGGCCGTCCTCCGCGGCGTCCGTGCATCCGGGTCCGCCGGCGACGATCAGCGTGTCAATCGGGGCTTGCGCTCGCGCGAGCGTGCCGTCGGGGACGACGGTGAGGCCGCTGGAGCTGCGCAGCGGCGAGCCGTCTCGGCTGACGACGCTCACCTCGTAACCGCGCTCGGCACGGCCGGTGGCCCGAACGAGCTGCTCAGCGCCGGCGAATACCTCGAGAGGTCCGGTCACATCGAGGATCTGCACGCCTGGATAGGCGACGATCACGATCTTCCGGCGTTCGCTCGGACGAGCCACCGGCCGATCATGTCGCATGCGCGATCTGTCTGCAAGGACAGATTTCCCACCCTTTCTGCCATAGCGCGGTTCCGCCCCGACGTTTACGATTGTCGCGTGGAGCACGAGCACGAGCCGCTGCGATTCTCGAAGGACGATCCGGCGGGCGCGCTCGACGACGCTCCGGGGCGTGTTGCGAGCATCGTGGCGGCGGCGGAACGCGCGGCGGCCGAGCTGCGCGAGCAGGCCGAGCAGCGAGCGCGCGAGCGGATCGCCGAGGCAGACCGAGCGGGCGAGCACCGTGTCCGCGCGGCCGAAGAGGAGGCCGAGGAGATCCTCCATGCCGCCCGCACACACGCCGAGTCGGCGCGCAACGAGGCGCTGGCCGCCGTCGGCGCGCTGCACGCCGAGGCCGAGCGCGTGCGCGAGGAGGCGTCGCGGGTTCTGGCCGCGGCGCAAGAGGAGGCGAACGTGGTTCGCGCCCAGGCACGCGAGGAGTCCGAGCGGGTGCGCGCCGAGGCGGCAGAAGAGTCCCAGCGCGTGCGTGCCGAGGCGACACAGGAATCCGAGCGCGTGCTCCAGGAGACGGCGCAGGCGTCTGCGCAGATCCGCGCGGAGGCGGCGCAGGAGACGGAGCGCCTGCGCACGGAGACCGCGGCGGAGTGCGCGCTGCTCTCGGCGGCGAGCGCCGAGGAGTCCCAGGGGCTGCTGGCGGGCTCGCGCGCGGAGGCGGCGCGGATCGCAGAGGAGACGCGCGAGCAGACCGAGCGGATGCTGCTCGGCCGCCGCGAAGAGCTCGTGCGTCTGCGCAAGGAGGCAGACGAGCAGGCCAAGCACGTGCGCTCGAACGCGCGTGCGGAAGCGCGCGAGATCACGGGCGAGGCGCACGTGGCCGCCCGCGAGGTGCTGAGCGAGGGAACGGATCTGGCGCGCAACCTTCGCGAGCTTTCGGTCTCGCTGCGCAACAACGCGGAGCGCCTGCTGCGCGACGTGCGCCTGGCACACGGCGGAATGACGGCGCGGCTGGACCAGGTCGTCCCGGGCACCGGCCGGTCGAGCGGGTCCCCCGGCGAGAGGTCACGGCGCGACGACGACGATGACCCTGAGGACCTCGACGTGCCGGAGTTCGTTCCGCCCGGTTGAGGCCGCCGCCGTTGCGGGGCGTCACTCCGCCGCGCAGACCCGACGCACAGTTGGCACCCAGGGCGCACTCAGGACACACTCCGCCGCATAGCGTGCCCGGCAATGCGTGAGCTCACGCCAAGTCAGAAGGGAGCCGTCGCGGAGGCAGCGATCACGACGGCCGCGATGGAACTCGGCCTGACGGTGTTGCGGCCGCTTTGCGAGGGCCGGCGATACGACCTGGTGATCGACCTCGAGCCACAACTGCTGCGCGTTCAGTGCAAGCTCGCCCAACGGCTCGCGGGCGTCCTGTCCGTGCGCGTAGCGACGAGCCGATACACGCCGCGCGGGTACGTGCGGACCAGTTACACAGCGGATGAGATCGACGCCGTTGGCGCGTACTCACCCGAGCTGCAGAGATGCTTCCTCCTTCCCATCGACGAGGTGGCCGGCCGCCGCGCCGTCCACCTGCGGCTGGAGCCGACCAGGAACAACCAGTCCGAGCGGATCAAATGGGCTCGCAACTATGAGTTCCCGGCATCCATCCATGGGCTTCGCCATGCTCAACTTGAGGTGCAGCGGCACTGACGGCTACACTGCCTGGACCAGTTTTTTGGGGCTATAGCTCAGCTGGGAGAGCGTCCGGCTGGCAGCCGGGAGGTCGTCGGTTCGAGCCCGACTAGCTCCATTGAGCTCACGGTGTGATCGCGTCCGTGAGCCTAGGGATCGGAGGAGTCAAGACGAGACGCACGTGACCGCGAACCACGATCTCGGCCAAACGGCCGCCGCCGACACCTGCCACAGGTATAGGCTGGTGGCACGCCGTGATCTCTCCGGCCTTCTCGTCACGAAACCGAAAGGGAGCATCGATGGCAACCACCACAAAAGCCGCGAAAAGGAAAGCTCGCCCAGCCTCACGCAACCCCGCGGCTCGCGCGCGTAAACGCGTCGAGGAGAACGATCGCGTGATCCGCCGTATCAACAAGTCGCTCGACGTCGCTCTCGCGGACCTCACGAAGGTCGGAGCCGGCGCCGGAGACATCCGCCGTGACCTCACGAAACTGCTGCGCGACGCGCGCAAGCACGCCACCAAAATGGGCAACGCCACTCGCAAAGACCTCGAGCGACTCCAGAAAGACGTGGTCGCGGCGGCGAAAAGCAACGCCGGCCGCGGAGCCGCCAAACGATCGCGCAGCGCCAGCTCCACCAAAAAATCGCGTGCCGCGACGAGCAGCAGCTCTCGCAGCAGCAGCTCCGCGTCCCGCAAAACGCGCGCCGGCGGAACCACCAAAAAAGCGGGGAGCACTGGAACCAAAAAAGCGGGGATAACCCGTGCGAAAAAAGCGGCCACGCGCGCTGCCAAAAAAGCCCGCCCGGCATCCGCCAAAGGTCGCTCGACGAAAACAAAACGGTAGCGAGCGCCACAATGAATGGGCTGCCTCCGGGGCCGCGAATGCCGGTGCTGTTGCAGACGCTCGGCACGTGGAGCCGCCCTACCGCCTTCCTGGAGCGCTGTCGGGCGCGCTACGGTAAGCGGTTCACCGTGCGGCTGATCGGCCAGCCACCGATGGTCATGATCTCCGACCCTGAGGAGATCAAGGAGATCTTCCAGGCGCCGCCCGACGTCCTTCACCCAGGCGAGGGCGCGCGCATTCTCGAACCGATCCTGGGGCCCAACTCGGTGATCCTGCTCGACGAGGACCCCCACCTGGAGCAGCGCAAGCTCATGCTGCCGGCCTTCCATGGAGAGCGTATGCAGCGCCTGGCCGGCCTGATCGCGGATCTCGCCGAGCGCGAGGTGGCCTCGTGGCCGCTCGAGGAGCCGGTCGCTCTGCACCCGCGGCTGCAGCGCCTCACGCTCGAGGTGATCCTTCGTGCCGTCTTCGGCCTGGAGCGCGGCGCGCAGCTGGACTCCCTGCGCGGGCTGCTGACCAGAGTGCTCGCGTTCACCGAGAGCCCGCTGTCCGTGCTTCCTCCCCTCCCCCGCGCCCTGACCCGCGTGGGCCCGATGGCCCGCCTGGAGCGCGATAGCGCCGAGGTCGACAAGCTCATCTACGCGCTGATCGACGAGCGCCGCCGGGGGGCGGAATCGTCATCGGACTCGGCGAGTGGCGAGGACGTGCTGTCGATGCTGCTGGCCGCACGCCACGAGGATGGCTCGCCGATGAGTCCCGAGGAGCTCCGCGACGAGCTGATGACAGCCCTCGCGGCCGGCCACGAGACGACCGCCTCGCAGCTCGCGTGGGCCTTCGAGCGCCTCGCGCGCGAGCAGCGCGTGCTGGCTCGCCTCACGGAGGAGCTCGACTCCGGCTCCGATGACGCCTATCTGACGGCGACGATCAACGAGATCCTTCGCCACCGTCCCGTGCTGCCGAACGCCGAGCCGCGGCTCGTCGTGCAACCGATCGAGATCGGCGGAGTGCTCTATCCGCCCGGCGTCGCCCTGTTCGCAAACGCCTATCTCCTGCACCACGACCCGGCGGTCTATCCGGACCCCTACGCCTTTCGGCCAGAGCGCTTCTTGGAGAGCCCGCCGGGCACCTACACGTGGATCCCGTTCGGCGGCGGGCGCCGGCGCTGCCTCGGGGCGAGCTTCGCGCTGCTCGAGATGAAGATCGTCATGCGCACCGTCCTCGCTCGCTTCGAGCTATGCCCGGCGGGGGACCGCGCCGAGCGCGCGCGCAGGCGCAGCATCACGATCAGCCCCGCGGGCGGCGGTCGTGTGATTTTCAGCGAGCGAGTCGCCGCCGAGCCCGATCGCCGGGAACCCGCCGCGGTACTCGCCTGAACGGGTTCCGCTCGGCCCGCGAGCGGACAGGTACGCAATGATCCGCGCGTGGCGCTGTTAGCTACCAAGCTCCTGCTGGCCCCCTCATTCGTCGTCGGCGCCTCACTCGTGGCGCGTCGCTTCGGACCGCGTGTCGGCGGCCTGGTCGCCGGGCTGCCGGTCGTTGCCGGGCCGATCCTGCTCGCCTACGCGCTGGCGCACGGGCGCTCCTTTGCCGCGGGCGCGGCGGCCGGCACGCTGCTTGGCCTCGTCTCGCTGATCGCCTTCGTGGTCGTCTACGCGCGCCTCGCCGGCCGCCTGTTCTGGGGTGCCAGCCTGCTCGCCGGCTGGCTCGCGTTCGCCGTGGCGACGGCCGCGTTCAGCGCGGTCTCGATCCCCCCGGGCGCTGCGCTGGCGGTGGCCGGCGCCGGCATGCTCGTCGGGCTCGTGCTGCTGCCCCGCCCGGGCGCCGAGGCGCCGAGCCACCCGGCGCCTCCCGCATGGGACCTGCCAGTGCGGGCCGGGTGCGCGCTCGCGCTGGTGCTGTCGCTGACAGCCGTCGCCGGCTGGCTCGGCCCGCAGCTGAGCGGCCTGCTGGCCCCGTTCCCGATCATCGCGACGGTCCTTGCGACGTTCACCCACGCCCAGCGCGGAACCGACGAGCTTCTGCGGCTGCTGCGCGGGCTGGTCAGCGGCTTCGGTGCGTTCGCGCTGTTCTGCTTCACGCTCGCCATATCACTCCGCCGGCTCGACACCGGCGCGGCGTTCGCGCTGGCCACCGCAGTGGCGCTGCTGACGCAGGCGGGCGCGCTCGCAGTGGGCCGCGGACTGCGGCGTCAGGTCGGCGCGCCTTCGCGGGCGAGCTGGTGGCGGACCCGATCGCTCGCCTCGGCGAAGCGCACCGCCTCATAGCCGATCAGGGCGCTCAGCAGTGCGGCGAGGGCGCCGAGCGTCACCAGCGCGGGCGGCTTCAACTCGACGTCCACGAGCAGCATGACGAGGAGCAGCCCTGAGCACACCAGCCGCTGGCGGTTCAGCGTGTGAAGGTTGCGCCACCTGAAAGCTACATGTGCGAGCAGGTATATGGCACTGCCGCCGAGCATCGCGGAGGCGGGCACCACGGCCAGCGGGTCGGCGACGTGCGCGAGCGTCTTTTTCAGCCCGAGCGCGACCAGCGCGATCCCCGCGACCATCGGGAAGTGCAGATACGAGTAGGAGTCCCGCGCGATCTCGTTTCGCTCGCGACCCTCCTGCGCTTTCGCGAGCCGTCGCTGAGCGACGATCGCGACGACGTCGAAGTACAGCCACCACAGCGCGCAGGCAACCACCATGCCGAGCACCGCCGCTCCCACCACCCCCGCGTCCACCGCCCCGCTCGCACCGGCGCCGATCGCGACGATCGACTCGCCCAGCGCGATGATGATGATCGCGCCGTGGCGCTCGGCGAAGTGCGATGGGACGAGCTTCCAACCCTCGGCGCCGAACAGGAACGGGCCGCCGGTGTCGAGCAGCAGCGCCACGGCCCACAGCGCGATCTGCGCGCCGCCGTTGGCAAAGGCGGCGGCCACGAGCAGCCCTACGCCGATCGCGGTGCTGGCGGCGAGGCCGCGAACCGAGCGGCGCAGGCCCGGATCGTCGCGGCTGGCCAGCCTGAACAGGCCGATGTGCGCGGTGCGGACGACGCCGTAGGCACACGCGAACAGCAGCGCGTCGC
>JAOPZV010000221.1 GCA_025963935.1 Solirubrobacterales bacterium
TCTTCGGCACGAAGGTCGGGCTCTACGGAGTGGACGTCTCGATCGGGCCCCTCTACCTGTTCGCCTTCGGTGCGGTCGCCTTTTACGGGATCATGCTCGGCGGCTGGGCGTCGGGCTCGAAGTACTCGTTCCTCGGCGCGATGCGCGGCGCCGCCCAGCTGATCTCCTATGAGGTCTCCCAGGGGCTGGCGCTACTGGGAGTGATCTTCACCGCACAGACACTGTCGCTGACCGGGATGGTCCATGCGCAGGCTGGCATGTGGTACGTGGTGCCGCAGTTCGTCGGCTTCCTGATCTTCCTCGTGGCCGGCTTCGCCGAGACCAACCGCGCCCCGTTCGACCTCACCGAGGCCGACGCAGAGCTCGTCGGGGGCTACAACACGGAGTTCGGCGGCGGGCGCTTCGCCTCCTACTACTTCGCCGAGTACCTGAACGTGCTGGTCGTCTCCGGGATCGTGACGACGGTCTTCCTGGGCGGCTGGCTGCTCCCGTTCGGGCTGCACCCGCCGGGCTGGGTGGACCCCATCGTCGTGCTCGCGAAGATGTCGCTCGTCACCTTCCTGTTCATCTGGGTCCGCGCGACGCTCCCTCGGCTCCGCTACGACCAGCTGATGAGCTTCGGGTGGAAGGTCCTGCTGCCCCTCGCCACGCTCAACGCGCTCGTGACGGCGATCGTCGTGGTGGCGACGCACTGATGGCGGTCGAGTCCTCCGAGCCGAGCGGCCCCGCAGCGCGCCCGGAGTCCGCCCTGCACGTCGACATGTGGCGCCCCGACGAGCACTCCGTCGAGGTCACGCGCTCTCCCCAGCCCGGGGCGCGGCGCAGCGCCTGGCGGGCCTTCGTCGAGACGGCTCGCGGGCTGAAGACGACGCTCGGACGGATCGCGGAGGGGCCCGTGACGATGCAGTACCCGGAGGAGAAGGTCCCCGTCTACCCTCGCTTTCGCGGCCGACACAAGCTGCATCGCTTCGAGGACATACCCGCCAACGGATCACAGGCGGGCCTCGAGAAGTGCGTCGGCTGTTCGCTCTGCGCAGCCGCCTGTCCGGCCGACTGCATCCGAGTGGTCGCCGCCGAGAACACGCCCGCGAACCGTGTCTCGCCCGGTGAGCGCTACGCCGCCGTTTATGAGATCAACCTCTCGCGCTGCATCTTCTGCGGCTATTGCGAGATCGCCTGTCCGTTCGACGCCATCACGATGGGCCACGACTACGAGCTCTCCGACTACGACCGCTCGGACCTGATCTTCACCAAGGAGATGCTCCTCGCCGAGCCGCTCGAGCGCGCCCCGCTGAGGAACGAGGGCGAGTGAGCGCCGTCCTGTTCTTCCTCGCCGCGGGCGGCGCGATCAGCGGCGCCGTCGGGGTCGTGGTGCTGCGCAACCCGTTCTACAGCGTGCTCGCGCTGGTCGGCCACCTGGCGTCGCTGGCCGTGCTCTTCCTGCTGCTGCGCGCGGAGTTCGTCGCCGCGGTGCAGGTGGTCGTCTACGCGGGCGCCGTGATGGTGCTCTACGTGTTCGTCGTCGCGTATGTCGGCGGCGAGGGAGACACGATTGGCGAGCGCCTGCGCGGGGCGGGCGAGCAGGGCTCGGTCGGATCCGGCCTGCGCCTCGGTGGGGCGCTGCTCATCGGAGGTCTGCTGGTCGAGCTGCTCATCGCCCTGCTCGGCACGGGCCTCGAGGCGGTCGGGGGCCACGGCGCCGGCTACAGCCCCGGGCCCGAGGCGTTCGGCACGCCGGCCTACATCGGCAAGCTGCTCCTCACGCGTTTCCTGCTCGCCTTCGAGATCGCGTCGTTCCTGCTGTTGATCGCGGCGGTCGGGGCGGTCGTGCTCGCGCGGCGGCGTCGCGGTCTCGACGACGACGAGGACCGCGAGCTGCTGATCCCGATCGAGCTGCTGCGCGCGCGTGAGATCGGCACGATGGCCGAGGGGGTCGGGCGGGTTCTCAGGGCCGGCGAAGGCCGCCGCGACGCCGCCCACCAGTCTCGACAGGGCTCGGGGGACGCGGGCTCGGGGTATTCGGGCTCGTGAGCATCGCCTGGTACCTGGCGGTGTCCGCGATCGTCTTCTCGCTCGGCACGCTCGGGGTGATCACGCGCCGCAATCCGCTCGTCGTGCTGCTCTGCCTGGAGCTGATGCTCAACGGGGGCAACCTGGCGCTGATTGCCTTCGCCCGCATGTGGGGGAACGGCGACGGGCAGATCCTGGCGCTCGTCGTGATGACCGTGGCGGCGTGCGAGGTCTGCATCGGCCTCGGCATGATCGTCGCGATCTATCGCCGGAGGCTTCCGATCGACGTGGATGAGCTTCGGGAGCTGCAGGGCTGATGAGCGCGGCGACCTACGGCTGGCTGGTGCTGCTGTTCCCCCTGCTCGGGATGCTGGTGAACGCGCTCGGGCATCGCCAGTTGCAGGCGCTCTCCCCGCGCGCCGCAGGCTGGGTGGGGACCGCGGCGATATTCCTCGCCTTCCTCGCCGCCGTGGGCGCCCTGCTCTCGCTGCAGGCGCATGCGCCGACCGATCGTCACGTCGCGTCCTCCCTGTGGGACTACGCGGTGACCGCCGGCGTCGACGCCCGCGTGTCGATCCTCGTCGATCCGCTTTCGGTGTTCATGATCCTCATCGTCACGGGCGTCTCGACGCTGATCCACCTCTACTCCGTGTCCTACATGGAGGGAGACCGCGGCTTCGCGCGCTACTTCGCCTACCTGAACTTCTTCGTCTTCTCGATGCTGCTGCTCGTGCTGGCGGGCAACTTCCTGCTGCTGATCGTCGGATGGGCCTTCGTCGGCGCCGCGTCCTACCTGCTGATCTCCTTCTGGTACCGGCGCACGAGCGCCACGCGCGCGGGCCTGAAGGCCTTCGTGATCAACGTCGTGGGCGACGTGGGGCTCGTGCTGGGCACCTACTACATCTTCAAGCACACCGGCACGCTCGACTTCCAGAAGGCGTTCCACGCGACCGCGCACGGCGCGTTCGGCTTCAGCTCGAACAACGGCGACCTGGTGGCCGGATGCGTGCTGCTGCTGGTCGGCGCGTTTGCCAAGTCCGCCCAGATCCCGTTGCACACGTGGCTCCCGGACGCGATGGAGGGCCCCACACCGGTGAGCGCCCTGATACACGCGGCCACGATGGTGACCGCCGGCGTGTATCTGATCGCGCGCATGCACCCCCTGTTCGAGCGGGCGCCCGCCGCCCAGGACGTCGGCGCGGTGGTCGGCGCGGTGACGCTCCTCGTCGCCGCGACGATCGCCCTGACGCAGACCGACATCAAGCGCGTGATCGCCTACTCGACGATGTCGCAGATCGGCTACATGATCATGGGGGTCTCCGTCGGTGCATATGCGGCAGGGCTCTTCCACCTGATGACCCACGCCTTCTTCAAGGCGCTGCTGTTCATGGCGGCGGGCTCGCTGATCGGGGCGATGGCCGGCGAGCAGTCGCTCGATCGGATGAGCGGCTTTCGCCGAGCGCTGCCCTTCACGTACGGCTGCTTCGTGATCGGCGGCCTCGCCCTCGCGGGGATCCCGCCGTTCTCGGGATTCTTCTCGAAGGACGAGATCCTGCTGGTGACAGGCGAGCGCGGCGGATGGCACTGGGCCCTGTACGTCGCCGGCTATGTCGGCGCGATGCTGACGGCTGTCTACACCTTCCGGCTGATCTTCCGGGCGTTCCACGGCGAGCCGGTGGCGGAGGCGCGCGAGCTCGAGGACGGCCACCAGCACCACGTCGAGGTGCCGAGGAACCCGGCGACCGGCGAGCCGGAGGACACCGACGTGGGGTTCCCCGGCCCGAATCACCCGATCGCCGAGCGAGCGGTGCCGATGCGTGTCGCGATGGCCGTCCTGGCGGTCGGCGCGACGTTCGCCGGACTGCTGCAGATCCCGCAGGTCGACTTCGTGGTGGACGACTTCCTGAAACCGAGCTTCGGAGATTCCTCGCTGTATGCGACGCACACGCGCAACGGGCTGCTGGTCCTCGGCCTGCTGCTCGGCACCGCGGTGGGACTGGCCGGCATCGCGCTGGCCTACCGGCTCTGGGTGGCGCGGCCGGGAAGCGCGACGGTGCTGCGCGAACGCGTGCCGGGCGGGCGCGCCATGTATCGGCTGTTTGTGAACAAGTGGTACTTCGATGAGCTGATCGACGTGCTCGTGGTCCGTCCCGCTGTGTGGGCCGGCCGCTTTGCGCGGGACACGTTCGAGCGCCTCGTCGTGGACGACACCCTCGTCGGCGGGACGACGGGCATCGTGCGCGCCGGCTCGGCGGCTGTGCGCGCGGCGCAGAGCGGCTTCGTGCGCTATTACGCGGCGCTCCTCGTGCTCGGTGTGACCGGCGTCTCCTTCTACTTCTTGCTGCAGTCGTGAGCGCCTGAGGACCATGCCGCCACTCTCGATCCTCATCTGGCTGCCGGCGGCATGCGGCGTGCTCGGCGCGATCATCCCGGCTGTGGCAGCCCGCGGGGCGGCCCGGGGCGACTCCTCCGCCGCGCGCTCCGGATGGAGCCTGCCGGGCATCCTGGCGGTCGCGGGCTCGCTCGCGGCGCTCGGCCTCGCGATCGCCTACGTCGCCGACTACGCGCCGTCGATCGGCGGGCTTCGCCACGTGACCGACGTCGTGTGGATCTCGGAGCTCGGGATCCACTACAAGCTCGGAGTCGACGGTCTGAATGTCTTCCTCGTTGGGCTCACCACACTGCTGTTCGCCGCGGCGGTGCTCGCTGTGAACCTGCGATCCGAGACCCCTGCGCCCGAGCGTCCTGGGCTCTTCTACTTCCATCTCATGCTTGCCGAGTCCGCGGTGCTGGGCGCCTTCCTGGCTCAGGACCTGGCTTTATTCGTCGCGTTCTTCGACCTGATGCTGATCCCCTTCTACTTCCTGATCGGCGGCTGGGGTCGGGACACGGTCCCACCCACCCGTGTCAAAGCGACCCTCAAGCTGGTGATCTACACGCTCGTCGGCTCGCTACTGATGCTCGCCGCGGCGATCGCCACCGGCGTGCTGGCGTCGCAGCGGGGCGGCGGCCACATCACGTTCGTGCTCTCGAGCCTGCAGGCGATGCCGCTCGGCAGGGGCTCGCAGGAGTGGATCTTCCTGCTGTTCGCCGCCGCGTTCCTGGTGAAGATGCCGGCATTCCCGTTGCACGGCTGGATGCCGGACGGCTACCGCGCGATGCCGATCGAGGTCCTGATGGTCTTCTCGGGCGTGCTGTCGAAGGTCGGCGCGTACGGCTTTCTACGGATCGTGCTGCCCCTCTATCCACAGGCGGCCGCCCACTTCCAGACGCTCATGCTGGTGATCGCCCTGGCGTCGATCCTCTACGGCTCGCTGCTCGCGTTCACGCACACCGATGCACGCCTAATCGCGGGTTACTCCTCGATGGCCCAGCTCGGGTTCATCACGCTCGGGATCTTCTCGCTGAACCCACAGGGCGCGCAGGGATCGCTGCTGCAGATGGTCAACCACGGGCTCGTGGTCGCGGCCGTCCTGTTCATCATCGCTCTGCTCGCCAGGCGCGCCGGGGGCTCGGAGGACCTCCGCGACATGGGCGGGATCGCCTTTCGCGCACCGCTGCTCGCCTCGCTGTTCCTGATCGTGGCGCTCGCCACGCTCGCGATGCCGGGCTCGTCCAACTTCGTCGGCGAGTTCCTGATCCTGCTGGGCGTATTCAAAGCGAAGCTCACGATCGCGATCATCGCCTTCACCGGTGTGGTGATGGCCAGCGTGTATGCGCTGCGACTGTTCATTCGAGCGATGCACAACCGTGTTGGGCCGCGGGTGCACACACGCGAGATCAGCGTGCGCGACGGAGCCGTGCTCGTGCCACTTGTCGGCGTGATCCTCTTCCTCGCGCTGTACCCGCAGCTGCCCCTGCGCCGCAGTGAAGGCTCGGTCAAGGCGGCGGTCCTCTCGGCGCAGGGCTACACGCGCCCGCTGCGGGCGACCGCGGGCCGGCCAGCTCCGCCGACCATCCGCCTGCTGCCCCGCGGCAGACACGGCGCGCCGCTCACGGCCTCAAGCGGGGGCGCTCGATGATCGCCCTCGCCACCGCCCACCTCAAAGGCCCGCACGTCGACTTCGCGGGACTCTCGCCGCTGCTCGCCTTACTCGGCGGCGCGGTCATCGTGCTGCTCGTCGGACTGATCGGCTCTCGCTGGGTTCGCGGCCAGTCGGTGCCTGCGCTCACGCTGGCCGTCCTCGGCACGGCGCTGGGGCTGACGATCTGGCAGTGGAACGCCGAGAAGTCGATCGTCTCGGGCGCCCTGCGGATCGATGACCTCGCGCTCGTGCTCGGCCTCATCCTGATCGGCGGAGCCGCCTGCGCGGTGCTCCTCGCCTGGCGCTCGCTCGCCGCGCGGGAAGCGGGACACGGCGAGTTCCACGCGCTGCTGCTCACCTCGCTCGGCGGGATGTGGCTGCTTGCGAGCGCTCAGAACACGGTGATGGTGTTCGTCGGCCTGGAGCTTCTGTCCATCCCGCTCTACGTGATGTGCGCCACCGAGCTGCGTCGTGAGCACTCCCTGGAGTCGGGCCTGAAGTACCTGATCATTGGATCGGTCGGCTCGGCGACGCTCCTCTATGGCCTGGCGATGATCTACGGAGCGACGGGCGCGACGGACTTCACGGCCATCGCGGCCGGGCTGGAACACGGCGGCCTGGCGGGCGACCCGCTAACCCTGACGGGCATCGCGCTGTGCCTCGCCGGCCTGTCGTTCAAGGCGTCTGTGGCGCCCTTCCACCAGTGGACGCCGGACGTGTATGAGGGCGCACCGACCGCTGTCACGGCGTTCATGGCGGTCGCTACGAAGGTCGCCGCGCTCGGAGTGTTCCTGCGCTTCTTTGACGTGGCGCTGTTCGCCGCGCGGCCGAGCTGGG
>JAOPZV010000261.1 GCA_025963935.1 Solirubrobacterales bacterium
GTCGCCGCGCGGCCAGCTCGCGGTAGATCTCCTCGAGCGCCGCACCGGAGCCGTTGCCGTCGGGTATCAGGCGGTAGTCACCGGGAAAATGACGACCCATGAGCTCGGCCGTCGCCTCGAGACTCGCGGTGCGGGCATCGAGGCGGCCGAAGAAGCTCTCGACGAAGCGCCGCGCAAGCAGCGTCGAGAGCAGCCGTTCGGTCGAGGCGTGGAAGGAGCCGACGTTCAGAGCGCGCGAGTGGCGCAGCGCGGCGTTGGAGGTGCTCGGCGCGAACGGCTCGTGCACGTGGACGAAGTCGAGCTCGACGCTCGAGAGCAGTTCCTCGACGGTTCGCGCGACATCGATCGGCAGCGCAGAGGGCCTGCGGCGCGTGGCGCTCGCCACGTCGATCACCTCGCCGACCGCGATCACCCGCGGGGTGCCTCCGTCGGTTCCCTCGAGCAGGCTCTGCGGATTTGCGCGCGCGGCGCGTAGCGCCTTGCGCGAGTCGCGCACCCGCTCCTGTGAGCGCGACGGGGCGAGCACGAGCACCCGGTGACCGCGCCGCGAGAGCTCCACGGCGGCGCTCCGCACGTAGGCGTTCACCTCGTTGTCCTCCGCCTCCCACGGATAGGGCGTGACGTGGGCGATCGCGAAGGTCGGCTGGGCCACCCCCGCAGGATAGGCCGCGGCGGTCGCTCAGCGCTTGGCGGCGGGCTGCTTGCGCGGCGAGCGCGCCGCGGAGCGACCTGTGGCGGGCCTGCCTGAGGTGCCCTTCGCGACCGTCCCAGGGCGTCCCGCGTACCGCGCGATGAACTTCTCGGTGTCGGTTCGCGCCTGGTCGTCCGGACGCTGCTGGTGGGGCGACTTCATGAGGTATGAGGAAGGCCCGTCGAGCTGACCTCCGACGCCGTGGTTCAGCGCGAGCTTGCAGCAGCGCACCGCGTCGATCACGATGCCGGCCGAGTTCGGGGAGTCCCACACCTCGAGCTTCAGCTCGACGTTCAGCGGGACGTCTCCGAATGCCTGACCCTCGACGCGGATGTGCGCCCACTTGCGGTCTGTCAGCCACGGCACGTAGTCCGATGGGCCGATGTAGACGTCCTCGGCGGGCAGCTTCTCGTCCATGATCGACGTCACGGCGTTGGTCTTTGAGATCTTCTTCGACTCCAGACGCTCGCGCTCGAGCATGTTGTAGAAGTCCATGTTGCCGCCGACGTTCAGCTGCGAGGTGCGGAGCATCTTCACGCCGCGGTCGGCGAACAGGCGGGCGAGCGTGCGGTGCACGATCGTGGCGCCGACCTGCGACTTGATGTCGTCGCCCACGATCGGCAGCCCGGCCTTTTTGAAGCGCTTGTTCCAGTAGTCCTCGCGAGCGATGAACACGGGTATGCAGTTGACGAAGCCGCAGCCCGCCTCGAGCACCTGCTCGACGTACCACTTGGTGGCCTGCTCGGAGCCGACCGGCAGGTAGGAGACGACGACGTCGGTGTGCGTCTCCCGGAGGATTTTCACGATGTCGGCGGTCTCGCCGGGGGCCTTGGTGATCTTCTCCTTGAGGTACTTGCCGAGACCGTCGTGTGTCATGCCGCGATGCACCGGCACGCCCAATGTCTTCGGCACCTTGGCGAAGCGCATGGTGTTGTTCTGGCCCGCCCAGATCGCCTGTCCAAGGTCCTTGCCAACCTTCGTGGAGTCGATGTCGAAGGCGGCCGTGAACTCGATGTCGCGGACGTGATAGCCGCCGAGGTCCACGTGCATCAGGCCGGGCACCCGCTCGTCGGGGTCGGCGTCGCGGTAGTACTGCACGCCCTGCACGAACGCCGAGGCGCAGTTGCCGACGCCGATGATCGCAACCCGCACCTTCTCTGACTGGTAGCGCGTGGCGCCGTTGGTTGAGGACGCGCCGTTGCCCTGGGCGCGACCGTTGCTGTGCTCCTTGATCACGAGTGAGATGTCCTTTGTCGGGGCCGGGGGCCGCTCCAGGAAGCCGTGGATGCCTTCCTGCTTCTCAGGTAGGTCGGCCGGATGCCGGACCGAGCCGCCGGAAGAGACTACTCCGCAGGACGCCCTAGGTCACACCAAGAAGCTCACGGCGCACATGCCAGATGCGCTGCGCCACCGTGATGACGCTGAGCACGGCGAGCAGGTAGACCGCCGGCTGCAGCAGCTCGAAGTCTCCCAGCGAGGCGCCTCGCGCGAAGACGAGGCCGATGGCCAGGATCACCACGCGAACCGGCCGCGTGGCGATTCCGACCTTGCACTCGACGCCCAGCGCCTCGGCCCGCGCGCGGGTGTAGCTCACCATCAGCGACGCCAGCACGGCGACGACCACCGCCGCGGCCGCCGCGCGGTTGCCGTGCAGGGCGAAGTAGCCCGCCACGGCGGTCAGCACGATGCCCTCCTCGATGCGGTCGAGCGTCGAGTCGAGGAACGCGCCGAACGGGGTGCCCTTGCCGGACATCCGCGAGTAGCGCCCGTCGAGCGTGTCCATGACCGATCCGACGATGAAGGCGATCCCGCCGAGGAAGAACAGCTGTTCCCAGACGAGCACCGCGGCGAGCACGTTGAGGACGAAGCCCGTGAGCGAGATCGTGTTGGGCGTCAGGCGCGACTCGATCAGCCGGTTGCGAACCAGCTCACGCCGTTCGCCGGCGCCGATCGGCGCGCGCGCGGCTCGCGGCGCGGACCGGTAGGAGCTGCGCCGGGCGCGACGCGGCGCGTGTTGCCGGGGCGGGGTCATCCTCGTTCGGCCGCTATCCGCTCACGGTGAGACGGGCCGGTGCAACGGCGCGCGGCAGGTGTGTGCTGCCGCCGGACGGCACAGAGAAGCGCCACACGCCTGGGCGCGCGCGAGCGAGCCAGCATGCGCCGTAGGCGGAGGCGCCGGCCGTGATCGCCCCGAGCAGCGCGTCGACGATGAAGTGGTTCGCGGTGACCACGATCACGAACGTCATGACGAGCGGGTAGAGGAGCCACATGGCCCGAACCACCCGGCTGCGGGCGAGCAGCGCGAGCGGCACGCCGATCATCAGGGCGAACGCCACGTGCATCGATGGAACCGCTGCGTAGGGATTGAACAGCGAGCTCATCGAAGCGCTCGTGTGCGAGACGTTCACCGGCGTGAAGTCGGACACCGTGTCCATGAAGCCCCACTCGGGCATGAAGCGCGGCGGGGCTGTCGGGAAGACCGTGTAGCCGACCAGCGCGATCGCCATGGCGATCATGAACATGTTGCGCACGAAGTAGAAGTTCCGGTTGTGCCGCATGTACAGGTACAGGAGCGCCGCGATCGTCACCGACCCCTGGGCGTTCACATACAGCCAGCTGGCGAGGCCCATCACGAAGTGGCTGCCGGACGCCCACGCCTGGATCGACGGCTCGACGAACAGGTGCAGCGTCCGCTCGAGCGAGATCAGGTCGCGTGCGTGCGCGAACGCCGCGTTGGCGTCCCCGTCGGCGAGCCCGCGCACGAGCATGTACGCGAAGTAGGCGGCGGCGAAGAGCGAGACCTGCCGCAGCGCGTCCAGCCATCCGTGGGGCAGGACGCGTGCCTGCAGGACACGAGCGCGGGCGGCCATCGACGACAGCCTAAACGACCGCACCGCCGAAGCAGGACCACCCCGGCGCCGCGGCGCCGGCGCGGGCGCTCAACGGCAGCGAGCGCCGTCGCTGAAGATTCGCCCGAGCGAGAAGCGGATGACGACGCGCAGCGAGCCGCTGTGGCGCGCCCGCACTTCGGTCCAGTCACCGGCCGCGCGCGCGACGCATCCGCTACCGCTCGCGAGCGCCCAGTACGGGCTGAAGTGCAGGCGCACGGTGAACGCCCCCGGGCTCGGAGCGCTCAGCGTGAAGGAGTCGCTCGACGCCTGCGTCAGGGCACCGGGCGCCGCCACCAGGGGAGTGGCCCCGAGGACCGTGTAGAGGCGCCAATGCGGCGAGCGCCAGATCTCGCGCAGGTAGCTGGGAGGAGACGTCCCCGTCCCACCACCGGGCAGCGTGCCGCCCGCGCTCGAGCCGCGCAGCAGCCGCGCCTCGGACTTGGCGGAGTAGTCGAGCGGCGCGTCGGGGAGCGCGACGTAGGAGACGGCCTGCTCGGAGAGCCACGCGCGGTAGCGCGCCGCGGTCACCGGTGCGGAGGAGTAGAACAGCCCGTTGTGCAGGCGGTCGAGCTGGCGCTCCCATCCGCGGGCCAGCATCACCTTGGGTGCCATCCAGCGAGCCTCCCAGTGGTCGACCGTGGGAACGATCTCGATGCGCGCCGGGTGGGTCCCGTAGCCGGCGCCGAGCGTGCTCAGCTCGCCGAGCAGGGGCGTGTAGTAGGACGCCTTGACGGCCGGGTCCGAAGCCGCCGCGGCGAAGTCGGCGACTGGCGCGTTTGCCTGCCAGTAGAGCAGCGCGGGCGCCAGAACGATCAGCAGCAGTGCCCGGCGGTCGATGGCCGCGGCGCCGGCCAGCACGCACGCCGCGACTGGCCCCGCCACGAGCGCCCCGAGCCGGTCGACGTTGCCGCCGACCGCGGTGGGGATGAGGTAGGAGCCGGTCAGCGCGGCGGCGTAGAGCAGCGCGCCGATGCGCAGCGCCCGCCGCTGCGGCGGGATCAGCACGGCGATCAGCAGCACGGCGGCGAGCGCCGGGTAGAACGCCGAGGCGACGAACGGCTGTGAGCCGCCTTCGGGAAAGACCAGCACGAGCAGCGCCACCGGCGCGAGCGCCGCGATGATCAGGGCCGCCGGCCATGCGCGGTCGGGGCCCGCGAGCCCCCAGGCCAGCAGGGCGAGTGCGAGGAAGGCGCCGGCCACCGGGCTCGCCAGCGCGGTGAGCAGCGCCAGGGCGAGCGCCGCCTTCGGGTGCCGGCGCTGCATCAGCAGCAGCGCTCCGATGCCGAGCGCCAGGCCGAGGTCGAACGGCACGCGGCTCGACAGCAGCCCGATGGCCGCGCCAAGGGCGAACCACAGCGACGCGATGCGCGTGGCCCGCGCCGGGAATCGCCCGTCGATCAGCAGGGCGAACAGGCCGGCCGCGGTCGTCATCGAGACGGCGGCCAGCAGCTGCGGCCCGACCGCCGCGCCGAGCGCGGGGGCGAGCACGGAGTAGGCCGGCAGGTGGTGGCCGGCGTACCACGAGTTGTCCCACAGCGTGAACCCGGCGCGTGCGAACAGATCGCTGCGGTAGGACGCGGCGGCGAGGTCGGTGCTCGCGGGGGCAAGGATCACGTAGAGCAGGCCGAGGGCCGCCGTGATCGTCCACGCGGGCAGCCCACCGAGTGGGACGCTCGCTCGGCGCAACGCCCCGCTCACTCGGCGCTCAGGAAGGCCGCCACGCGCTCGATGAGGTCCGGACGGTCGAGCCAGGGCCAGTGACCTGCGTCGGGAAGCTCCAGCAGCTCCGCGTCGGGCAGCGCGTTCGCGTACTCGCGAGCGAAGCGGGCGGGAATGTATGGGTCGCGCATGCCCCAGGCCACGAGTGCCGGCATCTCAAGGGTCGCCAGCCGCTCACCGGCGGCTGCGAGCCGCTCGGGAGGAGAGCTGCGGTACAGGCGCAGGATCGCGCGCTGCGTGCCCTGGTCGAAGTGGTCGAGCACGCTGGCCAGCCACGCCTCGGGCATCGGCCCGGGCGTCGCGTTGGCCTCGCGCGAGAGGACCTTGAGGACCGGTCGCGTGGTCGCCCCCATCAAGAGCTCCCCCACGACGGGAGTGCGCCACAGCCGTGCCGTGCGGTGCCACCGGTAGCCGGGCAGCAACGGCACCGCGTCGATTATCACCAGGCGATCGACGCGCGCCGGAAGGCGCTGCGCGAAAGCCAGGCCGACGGCCCCCCAGTCGTGCACGATCAGCGAGACGCGATCCACGCCGTTCTCCTGCAGGAAGCGCTCGATGAAGCTGTCGTACTCCTCGATCGTGTAGAGCCGCGAGCCCGGCTTGCCCGAGCGGCCGAAGCCGGGGAGGTCCGGGGCAAGCCCTCCGGTGCGAGCCAGGAACGGGAGCCAATCGTCGGAGTTGTTCGGCACGCCATGCAGGTACAGCGGCACCGCGGACCCCGCGCCGGACCCGACAGCCGGAGCGCTGCGCCAGAACACAGGGAGCCCGTCGATCTCGCCGCTCTGCTCGCTCACCTCGGGCACCGGGCGAGGATATAGGCACCACGTCGGCCGGATACCGTGGTGGCGTGCCACAGACCGACTGGAAGCCGCCGGCGCGGGCGCGTGTCGCGCGGGTGCGCGACCGCCTGCGGGCGGTGTACGGCGTGCCGCTGATGCGCCCGCACGGCCATCCGATCGCCGAGCTCATCCTCACCGTTCTGTCCCAGTCGACGAACGACCGCAACCGCGATGTCGCCTACCTGCGGCTGCGCGAGCGCTTCCCGACGTGGGAGCAGGTGCGCGACGCCCCGCTCGCTGCGGTCGAGGAGGCGATCCGGCCGGGCGGCATCTCGAAGGTGAAGTCTGCGCGCATCCAGCAGATCCTGCGCGCGATCAGCGAGCGGCCACCGCCAGGCGCGCTCGAGCCGGAGGCCGAGCTGTCGCTCGACTGGCTGCCGCGGGTCCCGCTCGAAGAGGCGCGCGACTACCTGACGTCGCTGCCCGGCGTCGGTCGCAAGACGGCGGCGTGCGTCCTGCTGTTCGCCTACGGCCTGCACGAGGTGCCGGTCGACACGCACGTCTCGCGGGTCGGTATGCGCCTGCGCCTGCTGCGGCCCCAGGCGCCCTTCCCAGAGCTCCATGACCAGATGCTCTCGCTGACCGCGCCCGGCGAGGAGCTCGAGCTGCACGTCAACCTCCTGCGCCACGGGCGGCGCACCTGCCATGCCCGCACGCCGGCCTGCCGCGAATGCGCGCTGGCGCGCATGTGCCCGAGCCGCGCGCTGTTCGCGTGACTCAGCCCGGTGGCGGCACGGTGAGCTCAGCCCAGTGGCACGACGGCGAAGGCGATCACCGCGTAGTGCAGAGCCGCCGCGGCGAGCACGAGGACGTGGAAGACCTCGTGGTAGCCGAACACCTTCGGTGAGGGGTCCGGCCAGCCGCTCGCGTAGATGACCGCGCCGACCAGGTAGAGCAGCCCGCCGGTCGCAAGCCCCGCCACTCCAAGCCAGCCGATCGCCGCCGGCAGCTCTCCGAAGACGGCGGCCGTGACCAGCCCGAGCGCCGCGTAGACCGCGGCGAAGAGCCACTTCGGTGCGTCGATCCAGGCGATCTTGAAGATCACTCCGCCGAGCGCGCCGGCCCATAGCACGAGCAGGATGGTGCTTGCCAGCGCGCCCTTCAGCGCGAGCAGCGCCACCGGCGTGTAGGTCCCGGCGATCAGCACGAAGATCATCGAGTGATCGAGCCGCCTCATCCAGCGGCGGGCGGTCGGCCGCCAGTTGACGCGGTGGTAGAGCGCGCTCGTGCCGAGCAGCGCCGAGACGGCGATCGCATAGACGGCCGCCGCGAGCCTCGCGCGCCCGCCGGACGCAGCGAGGATCAGCCCGACACCGCAGGCGAGCGAGACGAAGAACGCGTACTGGTGGGAGACCCCACGCAGGCGCGGCTTGACGGGGAGATCCGCGGCACCGCCGACGGCTGTGTCGATGGACGTCACAAAGGCAAGGTAGCGCCTCTGCCGGGTGTGTCAGCCGGGCTCGCCGGCCGGCGAGGCGCCCGTCCCGGGCGCGAGCTTTTCGCGGGCGCGCTCAGGCGTCACCGTGACCACGTCCCACGCCAGACCGACGCGCTCGAGCCCGAGTATCAGCCAGCCGGACGGATCGAACTCGTACCAGCGCAGCCCGTGGAAGGCCGACTGCGGGAAGGCGTGATGGTTGTGGTGCCACGCCTCGCCGAGCGAGGGAAGCGCCAGCCAGAAGACGTTCGTGGACTCGTCGTCGGTGTCGAAGCGCCGCCTGCCGAAGAAGTGGCAGATCGAGTTGATGCTCCACGTGATGTGGTGCACGAGGAAGATCCGCACGAGGCCGCCCCACAGCAGTGCGCTCAGGCCGCCGGTCACGAGCGAGCCGCCGCTCAGCGCGAGGCCGAGCAGGAAGGGAAGCGCGAGGCTGTACAGGGCGATCAACGGGAAGCCCTTGTTGATGCGTCGCATCGTCCGGTCTTCCAGGAGGTCGCGGGCGAAGCGTTTCGAGGACGCCTGGCCATGCGTCTCGAACAGCCAGCCGACGTGTGCGTGCCACAGGCCACTGGCCATCCCCCGCAGGCCCGCGCCGTGACCCGCGTGCGGACTGTGGGGGTCGCCCTCTTCGTCGGTGAAGGTGTGGTGCTTGCGATGATCGGCGACCCAGTCGATCACCGGACCCTGCACCGACATCGACCCGAGCACGGCAAGCGTGTAGCGGAGCCATGGGCGCGTCTGGAACGCGCGGTGGGTGAGCAGCCGGTGGAAGCCGACCGTGACACCGAGTGCGGTGAGCGCGTACGTCACACCGAAGATGGCCAGGTCGCGCGGGCCGAGGAACCTGTCCCACAGCAGCGCGGCCGCTGCGAGAACGCCGAGGAAGGGGATCACGACGGCCGCGATGTTGACGTTGCGCTCTAGGCGTGTCACCTACCGAGCATTACCCGGTTCGGCCGGGACGTTACAAGCGCATGGGCCGAAAACCCCCCGCATGGGCGGAATCGACGTACAAGTGGCCGCTTCCGCGGTTCTGCGCCCGGTCTGAGCCTCAACTTGAAACGCCTCAGGAAATCTGCCACACTGGCACTCAGATTTATAAAGCTTATTGAAGGAGCATTCCCACATGGCCAAGACCATAGGCATTGACCTCGGTACGACGAACTCGTGCATGGCCGTGCTCGAGGGTGGCGAGCCGACCGTGATCGAGAACGCCGAGGGCGGTCGTACGACCCCGTCGGTCGTCGCATTCACGGCTTCGGGCGAGCGGCTCGTCGGCACCGTCGCCAAGCGCCAGGCCGTCACCAACCCGCAGAACACGATCTTCTCGATCAAGCGCTTCATGGGCCGCAAGGAGGCCGAGGTGCGCGAGGAGGAGTCGATCGTCCCCTACAAGGTCGTCTCCGGCCCCAACGGCGACGCCCGCGTCGAGGCGGGTGGCGAGCAGCACTCCCCGCCGGAGATCTCGGCGATGATCCTGCAGAAGCTCAAGTCAGACGCCGAATCGTATCTCGGCGAGAGCGTGAGCTCGGCGGTCATCACCGTCCCCGCGTACTTCAACGACGACCAGCGGCAGGCCACCAAGGACGCCGGGAGGATCGCCGGGCTGGACGTCAAGCGGATCATCAACGAGCCGACCGCCGCTTCCCTGGCGTACGGCCTCGACAAGGAGTCCGACCAGACGATTCTCGTCTTCGACCTCGGCGGCGGCACGTTCGACGTGTCCGTGCTGGAGATCGGCGACGGCGTCTTCGAGGTGAAGTCCACCGCCGGCGACAACCACCTCGGCGGCGACAACTTCGACAAGGCGATCGTCGACTGGCTCGTGTCCGAGTTCAAGAAGTCGCAGGCCATCGACCTGTCCGCCGACCCGATGGCGCTCCAGCGTCTCTATGAGGCGGCCGAGAAGGCGAAGATCGAGCTGTCCACGACGCAGGAGACGCAGATCAACCTGCCGTTCATCACGGCGGACTCCTCCGGGCCGAAGCACCTCGACACGCGCCTGACACGCGCGAAGCTCGCCGAGCTGACCTCAGATCTGCTCGACCGCGTGGTCGCTCCGGTCAGGCAGGCGCTCGACGACGCCAAATCGAAGGGCGTCAAGGAGATCGAGCACATCGTGCTCGTCGGCGGCATGACCCGCTCGCCCGCCGTCCAGGAGAAGGTCAAAGAGCTGACCGGCAAAGAGCCGCACCGGGGCGTCAACCCCGATGAGGTCGTCGCCGTCGGCGCCGCGATCCAGGCAGGAGTGCTGGCCGGCGACGTCAAGGACGTGCTGCTGCTCGACGTCACCCCGCTGACCCTCGGCATCGAGACCAAGGGCGGCGTGATGACGAAGCTGATCGAGCGCAACACGACGATCCCGACCCGCAAGGGCGAGGTCTTCTCGACCGCCGAGGACAACCAGCCCTCGGTCGAGATCCACGTGCTGCAGGGCGAGCGCGAGATGGCGCAGTACAACAAGTCGCTCGGCAAGTTCCAGCTGACCGGCATCCCGCCGGCGCCGCGCGGCATCCCGCAGGTCGAGGTGGCATTCGACATCGACGCCAACGGCATCCTCAACGTCTCAGCGAAGGACCTCGGGACGAGCAAGGAGCAGAAGATCGAGATCAAGGCCGGCTCCGGCCTCTCGGACGACGAAATCAAGAACATGGTCTCCGACGCCGAGTCCCACGCGGAGGAGGATCGCCGCGCCCGGGAGCTCGCAGAGGCTCGCAACAACGCCGAGAACGCCGCCTACCAGGCGGAGCGCCAGCTGGCCGATCTCGGCGACCAGGTCGACGCGGACTCCAAAGGTCGCATCGAGGAGGCGATCAAGGAGGTCCGTGAGGTGCTCGAGACTGAGGACGCCGACGCGATCAACGCGAAGGCGGAGGCGCTGCAGACGGCGTTCCACTCGGTGTCCGAGGCGATGTACCAGCGCGCGCAGGAGCAGGCGGCGGCGTCCGGCAACGGCGCGGCCGGTGACGGCGCTTCGTCCTCCGAGGAGGAGGACGTGGTGGATGCCGAGGTCGTCGACGAGCCGAAGGCCTAGCGCGTGATGGCCGACAGCCAGCGCCCCCTACAGGAGCAGCAGCCCGGCTCCCCGGACGCCGATGCGTCGCGGGGGGCCGCGGCTTCGGCCGCCGACGCGGACGCCCAGCCGGGCGCCGAGGCGCCGGCCGGCGGGATCCAGTCGAACGGCGAGCCGGAGGGTGGCGAGTCCACCGCAGAGACCGCTGGCGACGGCGCTGCGGAGGAGGTCCAGGGGGACCTCGACGCGCTTGTCAAGAAGGCCGCCCAACGCGATGAGTACCTGGCGCTGGCGCAGCGCACCCAGGCTGATTTCGAGAACTACCGCAAGCGGGTGGCGCGTGAGTCCGCGTCGTCGCAGGCCCGAGGTTGCATCCTGCTCGCCAAGGAGCTGCTGCCGGCCCTCGACAACCTCGATCGCGCTCTGGGTGCGGCCGCGCAGGATGACCCGCTGCTCGACGGGGTGCGCATCGTGAGATCGGAACTCAGCGCCGCCCTGGCCCGCACAGGGATCGAGTCGTTCTCACCGTCGGGGGAGGTATTCGACCCAGCGGTGCACGAGGCCGTCGCCA
>JAOPZV010000270.1 GCA_025963935.1 Solirubrobacterales bacterium
CGCAGACGCTCCGCGAGGCCCTCCTCGAGCTCCGCATCGAGCAGATCCGGCGCGACGTCGGAGGCCTCGAACGGGTCGGGGTCGTCGTCGTCTTCGCGCCCCGTGCCGGCGAGGGTGCGTTCGATACGGGCGCGCTCTCGGGCGAGCAGCTCGCGGGCGTGGTCGGCAGCCATTTCTCAAGTATGCATACATGCCCGCAGATTCGCTCAGGCGAGCGCGACGCGGTCACCTAAACGCACCACGCCATCGTGCAGAACCGAGCCGTAGACGCCGAAGGCGAGTGGTTCGGTCGTGGCGGCGTTCTCGCGGTACTCGCGCAGCAGATCCAACGTCGGGAGGTCCAGCGCGCCGCTGTCGGGATGCCGGCTCGTCACGATGCAACGGCCCACGTGACCATGCAGGAGCACTCGCGCGGCCCCCACCGCGAGCTCCCGTCCGAGCCACCCGTCCTCCTCGTGCGGTCCCGTGCCCGTCACTTCGATTGTCATGCGAAAACGGCGCGGATCAACAACCGCTTCGTGTGCCCGCTCGGCCAGCAGGTCGACCGACGCTCGCGAGATGAGCGTGACCGCCCCGTCATCGCCACGGTCGATCGCCGAGGAGCCATCCGCCCCGGCCACCAGACGCAGCGGCTGCCCGGCGTGCTCGGACAGCGCTGCCGAGAAGGGGCCTGGCACCAGGCGGGCCGCCCGGCTGTGCGAGAAGAAGCGCGTCTCGAGAAGCTCGCCCCGCTCCACAGTGCCGCTGACCAGCTCGCCTGAGGGAAAGGTCAACGTGAGACGCCGCTCCTCCTCGTCCAGGTCGGCGACGACGGTGTTGAGCGCGCCGAGGTGCTTGCCGTTGACCATGCGCCCGCGCTCATCCACCAGGAACATGCGGCGATCACCGCGCGCGCCGCCGCGCTCGAGCGTCAACGCGGGTCTCGCGCAGATGCGAAGCCCCTTTATCGGAGTGCTCACAAGAGCGGCGACTGAGATCCCCGGCGCCGGCATGCAGCCTTTCTAGCGGGTTGCAGCTCAGTGCGCCTGCGAGCCGCGCACCGTGCTCCACGACTGCCAGGTGATCCGCAGGATGACCAGGGTGATCAGCAGTCCGATCAGCGGATCGGCGACCGGCGCGCCGAGGGCCACTGCGGCGGCCGAGGCGACGACCGCGAGGCTGACGTACGCGTCCGCGCGCGCGTGTTCCCCGTCGGCGATCAGTGCCGCGCTCGCTAGCCGCGTGCCGGCGGAAGTCCGGATACGGGCCGCCAGGAGGTTGGCCGCGAAGCCGATCGCGCCCGCGAGGGCGAGCACCGCCAGATGGCTCGGAGCAGTTGGATGGATCAGGCGCATGACCGCCTCAGCGCCGGCGACGCACGCGCTGGTGAAGATCGCCGCCACGACCGCCAGGCCCGAGCGACGCTCCGCAGTCGCGGAGTGCAGCGCGAAGGCGATCCCGAGAGGCACTGCCGTGAGGGCATCGCCGAAGTTGTGGATGAGATCGGCCAACAACGCGATGCTCCCGCTGGCGAGGAACACCGCCGTCTGTGCGATCGCGGCCACGCCAAGGACCGCGAGCGAGAGCGACACCGCGCGGATCCCCTCGCGCGAACGCTTGATGCTCTCGTCGATCAGCCCATGGGAATGCGCCTGGGCGTCTCCGTGCGAATGCCCCTCGGAGTGCTCGTCATCGCTGGAGTGCTCGTGGTCGGCGTCGTGTTCGTGGTCGGCTTCGTGCGCGGTTGGCGTGGGCCGGTAGCGGCGCGCATCGCCTCCGCGGGCCCGCGGGCGGCCGCCGTGAACGGGCTCCGACAGGCGAGGTGAGCTGAGGTGGCGGTGAGGGCCGCCATGTGGATGACTGTGGATCCGCCCTCCGTGGCGATGCTCCTGAGAGTCGCGCGGAACCGCATCCATGGCGTCAAGCTAGCGAAAGGCGGGCCCGCAGCGCACGGGCTGTTGTTCGGTGCGCCGCCGGCAGGCGCCGCGCGCAGCGGCGTTGCGCGAGGATTCCAGCCCGAACCATGAACATCGAGGATGCCAGCGAGCGGGACCTTCCGGAGATCATCGTGATCTACAACGACGCGATCGCCAACTCGACGGCCGTCTTCAGCGATCAGCCGGTCACCGTCGAGCGCCAGCGCGCGTGGCTGAACGCGCGCCTGTCCGCCGGGCACCCCGTCATCGTCGCGCGCCTCGACGGAGCTGTCGTCGGGTTCGCCAGCTACGGTGAGTTCCGGCCGTGGCCGGGCTACCGGCGCACCGTCGAGCACTCCGTCTACGTTCTCCGCTCCCGCCGCCGACAGGGCATCGGGCGGCGGCTCGTCGGCGAGTTGCTCGACCGGGCCACACGGGCCGGAATGCACGCGGTGGTCGCGGGCGTCGACGCGGAGAACCAGGCGTCGCTGCGCATGCACGAGCAGCTCGGCTTCGTGCAGGTTGGCCGGATGCCGGAGGTTGCGCGCAAGTTCGACCGCTGGCTCGACCTGGTGCTGCTGCAGATCACGCTGTGAGGCGCTGCGCCGCAGCCAGGAAGGCCTCCAGAAGCTCGTTGTACGGCGCACCGGCCGCCGGGATGGTGTGGCCGCGACCGCTGACGACGGCACGCTCGGCGCCGAGCCGGCCGGCGAGCGCGTCGCACACTGCCTCGAACACCGCGGAGTGCTCGCCCGAGATGACCAGCGTGGGAAGGCCGGCGTCCCTGAGCCGCTCCAGGGGCGGGTCGGCCTGCCACGGCGGGCGCTCGCGCATCAGCATGCGGGCGCCGGCCAGCAGCTCCCCGCGAAGCTCGCCGGGGGTCTCGCGCGTCGATCCGACGCCGCCGCGGAATGCGCGCAGGAAGTCGAGCGGAGCCAGGTCCGCCGAGTGCTCGTAGAGCATCTCGCCGCTCGCGATCTGCGCGTCGACGAGCGCGTTTCCGCCCGCCACCCGCAGGCAGCCGGGCTCAGAGACGGTCAGCGAGCGCACGGCCTCCGGGCGCAGCGCCGCGGCATACAGCGCGATCACCGCGCCGTAGGAGTGCCCGACGAGGTGCGCGCCGTCGCCGAGCAGCTCGGCGATCAGCGGCGCCTCCGCCTCGAAGTCCCCGCGCGCCAGTGGCGGGCTGGAGCCGAAGCCTGGACGGTTGGGCATCGACAGCCGCCACGATCGCGCGAGCGCGAGCTGCCGGCGCCACGTCCGCCGGGCGCCCAGGACGCTCCCGTGAACGAACACGATCCGCGGCCCGGCGCCATCTTGGATGACCTCCAGGTCCGTTACCGAGACCATCGCCGCTCTCGCCCGCAAGGCACCGCTGAAGCCTATTCGCGGACATTCGGACGCAACCATGAGCGGCGCCTGCGACCACGAGCATCCGCCCCCGGTGGCGCCTCGCGGGCGGACCGGAGCCTGAGTGTAGGATCACCGCATCGCTTCTGCACCGGTCCTCTGGCAGTACAACTTCTCGAACTACAACGAAAAGGGCCGTTGGGCGCTGGACTTCAAGCAGGTCGCACACTTGCGCCGCTCGCTGCTTCCGAACATGCCGCGCGCGATGCTGTTCTCGCTTCGCGGGACGCTGCCGGTTCTCGATCTGGACGGGCAGCGGATCGTCGACTCCACCCGCATCGTCGAGGAGCTCGAGCGCCGCTACCCCGAGCGGGCGCTCTATCCGGAGGATGAGCAGGAGCGGCGCCGCGCGCTCGAGCTCGAGGAGTTCTTCGACGAGCAGGCCGGCCACGACCTCCGCCGCGTCGCATTCGTCGAGCTGCGCGAGGACCCCGACTTCGTGAGTGCGTTCATCACGACCGGACGCGGGCAGGCGACGCGCCGCATCTACCGCACGCTGCTGCGGTCGAGCTGGTCGATGGCTTACGCGAACCGCCGCTACCGGCTCACCGCCGAGGGCGCCGCGCGCTCCAGGGTGAAGCTGCGGGAGGCCCTGGACAGGATCACCGCCGAGCTGCAACCGAGCGGATACCTGGTGGGCTCGGCCTTCAGCATCGCCGACCTGACGGCCGCCTCGCTGCTGTTTCCGCTGGCGTGGCCAACCGAGCTGCAGTACGACTATCCCGAAGCGCCCGACTCGCCGTTCATGCACTCGTTCCAGGAGCATCCGGCGATCGACTGGATCAGGGACATCTACGCCCGCCACCGCGGCGCCACGGCTGAGATCGTGGGCTGAGCGGCGCGCACCGTCCTCGGCGCGCTGGGGGGCTAGGCCGCATCGGCCGCCGGCGTGCTCGTGGAATGCGCGCGGCTGTCGCGAGAGGAGATCAGCACGACGGTGAGGAGCGCACCTGCCAGCGCGAATCCCGTGCCCACCAGGAAGGCCTGCTCGAAGCCCTTCGTGAGGGCCGCCGCGACGTCGTGCTGGCCGGAGTGGAGGAGGGCGTTGGTGCGGCTGTTGGCGACCGTCGCGAGGATCGCGAGGCCGAGCGCGCCGCCGACCTGCTGCGCTGTGTTGACGAGCCCCGAGGCCAGCCCCGCCTCGTGGGGGCGGGTGCCGGTGACCGCGGCGATGGTGACCGGCACGAAGGACAGCCCCAGACCGACAGCGGCAAGCAGGGACGGCCCGAGGACGTCGCCCGCGAACGTCCCCCCGTGAGCGGGCACGCGCGAGAACCAGAAGAGGCCGCCGGCGACGAACAGCAGGCCCGTGACGAGCACCGGCTTGAAGCCAAAGCGGGTCACGGCGGCTGACGCTGCGCCCGCCGAGAGGATGATGCCGAAGGCGAGCGGCAGGTAGGAGAGCCCGGCTTTGAGCGCCGAGAAGTGCAGCACCTGCTGCATGTAGAGCGAGACGAAGAAGAACATCGAGAACAGCGACATGCCGATCAGCAGCGCGACCGTGTCCGCGCCGCGCAGCGTTCGCAGGCGGAAGATCGAGAACGGCATCAGCGGCGAGCGAGCGCGCAGCTCGATGACCACGAAGACGCTCAGCAGCGCGAGCGCCGCAACGATCTTCACGATCGTCGCCGTAGAGCCCCATCCGACGTTCACCGCATCGACCAGGGCGTACACAAGCAGCGCGAGCCCCGCCGTCACCGTGACGGCGCCAGGAACATCGAAGCTCCTCGTCTCGACCTCCGCGCGGCTCTCCACAAGCACGCGGGGCGCAAGGAACGTGCACAGCAGGCCGATGGGCACGTTGACGAACAGCACCCAACGCCAGCTGAGGCCACTCGTCAGGACCCCGCCGAGCAGCACGCCTGCCGCTCCGCCGGCGCCCGCGACCGCCCCCCAGACGCCGAGCGCCCGGTTGCGCTCCTCGCCCTCGGCGAACGTCGTCGTGATGATCGACAGGGCGGCAGGCGAGACGATCGCGCCGCCGAGGCCCTGGAGCGCTCGCGCGGCGATCAGCCATGCCTCCGACTGCGCGAGTCCCCCGGCGAACGACGCGAGCGAGAAGATCACGAGCCCGACCATGAACATCCGCCGGCGTCCCATCAGGTCCGCCAGCCGTCCACCGAGCAGCAGGAAGCCACCGAACGTGAGGGTGTAGGCGTTGACGACCCACGACAGGTCAGCCTGAGAGAAGTTCAGAGCATGGCCGATCGACGGCAGCGCGATGTTGACGATCGAAGCGTCGATGACGACGACGAACTGCGTCATCGCCAGCAGCAGCAGGGCGAGTTTCTTCGCGCGGGCCGGGTCTCGGGTCATGCGCGGTTGAGCAGCGGTTGCCATGGCGCGCCGCATGATACGAGCCCCGCTCGGCATCCCCGGGGCGTTCGGGTTTGCCCTTGGTGCCCGGCGGCCTATGGAGAAGTGCATGGCGCTGACGACGCGTGAGCTTCCGCGCAGTGATTGGCAGGCGTACTTCGACGACTTCAGCCGCGACCTGGACCGGCTGAGCGCGACCGTCGAAGTTGCGGGTCGGGACGTGGGCGCGCAGGTCGAGGCCGAGCGCCTGATCCTGACCGGCATCACCTACGACCACAAGGACGACATCGTCGTGATCGGCCTGGATGCCGAGGGGGGCCTCACCGGGGAGCTCGAGCACATCATCTACCAGCCGCAGAAGATCTACGTGGCCAGCGGCGAGGACGGGATGACGGCGATGGACGTCGAGGACGCCGAAGGGCATCAGACGCTCGTCCGCCTCGAACCGGCCGGCTGATCGGCGCCGCCCCGCGATGACGGGCCACCACCTCGAGGTAGTACCGCTCTCCCGCCAGCGCTGGGTCGTGCGCTACGAGGGAGACCCGACGCCGCTGTCGGAGAGCGCCACCCTGACGGACGCCCTCTCCGAGGCCCGTATCCACGCCAAAGAGTTCGGTGAGCCGGTCATTCACGTGCACCATCTCGATGGCCGGCTGGACCTGGCTCACGTCGATCCCGACTTCCGCGCCCCCACGCCCGCAGACGTCAAGGGTCCGCACGTGGAGCCGTGATCACGGCTCCACGGATTACCGCGGCGACGGCCGGCGGGTCATCAAAGAAGGGGACGTGCCCGGCGCCCAGTGTCAGGTGGCGTGCCCACGGAAGCATCTCGCGCGCGCGAGGCGCCTGCCGCGCGTAGGGCAGCAGGCGGTCGCGATCCCCCCACGCGATGGTGACCGGAGTGCGGCGCAATTGCTCCGGCTCGCTGAAGCGGTAGCTCGCCATCGCCTGCAGAACCCCGTTGAACGCCGGTGAGCGCCACGCGTCCTCGAGCGTGGAGACGGCCTCCTCGGCCGGCAGTCGCGTTGGATATCCGAACGTCTGGCCGAACAGCGCGACGCGCCCGGCGCGGGTGCGGACAAGCGCCAGGACGAGGGGTCGAGCGGCCCTCGGCATGTCGGCGAGCAGTCTGAGCGACGCCTGGCAGAAACGCAGCTCGGAACGGGTCCAGAACCCCGCCGGGGAGAACGCCGTCGCCGATCGAGCCGAGCGGCGACGCGCCAGCTCGAGGGCGATCGCGCCGCCCATCGAGTTGCCTGCGACGTGCGGGTGCTCGACTCCCAGCTCCGCGAAGAACCACTCGAAGGCATCGGCGTAGGCGCTGATCGTCGGCTCGATGCCCTCCGCCAGCGGGGCCGATCGACCGAAGCCTGGCGAGTCACACGCGAGGATGTCGAACTCGCCGGCGAGCAACTCGATCACGGGACGCCACGCCTGCCAGTGGTGTCCGATCCCGTGGAGCAGGACCAGCGGCGGTCCATTGCCTTGGCGGTGGTAGTTGATCGGCGAGCTCACACGGCGCCGCGGATCAGGTCCGCAGCCCGCTCGGCGATCATGATCGTCGGGGCATTCGTGTTGCCCCCGGTGATCGTCGGCATCACGGAGGCGTCGATCACGCGAAGACCATCTAGGCCGTGCACCCGCAGGCGCGAGTCCACGACAGCCTGCTCGTGCGTGTCACTCATCCGCGCTGTCCCTACGGGGTGGTAGATCAGCATCAGCCGCCGCCGCAGATCGGCTTCGAGGTCCTCTCGCTCGACGGCAGCTGGGCCCGGCTTGAGCTCCTTGACGACGAGTTGGCGCAGCGGCTGCTGGGCGGCGATCTCACGGGCGAGCGCCATCCCGGCGATCATCGACTCGAGGTCCTCGGGCTCGGACAGCGTGTTCGTGATGATCCGCGGCTTCTCCATCGGGTCCGCCGATCCCAGCCAGACCTGCCCGCGGGCCTTCGGCGAGACGAGCACCGGTGCGATGACCATGCAATGGCCGTCGTATTCCTCGGCGCCATGGTCTTCGAAGTAGGCAGCGCCCATGTGGAACTGGATGTCGGCCGCCGGCAGGCCGCCGCGCGTGCGCGTGAACGCGACGACCTCCGCCACCGTCGAGCTGAGCTTGCCGGATCGCCGCAGCACCCACTCGGCGAGCGGCTTGGGCTTGTCGGCGCCGTAGAGGGTGTTCTGGTCGCTGACTTCCCAGATGATCGTGACGAACGGGTGGTCCTGCAGGTTGCGGCCGACGCCGGGCAGGTCGTGACGCGGCTCAACTCCCGCCATCCGCAGCTCTTCAGCCGGCCCCACACCCGACAGCAGGAGCAAGTGCGGAGAGCCGATCGACCCCGCCGAGAGCAGGACCTCGCGCGTGGCGCGGGCCACCTCCACGCCGCGGCGCCCCTTGCGCAGCCGGACCCCCACAGCCCGCGTACCGTCGAACTCGACGCCCATGACGGTCACGTTCGTCCGCACCTCGAGGTTCGGCCGCCGCAGTGCCGGGCGCAGGTAGGCATCGGCGGCGCTGAAGCGCTGACCGTTGCGCTGTGTCACCTGGAACATCGACGCGCCGTCCTGCTCCGGGCCGTTGTAGTCGGCGATACGGGGGATGCCGGCCGCCTCGCTGGCCTCGAGCAGCTGCCGGTCGAGCGGGCGCGGCGAGCGCTGCTCGCTGACCTTCAGGGGGCCACCGACGCCGTGGTACTCGGACGCCCCGCGTGCGTTGTCCTCGGACTTGATGAAGTAGGGCAGCACGTCGCGATATCCCCAGCCCGCAGCGCCCTGTGCCTCCCACGTTTCGTAGTCGAGCGGCCTGCCGCGCACGTAGAGCATCGCGTTCATCGAGCTCGAGCCCCCGAGCGCCTTGCCTCGCGGGATGTACAGCGAGCGCCCGTCGACATGCGCTTCGGGCTCGGTCGCGAAATCCCAGTCGAGCTTGGTGTGGAACTGCTTCGGAAAGGCGGCCGGGATCTTGATGTTCGGGGAGCGGTCCTTGCCGCCCGCCTCGAGCAGCAGCACCCGCACCGAGGGATCCTCCGAGAGCCGGTTGGCGAGCACGCAGCCGGCCGAGCCGGCACCCACGATCACGTAGTCGTGGGGCTTCTCGTGCCCACCGCCGCGCGTCATCGTTGTGAGCCGATGACCGGCGCGCGGTCGGGGGCGGGCATGAACCGGTACTCGCTCGGGACGAGGTGCTCGGTGCGCTCGCGGTACTCGCGCATGTAGCCTGGCCAGTTCGCCACGATCCTCCCGTCCTCGTCGCGATACCAGGAGTCGCACTGCGTCCATGCGGTGCCCGCAAAGCGCGCCTGCAGCGCGCGATCGCTGGCTGCCTCGACCTCGGGGCGCACGTCGATCGCGCCGGCCCGTCGCGCGCGAAGGGCGTGGAGAGCCTGGCGGATGTAGGCCGCCTGCATCTCCAGGTAGAAGATGATCGAGCCGCCCGAGGTGTTGGTGTTCGGCCCGTACATCACGAACAGGTTCGGGAAGCCCGGGATCGTCATGCCGAGATGGGCATGCGCCCCCGCGGACCAGTACTCGCGCAGCTCTCGTCCGTCCGATCCGGTGATCTCCATCGGGAACATGAAGTCGTTCGTCTTGAAGCCCGTCGCCCAGATGACGCAGTCGAGCTCATGCCGGACGCCGCCGGCCGTGATGATTCCGTCCTCGGTCATACGCTCGATGGGGGCCGACACCAGCTCCACGTTCTCGCGCGCAAGGGCCGGCAGGAAGGCCGAGCTGAACAGCACGCGCTTGCAGCCGAACGTGTAGTCCGGCCACGCCTTGCGTCGGAGCTGCGGGTCCTTCAGCTGCATGCGCATGAATGCGCTCGAGCGAGCGTGGACGAGCCGGCCGACGGTCCGCGGGTGCCTGATCGCGACGGTGATCGCCTCGCAGTACTGGAACATGAATTTGCGCCTGAAGGCCTGCACCCCCGGGATCAGCCGGATGGCGGCCTTCACGGCCGCGGGGTACTGGCGGTTCTTGCGAGGCAGGAACCAGTTGCCCGTCCGCTGAAAGACGGTCAGGCGCTCCACTTCGGCAGCTATCTCGGGGATGAACTGGACCGCGCTCGCGCCGGTGCCGACGACCGCAACACGCTTGCCGGCCAGCGAGTACTCGTGATCCCACTCGGCCGAGTGGAAGGTGTGACCGGCGAAGCTCGCGGCGCCCTCGATGCGTGGCTGAGACGGCTGGTGAAGCTGGCCCGTGGCGAGGATCAGCACGTCGCCCTCGTAGACGGTGCCCGCCTCCGTGGTCAGAGTCCAGCGGCAGCTCGCGTCGTCCCACGAGCACGAGGTGACCGTGTTGCTCGTGTGGATCAGGCGATCGATCTGCTGTCCCCGCGCGACGTCGCGCAGGTAGTCGTGGATCTCCGAGCGCACCGAGCAGAGTCGCGACCAGTCGAGACGCTGCGCGAACGAGAACGAGTAGAGGTGGCTGGGTACGTCGCACGCGGCGCCCGGGTAGCTGTTGTAGAACCAGGTGCCGCCGAGGTCCGGGGCTCTCTCGAGGATCTTGATGTCGCTGATCCCATGCCGACGGAGCTCGATCGCGGCGGCGATTCCACCGAAGCCCGCGCCCACGATCAGCACCTCCAGGCCGCTCTGCGGTGGCGGGTTCTGGCGCTCGGCTGTGGCGGACATGTCGGACACGTATGTCTCTCCTGATCCTCCTCGGGGCTGCGACGGACAACCTTAGGCGCTGGCGCCCGGCGGTGCCATTCAGGCCTCGTCCGGCAGGGTCCCCCGCAACCAGTCGATCGCCGGCGGGATGTGCGCCGGGTCGATGTGGTGTCCTCCATCGCCCTCGTGGTACTCCACCTCCAGGCCGGCGTCGCGCATGCGGGCGCTCGCGTCGCGGGCGAGGGCGACGTCGATCACGGGGTCGCGGCGCCCGTGCGCGACGAACGCGCGTAGCGCCTTCCGCGTGTCGAGGTCAGGATGCCATCCCTCGACGGTCGGGATGAACCCGGAGAACGCGAGTAGCCCGGCGGGAGCCGGCCGGCCCGGGTCGAGGCCGAGCGCGTAGCTCATGGCTGTGCCCATCGAGAAGCCGCCGAGGACTGTCCTGTGCGGCGGGATGCCGGTCCGCTGCCACAGCTCGTCGTGGAGCTCCGCGAGCGCCGCGAAGGCCGAGCGGAATGTGTCCGGGTCGGGAAAGCCGACGCGCGGGACGAGATACCAGTGGTGACCGGGAGCGTCGGGCAGCGTGAGCGGCGCGCGGGGCGTCACGAGGTGCAGCCGACGCTCCGGGTCGAGGGTATCGCCGAACGGGAGTAGGTCGTGCTCGTCGGTGCCACGGCCGTGGTGCAGCACCAGCAGGCCCCTCGGCTCGCCGACGGCCGGCCGCTCGCGGAAGGCGAGACTATTCATCGGGCGATCACCTCCCTCGACGCTGACGCGCGCATGCAGCCAGCCGCGAGCGACGAGCACGAAGAGACATCATGGCGAGTGGGCGAGCAGCCTGGCCGCGATGCCTTCGATCGTCTGCTGGCCGTAGCTCATCGACGGCTCGCCGGAGGTGAGCACGGCGATCGTGAAGGTCAGCCCGCGCCGCTCGAGTCGCGCCACCTCGGTTACCACGCCCTCTTCCGGGAGCCATCCCGTCTTGAAGAACACGTTCCATCGCGGACGCGCCACGGGTGGGATGCCCCAGCTCTGAGACGGCTCGATCGTGGACATCAGGTATCTGGCATAGCCGTAGTAGCGAGACGGGACGAGGCGCGGGATGGCGAAGAGGAAGCGAGCCTGGTCGGCTGCGGATGTCTGGGTGAAGGCCCACCAGCCGACGCCGGGCGCATAGTCGCCCATCCCCGATTCCCGGGCGACTCGCGCGATCGCGCCGGCCCCCACGGTCGCGAGCACCGCCGAGGCGGCGTTGTTGTTGGATTCGTGGATCATCGGATAGAGCAGCGAGGTGTCGGCCGCGGCCAGTCCGCGGCCGCTGCCGTCGAGCATCTGCAGATAGGCCACGAGCATCATCACCTTGACGATGCTGGCCGTCGCGAAGTGCTCGCGCAGGCGCAGGCCCGCGAGGCGTCCGGTGCTGTCGACGACGGCGAACGACGTGCGGCCCACGCGTGTCTGCAGAAAGGCCGCAGCGGCTGCGATGGCGCCGTGGGAGGGATAGGCGACGACCGGCGTGCCGCGCCCCTGGCCCTCGTACTCGAGCGCCGGCGCGCTCGCGGGCCCGATCGCGGCGGCGGCGATC
>JAOPZV010000272.1 GCA_025963935.1 Solirubrobacterales bacterium
CCGTTTTGCTGTGTTTCGCGGAGGTGACCGCCGACAGCTTGGGCTTGAACGCAAGGTTCGCGCAGTTCGCCGCCTGGAAACGGCTCGCGACCGACGCGGCCGTGCCCTGCACCGAGGTGATCGTTCCGACCACGCCAAGCGGAGCGCAGTTGGTCGGGTTGAACATGAAGCCGGGGCGGTCGACAACGACGTTGACCGTGCGGAGGTTCAGCGGTATCCCCTGCAGGATCGTCGGCAGCGGATCGCTAGTGACAATGACCTGGGCGGTGTGCGGGTCGACCTTGATCTGCGCCCGAACCACGACGGTGCCGAGGTTGTAAGGGCCGGCGATAGCCGGTACCACAATGCTCAAGCCGAATGGAGCGCCAATGTAGCCACCTGTGAGGTAAACCTGGCCGCCAACGTAGAAAGGACTCGAGCCGGCACATGCGCCGACGGTCGTGTGCCCGATCAGACTCCCGGCGCCACATGTCCCCTGCGACGCCTGTGGTTCGGGGCACTGGAGCACTGACTTGATGGTCCCGAGCAGTCCTGGGGGCATCTGTAGCTTCAGTCCGCTGAGGGTCTGGTCGGTGTCTGAGCGGGAGAAGCTCAACGTGAAGGGGCTGAATGCTCCTGCCTGCGGGTTGGTCGTACCCGCGCTGAATGCCGGGCTGAATGGCTGCACTGCGGGGCACGCCGCGCCGGCACCGTCGGCAGAGACGTCGAACGAGCTGCTTCCGGTGACGGTCTTCCCCGACCATGAGGTCAGTTCGTAGGAGCTCGTCGCGGCGCCGCAGGCGACGGGGTTTGAGAGGGCCGCCCGAGGACCCCCCTTGAGACGTAGCTTCAGGTCGCTGAACGGAAGCTGAGGGTTTCTGTCGAAGACTGCCGTGAGGCGGCCGGTCACGGGGTCCGGCGTCAAGACGCCTTCCAAGCGGATCGACACGGCACGCTCGGAGCTCTCGGCGTCGATGAACACACGGTAGGTGTTGCCAGGCTCGGGCTGGCCCAGGAACACAGATCCCTTCAGCTCTTCTGCGAGCAGCGGCGTGGCGATCTGCACTTCGCCGATCTTCGATGCCGGCGGGCAGCTGACTGGCGCGTTCGTGCCGATGCCGATGCTTGCGCTGGCGCAGCCGGCCAATCCATCTGCGGCCGACGGGTTGATCGACATCCCGGCCGGCAGCGTCACGACGGCTCGACGTAGGTCAGCCGTGCCGAGGCCGGTAGTTGAGCCGCTCTGAGGCAGAGACAGATCGACGTTCAGGCCGGCGGGCGCGCCCGCCTGGCTGGTGTCGGGCTGAATGTCCATCGAGGGTTGGAACGGGGCGTTCTGGCAGCCGCTCGTCCCGGTGGCTGTGGTGTACGAGTAATCCTTGAAGACGCCGGGGTGCTGCCAGGAGTCCACGTGAAGCGCCGTCGTCTGCGGTCCGACGCATCCGGTCGGATTGCGCAGGAACGCGCGCTTGGGTGTGGTCAGCGAATAGCTGCAGGCCGAGGTGAACCCTTCGCACGAGCGTTCGTGATCGTGGCTGGCGTCCGCCGGGACGCCCCAGAGCGTGAGCCGCTGGCTGTAGATCTCGAAAGCCTCCGAGATGTTCGGGACCGTGACCTCGATGCCATTGTCCCCGGGTCGCGTCTTGGCCGAAAGAGTGATGGGGACACCCGCCACGACGAAGCCGAACGCTGCGGCCTGGCCGCGACTTGGAACCATGTTGAAGATGGGGACCGTGCCTTCGACTCCGTATGGGGGCCCGCCGCCGCCGCCGTTGAGCGCCGGGCTGACGATGCCGACCTGCGTACTCGCCGGGCAGCTCCCCAAGCCGAGAAGTGTCTTTCCCAGTTCCGCGGTCGTGCACGTCGGGGCAGCAGTGGGGTTGCCGACGAAGCCGACGGGCAGGTCGACTATCACGTCCTTGATGCGCTCATCCACGTAGGCGGCAGGTTCGCCCGTGTATGCGCTGACGCCCTCCTTCGAGTTGAACGCGAATTCGGTCGTCGCCGCGAACGGGTGACCGGCGGACTGGGTTGCGTCTGTTCCGTCGCGGTTCACGGCGTTGGCGGTGAAGCTTCCTGGCACGATCCCGAACCCGGGGTCGCTCGAGCTCACTTCGAAAGGCCTGGTCAGGCTCGTGTCATGGGTCGCTCCGCCACCGGAGACCGTGATCTGTTCGGTAAGCGTCCCCGATACCCCGGGGTCGACTTGAACGCCTATACGGATTTCTCCGTAGCCCTGGCCTAGCCCTATGGACGGGTTGTTCGCAGGGTCGTTGACGCAGGTGATCACGGTCGTGCCGGAGCAGTCCCAGGTGAAGCCGTCGCCCGCCGATGTCGCCGTCACACCACTCGGGAGCGTGTCGGTCACGGTCACCGTCCCGTTGCTGGCGACTTCGGTGGAGTTGGTAACGGACAGCAGGATGATTCCGGAATGACCGGCGGCGATATGCGTGGGGTAATCGAACCCCTTCACGGCCAACACCGGTGCTGGCGCTGCGCTGGCCGTGCCAACGAGCGTTAGCGAAAGTGCTAGGCACACCCCAGCGGCCAGGCCGGCTCGGCGCCACAGTCCGGCAGCGGTGCGTGGCATCGCGTCGTACGTGACGGCAATTCCAACTCGCTTCGCGACCCTCATGCTCTGCCCCTTATCTTGAAAGTGAGTGAAACCGTCGCCGTTGACGACTTGCCGCCGCTCGGCTTGTACAGCACCGTTACCTTTGTCTTGAAGACCTGTCTCTTTCTCAGCGCCTTCGTCGCGTGCGCGGTCAGCGACACGTTGAGAGTCACCGTGCTGCCCCTGGATACGTTCTTCTTCAGCGTCTTCAGGCCTGAACCGGTCAAGGTCAGCGACCCCTTCGCGGGAAGCATGACCCTGACGGCGCCCCTCGATCCAAAAACGGTCTTTGATTTGGAGACAAAGACCTTCGTCGATACCGAGGGCTGAACGCCGAGGATGTTCCCAGCGCCTAGAAAGGTCACGCTGGCCGCAGCAAGACTGGCCGGCGGGACGCTGGGCTGGCCTTGGCAGGCATCGCCGACGCACGAGCCCGGCCCGCCCCGCGCAGGTGCGGCGAACCCGCCGCCGACACGGGCGTCATAGAGGTCTGTCGCGCCGTCCCCGTCCTGACCCACGAGACTCTGGCTCGTGACGAACATGACGTCGCGCCCGTCGGCCGAGGCACCGACCAGGAACGCCGCTTCGTCACCCTGCCCTGCGGAGATGAGGCGCGCTTCGCCGTCGGCATACTCGTAGACGTCGAGCTTGCTGTTGCCGTCCGCCGCGGTCAGCCGGTCGGGTGACTGGAAGAACACGCGGCCGTCTTCAGAGACGTTGCGGGGTTCGGGGACGTATCCCGCGCGTTCGCCTTCGCCAAATCCGCCGGTGAGCGACGCGTCTCCAATCGGCGTAACCCCGTGCGGCGGGCAAGATACACACGTCGACTGCCCGGTTTTGGCGTCGAAGCGGTAGACCTGCTTATGGCCATCGCCGAGCGGGCCTTCGCCGGCGAAAGCGAAGAACCGACCGTCGCGTGAGACCGCTGTCTGTTCGCCGGTCGCGGCTGGGCCGACCTAGACCGGGCTGTTGCCTCGTTCGGTGAGATAGGTGCCGCCTCCGGGAGGCGCCGTCGAGAACTGGCTTGGACTCTGGAAGTACACGCGGGTGCCATCCCAAGACGTGCGCTGGACGCTCACGGCAGGCAACAGGTAGTGGAGAGAGTCGTCCGCGACGTCGTACTCGTAGGTGCCGCCTTCGCTTGGCGCTCCCGGCGTGAGCGCCTGGTTGCTGAGGAAGAACACCCGACCGCCGTCGGGAGACATCGTTTCGAACGTGAATTCGACGCCCGGTCCGAGCGGGACTCGGCTGCGGCTCACTTCCACCGTCCTCTGGTTGCCGATGCGCAGATACAGCTCGCTCGGCGTCGCACCGCACGCGCGGGTCTTGAACGCCACCTCGGACCCATCTGCAGAGACGATCCGGGCTCCTATGGCTTGGTTCGGCGTCGTGACGCCACACTGCCCCGCCAGAGCGCCCGTGCTTGTCACTCCGACGAGATAGGTGTGGCCGCCCGTGCGGTCGAACAGGTTGGGACCCTGCGTCTGCGCGGGACCCGACTCCGGCGCCACAAACCGCTCTTCGCTTTCGAAGACGACATGGCTCCCGTCTGCTTCGGAGACGGCGCGGTAGGCCGCTTCTGCCGGGGTTGCGTCGGGAGCTTCGGCGTTGGGCCGCGAAGCCCATTCGACCGGGAGTCCGTGCCTTGCCGCGTAGACGTCCAGAGTCGTGAATTCGGCGGTTTCGCCGTCCTGGTCCAGCGGATCCCATGAATCGTTGGTGGAAAAGATCACCGTGGCAAGATCCTGAGAGCCGGCTACGCCCTGTGGGTTCGCGCCGGTAAAGCCCGCCCGGTCGGCGCTGGGCGGGGCCGAGGCCGGTGTGGTGGCCCATCCGCTGCTCGTCCTGTCGGCCCAGTAGCTGTTGGTCGTGACCCCTTCTATGCCGGCGAACCCGCTGAACGAACCAAAGAGTGCCCGTTCGCCGGTGGCCGAGACGCCCGTGATGCTGCCGAAGTAGCCTTCGAAGTTGACAGCTCCGCCGTTCTTGTCGGGCGGCGAGACCATCTCGTAAGCCCGGCATTCTGGGAGCTGTGTCGAATCGTTTTCCGCCCGCAGCTGTTCGTTGGGACACGCGGCAGCCGCCGGTCCTGCAGCGGACAGCCCGATCGGCACGCACACGGCAAGCACGACCACGATTCGACGCAGCATCAATCCCCGCTCCCCTCGATCCTCCGCTTCCATCCCCGTCTCGAGTAACGAGACAGTCTGGCAGCGGCTCGATGATCTGTAACGCCGCGGCACTTTGACATAGATGCCCGGGCCTTGTCAAGCGGACGTGAAATCGTGGGGAGTTGGCCTCTTTGGACATCGCCTGTCTGTGGGATGGCCAACGGGTCGCGGTATCTGCAATGCTGTCTAGTGTACGCACACGGTCGCTAACTGGAAAATGACGTGGTTTGATTTCTGGGCTCGCTGTATGCTGCCGTCTCCTGCTCATGCCGCAATCACCACGCACCTCGCGTCCCACAGCCCGTCGAGGCTCGGCCCGCGCGCAAAAGCCGCTGTTGGAGAAACCGGTGAAACCGAGCCAGCGTGAGCGCCTCATGCGGGCCATGACGGAGCTCTCCGCGCGGGACGGCTACAGCGAAGTGAGCATCAACCGCGTCTCCTCCAAGGCCGGGGTCTCACACGCGACCTTCTACGAGCAGTTCGCCGACAAGGACGAGTGCTTCGCCGCCGCCTACCTCGACGCCGCCGAACGGATCCTCGGACAGATGCGCAACACCTCGAGGACCGTCAAGCGGCCGGCCGCCAAAACGGCGGCGCTCGGATATCTGCTGCAGGCCATCGCCGAGGACCCAGCGGCCGGCTGGCTGGTGTTCGTCGAAGGGCTGGCCAACCGCGCCCAGATCCCGGGCGAGCGGGAACGACTGATGGATGCATACGAGGGTGCCGTGGAGGAGTACCTGAGCGGCGCTCGCGACAACGAGATGCTTCTCGACGTGCCAGCGATCTCGCTGGTGGGAGCAGTCCGCGCAATCGTCTCACGACGCCTGCGCGTCGGGGCCGCCGATCAGCTGCCCCTCCTCCTCGAGGATCTGGAGAGCTGGATCGAGTCCTATGCCACTCCCGCCGGTCACGGGCGGTGGAGCACGAGCCCGGCCGCGATCCTCCCGTTCACCCCGCTCGCCGGTCAGGGGGTTGGTGAGATGCCCTCGGCCACCAAGCCGACGCTGCTTCCGAAAGGCCGACACGGCCTGAGCCCGGCGGTCGTGGCGCGCAACCACCGCGAGCGGATCATGTACGCCACCGCCGAGGTGCTCGACGCGAAGGGCTACGCCGAGATGACGGTGGCGGACATCGTGTCCGCGGCGCGTGTCGCTCGCGACGTCTTCTACCAGCACTTCTCCGACAAGCAGGACGCGTTCCTGGCCGCTCAGCAACACAACCTGTACGAGAACCTCGCAGTCGGCGCCATCAGGTTCTTCGAAGGGCCCGCCTGGCCGGAGCGGATGTGGAATGTGCTCGAATCGATCACGACCTTCGTCGCACGGCAACCGCTCGTCGCGAATTTGCGCTACGTCGAGCCATACGCGGCCGGGCCCGAGGCGATCCAGCGGATGGATGACGCGACGCTGAACTTCACCTTCTTCATCGCCGAGGGCTACGGTCAGCGCGAGCAGGCCAGGCAGCTCCCCCACCTCGCCTCCGAGGCGATCGCCGGCGCGACGTTCGAAAAGATCCGCAACGAGATCGCGCACGGAAGAGCCACGGAGCTCCCGAGGCTCCTACCCCAGCTCACCTACGTCGTCATCGCGCCGTTCACCGGACCAGCCGAGGCAGTCAAGGAGATCGAGCGGATCGCATCCGAGCGCGCACCCAGGGCAGCCAGTTGAGCACCCCCCCGGGACCACACGCGCCGGCCAAACGTCGCGTGTCGGACAAACACACACCCGGTGCGGCCGACCTGTCTCAGTCGGCGGGACGCGAACGAATCCTCACAGCCATCGCCGAGCTCGTCGGCCACGGCGCCTACACGACGACGACCGTTGCGCAGATCTCAAAGAACGCGGGCGTCTCGACGGCCACCTTCTACCTCATGTTCGAGAGCAAGGAACACTGCTTCCTGGAGGCCTACGAGAACGTTGCCGGTGAGCTGCTGGGCCAGCTCGAACGCAACGCCCGCGCGAGCGAGCCCTCGAAGCTCTGGCACGGGGCGCTGGACGCGGTCTTCGACCTCGCCGCGTCGCGACCAGAGACGATGCTGCTGCTCACCGCCGAAGCCCAGCTGTCCACGCGCAGCGCCGTCGAGGCACGGGACCAGCTGGTGGCCGACATCGAGTCGACGATCGAGCGCCGCCGAGACGGCCGGGGCCCAGCCCGATCACCGGACGTCCCCTCCAAGGCGCTGATCGGAGCGACGCTCAGGCTGCTGGTTCGCCGGCTACGCGGCGCACGCACCGACCTCGAGGAGCTTCGTGAAGGACTCGTCCGGTGGATCGATTCCTACCAGCGAACAGGGCCGCCGCGCTGGCAGGCGTTGACCCCGGCGCGCGAGGTGCGCGCCGGCCCACCGAACTTCTCGGCCGGACTGGTGCCACCGTCCCGTCCCTCGCGCGGGCGAACCCGGCTCTCCGCAGAGCAGGTCGCCGAGAACCAGCGTCAGCGGATCCTCCACGCGGCCGCGAGCGTCACCGCGGAAAAGGGCTACGCGGAGACGACGGTCGCCGACATCGTCGCCAGCGCGGGGCTTGCCCGCGAGGTGTTCTACCGGCATTTTCGCGACAAGCAGGACGCGTTCATGAACGCCTACGAGACCGGCTTCCAGACGCTGATGGCGCTCGCGGTCGGCGCCTTCTACACCTCGACCGATTGGCCCGAGCGGATCTGGCGGGCGCTGCGCGCCTACACCGATTTCATGGCGAACTTCCCGAACTTCGCTCACCTCGGCATGGTCGAGTCGCACACCGTCTCACCGGAGCTGGTGGCGCGCGTCGACGAGCGTGTCATGGCGTTCACGTTCTTCCTGCAAGAGGGAAACGACTACCGCGACGACGAGCGGCCGACGGAACCGTCAGTGGCGGCGGAAGCGATCGCGATGGCGATGTACGAGATCACCTCCCACCTCATCCGCCATGGTCGCAACGACGATCTCCCTGGCCTGCTGCCGCTCATGAGCTACATCGTCCTCGCGCCCTACACAGGCGCGGAGGCCGCGTGCGAGTTCGTCGACCGGAAGATCGAGGAGGAGACAGCCGCCTGATCAGCCGTCCCGCTCGGGCGCGCCGTCCAGGAGAGCAGCCGGATCAACCTCGATCCGCTCGGCAATCCTCTCCAGGCTCCTCAGTGTGAGGTTGCGCTCGCCGCGCTCTATACCCCCCATGTATGTGCGGTGAACTCCGAGCACGTCAGCGAACGCCTCTTGACTGAGCCCGCTGGCTTCCCGGTAGGCGCGGAGGCTACGACCAACATTCCGCTGTAGCTCGCCTTCCATTCACCGGAGGCTCTCGGCCTGCTACTTGACAGTCTACAGACCTATGAGTAGCGTTATTGCCGGCGTGAGCGGGGGGCGAGGTTTTTCCCTTGTTGCTCGCCTCCCGACTCGCGCGCCGCGGCCCGCCCCCACCGTCCAACTCCGTCCGGGCGAACCGCGGCGCCCGCGACCTCAGGGCTGCGGCGCCGGCGGGACGGGACGGGGCGGGTACGCCTGTATCCATGCCTCGACCCATGAGGCGATCGGGTCCACCCGGGTGAAGACCGACGGCAAGCGAGTGGAGCATCTCCCGTAGCCGTGACTGGTGATACCGATCTGCACGAGTTCGGCGCGTGCAGTGTCCAGGGCGAGCAGGGGGCCGCCGCTGTCTCCGTAGCACGCGCCCGTGCGATAGGACCGCGGGTCGACCGCGCATATCTCACTGCCCGCAAAGAACGGGCGTGCGTATCGGCTGCACCACGGCGCAGCCTGAAGAACGGTGGCCGCCCAGCGTGCCCCGACTGTGGGGCGTGGCTGCGCATATGACGTCTTGCCCAGCCCGACGATCATCGCCGTGGACCCAGGTCGGAGCTCCCGCCTGTCCGCGCCGGTGGCGAGCCGCACCGGTGGAGCCGCGACGGGGGCCGAGAGGATCAACAGTGCCGCGTCGTCGTCAACCGTCCTGCGGTGGAAGCCTTCGTTGACGATCACCGCGAACACCGTAGAGACCTGCGGCGTGACGGTGGAACCACCGGCGCCGCCGGTCAAGACGGTGTAGCCGGAGCTCTTGTTCACGGCGCCGGTGCTCCCGTTCTCTGCGCAGTGGCCGGCGGTCAGGATGACTGTCGCAGAGACCACGGTGCCGGTGCATTTGTGGACCTGGTGGCCATCGGTGTTGAGGATCTCCGCGACTGAGGACAGTGCGGCTGGCGGCGCGGGCGCGCCGCCGATGACCGCCGCGCGGGCGGACGGCGTGGGCTGCCGTGCAGCAGGCACGCCGAGGTACGCGGCGCCGAACAGTGCGACGGTTAGGCCAGCGAGCTTGAGCGGGGCTAGGAGGCTGATCATCTCTCTCTCACTGAGTTCTCGCGCGCGGGTGTTCGGGGCGCGCTCGCGCCACCGCACCGGCTTGCGCCCGTTCGCTATCGACGCTGAACGCCCACAGCTTGATCGCCCGTCACCAGCGATCGCCTGTCGGTGATGGCAGGCAGGCGTCAGGGCGTCGTCACGCGCCCGTCTCACCGGCGGCAGCGCCTCCCACCGCGAGGCGCAGCTCCTCGCCCTTCTCGGTCAGCCGCCAGGCGTTCCCCGCCCGGCCGGCGCGGCGGCTGTCACCGTTGGAGAGAAGACCGGCCGACCTGAGACGGGTGAGCATCTTCGACATCTGCCCCGCGTCCCTGATGCCTGCCGCCTGCGCGACCTCGCCGTTGGTGATCGCCGGCCTCGCAGCGACCGCCTCAAGGACGCGTAGCGTCCGGTAGGTGATCCGCATGTCGACGCGCTCGAGGACATCGCCAGTCGCCGGATGCTCCCTCGGCGGCACCTCGTCGACGTCCGGTGCCGCCCTGGACAGCTCACGGCTGGCCGCCGCGGGACCGAGAAACGGCAGAACGACGAGACTCATCAACGGCGGGAGCAGCTCGGCCAGCGGCTCAACGGCACCGGCCTGCAGGCGGCCGTAGATGATCGAGGCGACCGCGCCGACGACCCCCCCGGCCGCGAGCGGCGAAGGGCTCGCGCCACGGGGCGCGGAGCGGCGCCCATCGTCCACAGCGTCCGCCAGCGCGCGCAGCACCTCGGCGCGCCGCGCGAGCATGGCCGCGTCCCCGCCGAGCGATTCCATGACACAGAGCCTCGCGAGCCCCGGCTCGCGGTCGAGGAACAGCAGCAGCTGCAGCAACGCGCCACGCATCCGGTCCACCCACCGGCCGCCCTCGCGGTAGGAGCCGCACACCGTCCCGGCGGCGGCATCCAGGGTCTCCTCGAAAACCGCCCGAAAACACGCGTGGCGATCGGGAAAGAGCTCGTAGAACGTTCTTCTCGACACGCGGGCGCGGCGTATCACCTTCTCGACCGTCGTACACGCGAACCCGTCCGAGCAGACCACCTCCGCCATCGCGCGCAGTATCCGCGCCCGCTGTACGCGTTGCACCCTGCCCGCTGGCGCGACGTCCCGCCTTGCCCGTCGGCGAGCCGGCACAGAGCGTCCGTTGAGCCGGGACGGGTCGGGTGGAGGCGGCCAGCTGGACGCGACGGGCGGAGAGCTCAATGCTGCTCGAGCATCGCGGGAGGAAACCGGTCCGACAAGTCACGAGGTACAACGTTGCGTGTCTTGACTGGGTGGGCTGTCCGCCGTGATGGCGCGCCGGCGACGCGGAGGCGCGCCCCATGAGAAGCGCCCGCCTCCGCCGGCGTCGATGGCGCCGGATGGTTGATGTCGTCCCACCCCCAGCGGGCGTAACGTTGCTTGTCGTCGGCGTTCTCCTCGCACGACACCATCGCAAGCAGGACGTGGTGGCGACTCGCGGACGATGACCGGACGGCTCCCGACAGATATCGTCGCCGCAATGCCGCGCAGGACAGTTTGCTACCGCGCTTGCCTGGTGGGCCTGCCGCTCCTCGCGGCGGCCGCCATTCTGGCCGTCTTCACGCCTTTGACGCCCGCTTACGACGTGAACGTGTTCCTCCGGGCGGGTGGTTCCGTCCTGCACGGACATGCTCTGTATCCGGCGCTCGGGTCCAGCTCGGTCTACTCGGGATCAGCCTACGTCTACCCGTACTTCGCAGCATTGCCGTTCGCGCTGCTCTCGGGGCTGCCGGCGTCGGTGGCGGGCCACTTGTTCTTCTTCGTATCGGCCACCGCTGTCGCGGCCGCGGCGGCGTTCCACTCCACGCGGGGGGCGTCGCGCTCGGCGCTCGTGCTGTGCACCTCCTTCACGATCACCGGCCTGCAGCTCGGGGCCCTGAGCCCCCTGCTGTTTGCCGGTGCGCTGATGATGTGGCACTGGCGCGAGCGCTTGCCGATGTTCGTCTTGGCCGCCCCGCTGATCGCCGCAAAGCTCTTCCTGGCGCCCCTGTTCATCTGGCTGCTGTTGGCCCGAAGGCGCCGCGCACTGACGCTGAGCGCCGCTGCGAGCGGCCTCCTATTGGGTCTGGGATTCCTACTGGGGCCCATAGGCCCGGCGGAATACGCCCGGATGCTCACTCAGCTCTCCGCACACGAGGCCCGCTCCGGCATGGGACTCATAGGGGCCCTCATGAACCGTGGGGTCTCGCTCGCTGCGGCCCAGGTCGTGATGGCAGCAGTCGGACTGGCCGTCGTGATCGCCGCGCACGCTCGTTATCGGCGGACCCACGACGAGCGCGTGCTGTTCTGTGCAGCCGTCATCGTCTCGCTGATCCTCACCCCGGTGCTTTGGAGTCACTACCTGGTGCTGCTTGCTGCGTGCCTGCTCGTTTTCGACGTACACCTGAAGTGGCTGGCGTCATTCACTCTCGCCAGCTGGGTGCTGGCACCGCCGCACGGGCTCCCGCACAGTCACACGATCGAGCTCGCCGCGCTGCCGGGACTTCTCGCCCTGCTGGTCTGGGTCTCACTGCAGAGGGTACGGTCGCGACGCTCGGCGTCTATACGTGGTGCGCAACGCGAGCGAGATCCCGCAGGTGCCAATCCGAGGCACATTGATCCGCCTCTCGGAGCTATCTCGGGCGCCCGCCGCGCGGCCCATGGACGCGAAGCGGCCGGAGCGCCGGCACAGGCCCAGATACTGCTTTCGGAGTAGGCAAAGAGCATCCTCGCGGCCGATGCGGCTCGCCGAGGGCAAAGTAGCATTGGTCACATGTCAACTCCGAAGGTGTCGGCCGCACGCCTGCCGCGCTTGGACGTGGCACTCGCCGCCGCGGCTGCCATCGCACTGATGGTCGAAGGAGCCGTCCGCGCGAAAGGTGGCCTGCCGATCGGCGCCTACCTGCTGGCCCCGGTTGCCGCGGCGCCCCTCGCATGGCGGCGTCAGACGCCGCTGGCAGCGTTAATAGCGATCGAGGTAGCAGCCTTCACCTGGGTGCTCGCGACCGGAGTGACGTGGGTGGCGACCGCAATGGTGCTGGTCGAGCTCTACACGGTCGCGCTGTACGGCAAGCGCAACCGCTCGCTGGTGGTTGCAGGGGTAACAGCTGTCGCGGTGGTGCTCACGATCATCTTGCACGAGGGCTCTTTTGGATTCGGCGGTGCCGCGACGCGAATCCCCATGGTGTTCGCGGCGGTTGCGATCGGCGACACCAGGCGAGCCCGACGGGCGCTTGCCGCGGCGGCGGCCGAGCGTGCGGCCAGACTCGAGCGAGATCGCGAAGAGGAGAGCAGGCGGCGTGTCCAAGCAGCGCGCTTGAGCACCCTCCTGGTACCGGCGCCGGTCGCTCTGGTGGGCCGGTGGAACTGGTGGATGCCCGCCGGTCTGGCTCGGCTGCTGCGCATCGACAAGTCGATGCGAACACCCAGTCCGAGCGGCGCCTGACCGCACTGTTGGAGCGCTGCATCGGCGTCCTACTGACCCTGGTGCAGGACCTCCCCGAAGGATTCCTGGACCAGCCACCGACCAAAGGAGCGGCCTCATGGCCACCAACATCCAGCAGAGGAACGACCAGCGGACCGACGATCAGCAGACCAACGACCAACAGGCCAACGACCAACAGCGCGACAGACTGCGCGACATCTCCGAGAGCGACGACACGGCGATTGCCGACCTGATCGCGATCCGCGTGGCCGAGGCGGTTGATGACTCGGATCTCGACGCCAAGACCTTTGGGCTCGTGAACCTCGCCGCCTTGGCAGCCACGGGCGGCGATGACGCCTCGTATCTACTCCACGTCAGCGCCGCCCTGGACGCCGGCGCATCGGTCGACGAGGTCATTTCGACCTTGACAGCGGTCGGACCGAACATCGGCGTCTTCAGGATGGTCGCCGCCGCAGAACCCCTCGCCACAGCGCTCGGGGTGAACATCGCGGCAGAAGAAGGCAACGGGGGAGGCGGTAGCCGGGAATAGTGGCCGAGCCCCGCGCCCCACTACGCAGTTCTACGCCGCCGGCTGCCGGCACGAGTTGGGCCGGTCAGCCGGTCGGGCGCCCGTTGGGGAACTGAACGACCTGTTGGAAGGTCGGCCGGTTGACCCATGGCATGCCCGGCACCTTGCCGACGCCGAGGACACTGTGCTGGATGTCGTCGAATGACGGATTGCATCTGACGGCGTCCGCCTGGCCGGTACCAGCAGCCCGGCCACCCGTTTCGTTGCTGCGGGAGCATGTCCAGGCATTGGGGTCGGCGGTCCCGTAGAGGTTGGTGAGCTGGCTGATGGTCGAATCCAGCGCGCTCTTCAAGGCAGCCTGACAGGAGGCCAGATCGCCACTGCCCCCGCTGGCGTTGCCACCGCAGTAGACCTGCGAGTAGCCGCGGGCAACCGCGGGATTGACGGCCTGCTGCAGCGAGCGCTGCAGGTATCCCTCCCAGCCACCGTCGTATGCGGAGCCCTGGGCCCTCGGTATGTCGTTGAGCCCGTTCATGCCGGTCAGCTGGCCGAAGATGTCGGGTTCGCCCGTGGCGCGCGGAGCCAGCCATGGGTCAAACACCGCGTGTGCCAGACGCGGATAGAGCTTGTCCATGATCGCCACTGCGTTGCCCTGTTCGTAGCTGCCGCTGCCGCTGCGATCACGCCGATGAGCTCCGGGGACGCCGGTTCCCCAGAATTTGTCCTTGGACCATGTTTCAAGGATGCCCATCACCTGTTGCTGGGCCGGGGTGAGACTCGCGCCATGGAGCACGGCGGCGATCGGCCCGACGAGCTGGGAGCCGTCGAGATCGACGGAGCCCCCGTCCTCCATCGCGTTGATGACATCGGCTGGAGTGGCGGGGCGTTTCTTCAGGATCGCCTTGAGACGGTCGCTGAGGGACTGGACGCGATACACGGGGCCGTAGGCGAAGTTGCTGTCTGCAGCCGAGAAGCCGGGAGCCGGCTTGTTGTTCCAACTGGTGAAGATGCCGTTCGCCAGCGTCCCGTTCACTTCGCCGGGCCCTGCGGGAATCGTGCTGGCGCGGGGGTGCACGTCTGCCGCGGACAGGTCGCCGGGCACGAACCCCTGCCACTCCCACGCGCCCGTGCCCCAGGTCGGGAAGTTCGGGTCCACACGGGCGCTGCGCACGGGCAGCTTGCCGGACATGTAGTACGACACGTTCTTCGAGTCCACGTAGGCCCAGTTGAACGTTCCGGTGTTCTTCGCAGCCGCGCGCTGGAAGTCGGTGGCGCTGTGGATGATTTCGGGGTCATTCCACTCCATGTAGGCCGGCGCGGATCCGAGCTCGTCGCCGAAGGTCGAGCGCTGCGAGGAGACGGCGACCGGAACGACCTGGCCGGTTGCCGGGTCTTTGGCGGTGGTCCTCCCAATGACCGGGCCGTGGACCGTCCGCTCGATCTTGATGGTCAGGCGCACGGGAGGTTCCTGCGACGCGGCCGAGGGCGTGCCCACCTGGCTGTCGGTGCGCTCGTACATCGGGGTGCACACGCCGTTGTACATATAGGCGGTGCTGGCGGTGCTCGGCGGCGAACCGTCGGTGTTGCACAGCTTCTCGAGCCGCTGGTCGACGATGTCGGCGCCCGCGGAAGTCGCGCTCCAGGCGTAGTCGACGCCCCTACCGAGCTCGACGAACACCTCGGTGCCGGAGAACGACACTCCCCGCGCCTGGAGGCCGGGACCATGGAGGTCGACCTCGTGAAGGAGCTGTGGGACGAAGTAGCTGGTCTGAGGACCGAACACCGCGATCGGGTGCCCGCCGGCACTGTGCGCGCCGTCGACGACCAGCTCGTTGCTGCCGTGGGGCGTGCCCTGTTTTAGGGCGTCCAGGAGAGGCGTCAGGTCCACGCGCGATCCCTGCGCTGCGGGCTGGCTGGCCGGCGAGGCGACAGCCGAGGCCTGGCAGTTTTCGTGTCCCAGGTGATAGGCGTCGGAGTGGGGCGCGAGAGGCATCGCCAGCGAGGTGGCGTCGAGGCGCGCAGGCACGTGCTCGTAGCTGAACGGCTTTTTGACGCTGACCTGCGCGTTGGGATCGTTCTGCGAGCGCAGGTCGCTCCAGATCTTCGCGCCCTTGGCCTGGCCGTAGCGATTCACGAGTGACTGGTAGAGAAGCGCGCTGCCCGTCTCGTTGCCTCCGCCGGTGGCGAAGATCGCCTGCACCAAGGTTCCGGTGGAGATCAGGTCGGTGGTCTTCCACGCGGTCGGCGTTCCGGCTGCCGGAGGGGTGATTCCGAGCGCGGCGTACTCGGCCGGCATCTTGGCGCCGTTCTGCCCTCCGCCGACAGCGGCCTCCGCGGCGTACTCGTTCACGCCTTCGGAGTAGGCGTTCGCGTCGCTCACGAGCTGCTGACCCTCTGTCGTCGCTTTGCCTTCGATCGAGATGGGAGTCGGGTGAAGGGCGGGGAAGCTGTCGGCTTGCGCCTGCAGTTCAGCCTCGCTGTAGCCGGCCGCCGCGGCGACGCTGCAGTCCATCGCCTCGTTGCTCGGCGACGGCCCGACGAATGACGTCAGCTGGGCCCTCCCCACGTGCCGCAGGACGTCCATCTCGAACAGGCGGTCCTCGGCTGAGGCGAACCCGGACCCGAACTCGGTATCTGCCCTGGTCCGCCCGAAGATGTGAGGCACGCCGAACTGTTTGTCGCGCAGGATCACGGTGCCGTCGTGCGGAGCGGGGAATGTCTCGACCCGTTCTGCCTGCGACAGGTCCGCCATGAAGCTCGCGTCCTTGTAGAAGTTGCCGATGTCAGCTTCCGGGAGGTTCGGAGCGACGTTGATCAGGTTGGCGTAAAGCGGCTGCTGGTCGCGCGTGTGCGCGGGAAACCCCTGCCCGAGTTCTGCCGCGGCGAGGTCCGCTGAGCTGTATGTCCCCGTCTGACCAGGCGGGACGATGTTGAACACCTTCCCTTCACTGCAGTCGAGGAAGGCCGCTCCCACGGGTCCCTGCTTCGTCGCACACGAGGACGGTGGTTCAGCGCCGAAAGCAAGCTGGGCGCTCCACAAGCCCACGAACAAGAGGCACAGCAGCAGCCCGGAGAGGTGAACCGAGCGCCGGAGCTGATCCCCGCGGCGAGGGATCACCGATGAGCCTTGCCGGAACACGTCCGGGACGGCCACAGGCGCTGAGATCTGCCGCCCAGCGTCACCTTCAGCGGCTCGCCCGCCGCGTGCCTGCGAGGACATACCCCCATACCCGTTTCTCCTCCACCCGCGGCTTTTCCCGTGAAACCGCGGTACCCCGGTTGGCCTGTCTTCAAACTTCACCTTGCGCGAGGGCGTGTCCGTTCCGCCGGGCGCGACGCTCACTCGGCCCAGGCGGGGAATCACGCTGATAACATACACGCATGCATGTATCTTCCGTCCCGGCCAGTGACGGCTCGAGGGCGACAGCGTCCCCGGACGGTCGCCGCTCGACGCAGGCCGAGCGAAGCGCACGCTCGCGTAGCGCGTTGCTCGAGTCGGCCGCGCGCGGCCTGTCCGGCCACGGCTACGGCAACCTCGTCCTGGAGCGGGTGGCGAACGAGGCGGGCTACACCCGCGGAGCGCTGTATCACCAGTTCAAGGACAAGGAGGACCTTGCCCTGGCGGTGATCGATTGGGTGGATGAGACATGGAGGCAGGAGGTAGGCCGGCACATCGACCATGAGCGCGATCCCGTCCTCGCGCTCATCACCCTCGCACGAGGTCACGCCGTCTTCTGTCGGCGAGACGTCGCCCGCGTGGCGATGGCGCTGCGGCTCGAGTTCAGCGGTCACGACCACCCGGTGGCACGTCGCCTGGACGGCGTGTCCGAAAGCCTCCTCAAGCGCTGCACGCGCCTGATCAGCGCGGGACGCAGGATGGGAACGATCCCACCCGGACCGCCTGCCCGCGCCGTCGCGCTCGCCTTCATCGGCGCCATGGAAGGCGCGGTCATCCAGCTCGCCGGCCAGGCTCCGCACGACGAGGTGCTGGCGGCGCGCGCCGCCGCCGGCGTGCTGGGAATTGACCATGACGCGTCTACCTCACACCCAACCCGCCGGCCGCGTGGCTCATCCCCTCGCAGCGCGGACCCGGCGTAGATGATCCGCCCACGCACTCCACAGAAGAAAGGTGGCGCCCATGCATCCGTTCCGCAGCGCAGTCGAGAGAGGTGACACCGACGGCGCGCTCGAGCTGTTTTCGCCGGATGTGGTGTTCAACAGCCCGGTCGTCTTCCGCCCCTACCACGGTCTCGAGGCGCTCGGCGTGATCCTGCGCGCCGTGACGACCGTCTTCGAGGACTTCCACTACGAGCGTGAAATCGGCGCCGAGGGGGCCAGCGATCACGCGCTGCTCTTCAGGGCGCGCGTCGGGGACCGCGACCTACACGGCTGCGACTTCGTTCACACGGGGGCGGATGGCCTGATCGACGAGCTGACGGTGATGGTCCGCCCCCGCTCGGCGATGCTCGCTTTGGCCGAGGCGATGAACGCCCAGATTCTCGCGCTGCAGCCCGATGCGGGAGGCCCACGATGACGATCCCGAACACCGAGCACACGTCCAGACCGTGGCGGATCCATGAGTTCACCGACGATTTCCGGCTGGAGGACGTGTGGGCGCTGCCGACGCCAGGCGGGCCGGATGACTTTCCCCAGCTGGTGCAGCTGATCGCCTCGGGTGACCTCTCAGAAAACCCGTCCCGTGTCGCTCGCGCGCTGTGGGCCATCCGCTTGAAGGTCGGTGAGCTGCTCGGTTGGGACGCCGAGGACACCGGCCATGGCAGGGTGCGCCCGACCATCCGCGACCGGTTGCCGGCCGATCTGCGCGACACGGCTTCGGCCCAGGAGTTCGACACGCTCCCCTTCACGACGCTCTACATGCTCGACGACGAGTTCGCGGCGGAGGTGGCCAACCGGACGGTGCACGGCGTGATGCACATCGGGTGGGTTCCCGACGGGAGGGGCGGCTATCGCGGCCAGATGGCCGTGCTGGTCAAGCCGAGCGGACTGCTCGGCAGCGCTTACATGGCCGCGATCGCGCCATTCCGTCACCTGATCGTGTACCCCCCGATGCTCCGGGAGATCGGGCGGGCCTGGCGCGCGCGGGCCGGCGATCCGCCGCGGACGCACGCGTAGACCGGCGCCACGCGCCACGCGCTAGGGTCGCCCGACAGTGCGCGCCGACCGGAAAATGAGCCCACCTGTGAGGCACGCGTGGATCTCGGGTTGACCGGCAAGGTCGCGATCGTCGGTGCGTCGAGCAAGGGTCTCGGCAAGGCATCGGCCCTCGCGCTCGCGCGCGAGGGCGCGCGGGTCACGATCTGCGCACGCACTGCGGCTGATCTCGACGCGGCCGCCGAGCAGATACGAGGTGAGACCGGCGTGGAGGTGCTCGCCGTCCCGGCCGACCTCGCCAGCGCCGAGGGGATCGAGAGCGTCGTCGCTGCGACCGTCGAGCGCTTCGGCGGGGTCGACGTCCTCGTGAACAACTCCGGCGGGCCGCCACCGGGCAAGTTCGAGGACCTCACAGACGCGGACTGGCGGGCGGCGTATGAGGCGCTCACGCTCAACTTCGTCCGCTCGGTCCGCCTGGTCCTACCTCACATGCGCGAGCAGGGCTGGGGCCGGATCATCGGCATCCAATCGAGCTCGGTGAAGCAGCCGGTCCCCTACATCGACCTCTCCAACGGCATCCGCCCCGGCATCGCGGGGCTGATGAAGGCCATCATGCCGGACCTCGCGAAGGACCGCATCACGATCAACCTGGTGCTTCCCGGCACGTTCCTGACCTCCCGCATCCATCCCGGACTGGCCGATGGCACGGCGCATATCGACAAGACGGTCGAAGAGCAGCTCGCGCCACTCGCAGCGGCGATCCCGATGGGTCGCCTCGGCGAGCCGATGGAGCTCGGGAACCTCGTCGCGTTCCTCGCCTCTCAGCAGGCCTCCTACATCACGGGCGCCGTCTACCAGGTCGACGGCGGCAGCATCAAGTCCAACGTCTAGGTGCCGCTCACGCCGCGAGGCGTTCGGCGAAGAACGACAGGATCTCGTCGCGTGCGTCGATCGTCGGCTGGCCTGCCTCGTCGATCAGGTGCGCGGTCACAACGCTGTGCGGGCTCGCCACCACGTGCTCGAAGAATGGTGGTGTGTCGGGGTTGGCGGCGCCGTCGGGCAGCACTCGCGCGATGAACCGGTCGCCGAGCGCCTCCGAGTAGGCGGCGAACCGCTGCGCCCTGCAGACTCGGTCTCCCTTGAAGCGATACGCCATGACCGTCAGGTCCTCGCGCTCGAGGCGATCGCGAACGGCGGCGAGCTCCTCGGGCGCCATCTCGATCCCGGCCGGGTCGTCGAGAGGCAGCGAAGGCTGCGACAGGACCGGCGCGAGCATCGCGGGCTCGAGCATCATCGTCAGCGCGAAGTTGCCCGTGAAGCACATGCCGATCGCGCCGACACCGGGGCCGCCGGACTGCTCGTGCGCGAGCCGCGCCAGCGCGCGGAGCCATTGCGTCACCGGGCTTGACTCGTTGGCGGCGAACGCGCGGAACTCGGCGCTCATGCACGCGCGCTGGAGCACCGCGGTGCCCCCCACGACGTCCGGCACGGCGCCGTCGCGGCCGAACAGGGAGGGCATGTAGACGGTGAACCCTGCATCCCTGACCCAGCGACTGAAGCGGGCGACGTGCGGGCTGATTCCGGGCATCTCCGTCATGACGATCACCGCTGGACCGTCGCCCGCCACGTGCACCACCTTCCTGACGCCGTCGAGGGTGATCTCACGTGGATCGAAGTCCTCGAGCGGGTCGTCCTCGTTCATGGTGCGTTTGGAGATCGTCCTGCTCCCCTCGGTTGCTGTTGTCGGCGAGAATATAGATGATCGTCCGTATAGTTGACCATGATGGTCGGCGTTCAGCGAGTCAACCCCCACACCACCCACCGCGCGCGGCCGTGACCCGGTCGAACGTCGATCAGCTGAGCGAGCGGCCGCCAGAGCAACAACCGAGCGACGGCCGGCGGGCGCGCGGTGCGCGCAGCCGCGCGGCGGTGCTCGAGCGCTCGGTGCAGATGGCCTCGCGCGACGGGCTCGAAGGCCTCACGATCGGCGCCCTCGCAGCGGACCTGGGGGTCCACAAGAGCAGCGTGCATGCGCTGTTCGGGTCCAAGGAGGAGCTCCAGCTCTCGACCCTTGCGCAGGCCCGGGCGATCCTCATCGGCGAGGTCGTCGTGCCCGCGCAGTCGAGTGCCGTGGGCCTGCCGCGACTACACGCGATCGGTGACGCCTGGTTCGACTACCTCGGCTCCGACGTCTTCTCAGGCGGCTGCTTCCTGTGCGCCGCCTCCGCGGAGATGGACGGGCGCCCGGGGCGGCTCCGCGACGCCGTGGAGTCGGTCATGCGCGAATGGGTGGGCGTGCTCGCCGCCAACGTCGAGGCGGCCATCGAAGCGAAGCAGCTACGCGCCGGCGTCGACCCGGCGGCGATGGCGTTCCGCCTGAATGCTCTTGGCATGGCCGCCAACTGGCAGCGCCAGCTGTTCAACGACCGGTCGGGCATCGAGCACGCGCGTGGCGGCTGGCGAGCCGAGCTGGACGGATTCAAGGCCGACCAACACTGATGTCTGTCCCGAGGCGGAGCCCTCCCTGGGTCGGGCCCTCATTGGGTCTGGAGAAACACTGTGCATGGCTGCTGCTACCGTTGGTTGATCAGGTTGGGCGCTTCGCCCAACATCGCAGTGCCAGCGGTCGTAGCCTTTGCTCAGCAATCTCCGCGTTCGCAGCACTACCAACGCAGGAGAAGAGATACATGCCTACTGGAACCGTCAAGTGGTTCAGCGACGACAAGGGCTTCGGCTTCATCACGCCGGACGACGAGTCGAAGGACCTGTTCGTCCATCACAGCGCAATCGTGGGTGAGGGCTATCGCTCACTCGCCGAAGGCGCGAAGGTCTCATACGACGCCGAGGCCGGCGACAAGGGCCCCAAGGCCGCAAACGTCCAGCTGAGGTAGCACGCTCGGATCTGCCGGCCGCAACCGGCTGGCAGATGGCACGGATGGGTCGAACGGTGACCGCCAGTACGGATGCGCTCCCGGCGGAACACCCGGTGAGCGCGCCGTTCGTATCCCCCGCAACGAAAGGACGACAGACATGGCCTCAAGCGGCAAGAAGAAGACCACCATGGCCAAGCTCATGCGAGAAAGCCGGCTCCGCGAGCGCCGGCTGGACAAGCAGGCCCGGAAGGATGCGCGCAAGCTGGCCTCAGAAGGTCATCCGGGCGCCCCCGATGAGCCCCTGACTGATGCGCCCATCGAGTCGGCCCCGGAGAGCGCCGAGCAGGCCCCGCCGGTGCCTGCCATTCAGACGGTCCCAGACGCCTGACCCTGGCCCCCCGCCACGCGACGGGAGATCAGCTCTGTGCCGGTGTGCGAGCGCCCGTGGAGCTCCACTCCCTCCGGCGCAGCTGGTTCGCTAGCCGCCCGTTGCTCCGTTGCGGCGGTTGTGCGAGGCGCCTAGCCCGCGAAGAACTGCCGGTAGATGAGGAAGACGTTGAGTCCGCTTATCAGTGCCACGCAGGACCACGCGGCGAACGTCGTCAAGGCGCGATTGACGTGCACGCCCATGACCTCGCGCTTGCACGTGAGCATCACCAGCGGTATCAGCGCGAGCGGGATGCCGAACGACAGCACCACCTGGCTGAGGACGAGCGCGTTGGTCGGGTTCATTCCCACGGCGAGCACCACGAGCGCCGGGAGCATGGTGATGGCCCGGCGCAGGAAAAGCGGGATGCGAACGCCCAGGAAGCCGCCCATGACGACCTGGCCCGCGTAGGTGCCGACGCTCGAGGACGATGCGCCGGAGGCGAGCAGCGCGACGGCGAACGCCAGCGCTGCTCCACCGCCGACGAGGTGCCCGATCTGCGCGTGAGCGTCCTGGATCGTGCTGAGGCCGGACAGCGCCGGCGTGTGGAAGAGCTTCGCCGCGACGGCGAGCATCGCCATGTTGACGAGACCGGCAAGCCCGAGAGCGATTATCACGTCGAGGCGCTCGAAGCGAAGCACGCGGCTGCGCTCGCGATCGTTGCGACACGGCATCCGGCCGTTTGTGAGCGCGGAGTGCAGGTAGATGACGTGCGGCATGACGGTCGCGCCGACGATCCCCACAGCGAGATACAGCGACCCTGTGCCGCTCAACCCCGGCAGCAGCCCCTGCAGCGAGGCGTGTGCGGAGGGCCCTATGCGCAACGTCTCATAGAGAAAGCCGGCGAAGATGATCCCGAGCAGGGCCGTGATGGCGAGCTCGAATCGCCGGAAGCCACGTGTTTGAAGCTCGAGGATCGCGAACGCGATCACGCCCGTGATGAGCCCGGCTGTGAACAGCGGCACGCCGAACAGCAGGTTCAGCCCGAGCGCCGCCCCGAGGAACTCGGCGATGTCGGTGGACATCGCCATCGCCTCGGCCTGGATCCACATGCCCCAGGTCACGGCACGCGGGAAGCGCTGGCGCACCACCTCCGGAAGGTTGCGCTCGGTGACGATCCCGAGCTTTGCCGAGAGGTACTGGATCAGCATCGCGATCAGGTTCGCGGCGAGCACGACCCACAGCAGGAGGTAGCCGTATTTGGCTCCGCCTTGGATGTTCGTCGCGAAATTGCCCGGATCGACGTACGCGACCGAGGCGACAAACGCCGGGCCCAGCATCGCCAGGGTGGCGCGGAGCCGGCCCTTGGCCAGCAGTTGCTCGAGCGCGCTGGGGATGCCGACGCCGGCCTCGGGCAGCGCCACCGAGGCGCCCTCCGTGGCAGCCTCGAGCGCGACGACCGGCGGGCGACGGCGCAGCGTCAATGCGCGTCCTCTGTCTCGATCCGCATCGCGCCTGCCAGCTCTCCACCGAGCGCCTGTTCGCGCTCGCCGATGCGCACGAACATCGGGCCGCCGAACGGCTGGCGGCCGGTGACCTCCAGGCGCTCGCCGAGCGCGATGCCCTGCTCCGCGAGGTAGCGCAGCATCTCGGGATCGGAGTCCGACACACGGACGAAGCGCCCGACAGCGCCCGGCGACAGCTCATCCAGGCTGCGGGTTGGGCGCTCGTCGATCTCGAAGCCAACCGTGGGGATCGGGTCGCCGTGGGGATCGAGCGTGGGATCTCCCAGGCGGGCGGCGATCAACTGCTCGAGCTCCTCGGAGATGACGTGCTCGAGCACCTCGGCCTCGGCGTGGACGCGATCCCATGGCATCCCGAGCTCCTCGGCCAGGAACAGCTCGATCAGGCGGTGGTGGCGCAGAACCTCGAGGGCCACCTGGCGGCCCTCGGTGGTCAGGCGCACCCCGCGATAGGGCTCGTGCTCCAGCAGCCCCACCTCGGAGAGTTTGCGGACCATCGCCGAGACAGAGCCCGCTGTGACCCCCAGGCGCTCGGCAAGGTCGTTCGTCGATACCGCTCCCCCGGCGCGCGCCTCCAGTGCGTAAACGGCCTTGGCGTAGTCCTGAACGGAAGCGGAAATCAAATCGTTAGCGGCCATCAATCTATTTTAGCCACAACAAAATTTCCTTGTCAAGCCGTGCCAACACATCGTCAAGGCGTGCCAACATCGGCCGCGGCCGCGCGCTCAGTCGAAGATCACGACGATCTCGTCGTGACGCCCGACAGCGTTCTGGACCTGCGGCTGGATCGGCGCGACGGTCGGAGAGAGGTTCGGGATCAGCTGGGCGATGCGCTTTGCCTGCTGCAGTGCCCCGGCTGGGTAGAGCACGTAAACGCCCTTGCCGAGGCTCGCGTTGATGTTGCCGACCTGGCTCAGGCGGATCCGGTCGGCCTTCAACATGATGGCGAGGCTCTGAGCGGCCCCCGGTGTCCCCGTCGCGTTGAAGACGGCCACGGGCACCCTCCGGTTCACGGCCTGGGAGGAGCCCGAACCACGGAAGAGACCGAGCGCCACCGCGGCTCCTATCCCCACGAGGAGCGCCGCCACACCGGCCAACGCGCCCCTGCGCAGGCGTTTGCGAGAGCGATAGATCGTGGGGCCTCGTCTGGTGGCGGGCTGTCGCTCCCCGGCGGACGCAAGCTCACCAGTGTGGACTCGCTCGGTGCCGGGGCCTCGCTCGGTCGCGGTGATGCTGGCCGCCGTGGCGAGCAGCGGACGCTGCGTGGCTTCGAGGCTCATCGCCTGCGCGACCTGCTCGCGCAGGAGCATGAGGTCGCGCCTGCGCGAGCGCACGAGCAGCGCCACGAGGGCGAGCGCCACGAGGGTCGCGACCCCCAGCGCGGCGGCAAGCTCCTCCACCACGCTCGTCGACGCGAGCTGTCGCGGAGGCACGTTGAATGATTGGGGACTCGAGCCGAGCGGGGATGGCCCGCCGGCGGTGCCGACGACGGGGACCGTACCCTCGGCAAGCGCCAGCATCTCTCGCGGCTGGATGCTGTTCGTGAGGGTGTTCTGGATCCAGTATGTCGCGCCACCCTCGCGCCAGGCGATCGTTCTGATCTGTTCGCCTGCATAGAAGATCCCATAGGTGCGCGAGCCGAGGTGCACCGTCTGGCCCGGGTTGGCGAGCAGCGGCGGATCCGCCCACGAGGTGCCCTGGACGTCGTAGAACTGGCCGAGCGGCCCGCTGTTGACGACGGCCACGTAGATCGGGTGCACGCGGCCGCGCTGGTCGCGTAGGTCGTAGACCCGCAGTGTGTCGGGCGCTGCGCCGGCAAAGCTCGAGCGGCTTCGCGGATACTCCAGCGCGAAGGGCAGGTTCGGCGCGGCGGAACGCGCGGCCGCGAGGGCCGAGCCGGGGGTCGCCGAGAGCGAGAGCCCACGGGGGGCGCCATGCCGGCGGGGGCGGGCGGCGTGTACGGCGGCGCTCACCTTGTGCTTGGCGATGGCGGCGGTCCCGTTCAGGAACGACTGCACCGATTCGTGGATCTGCTGCGGGGTGGCCGTGTCGAATGCCGGCAGGAGATTGACGTGGAAGGGCACCTGGCGGACGGGCCTGCCCTGAGCCTGGACCAGCAGCCTCAGCAGGTCGAGCACGGGGCCGCTGCCGTGCAGATCCGTTTCGACCGCGCGGCCCAGGATCCGCTCGAATTTTTCGCGGCTTTCGAAGAGCGTCGCGCCGAACTGCGCCTTCACTTCGAGCAGGAATCGCTGATCGCGTGCGTCGCGTGTGAGTGAGGTGTCTTCGTGTCGGCTGGCGACGAATTCGAGCGCCTGCCTGCCGCAGACGCGCTGGTAACCGGGCTGGAGGTTGATCTCGAAGTACTGTTCGCCGCCGGGTTCGTTGACGTGGTGGTAGCGACGATCGACGGTCATGAAGACGCAGCCCATTTCGTTGACGGCCCTGCGGAACTTCGGGAACGTGACGACGAACACGTGGTTGACGGGAATTCCGAGGACGCGCTTGATGGTTTCTGTCATCAGCTGGATCCCGCCGATGGTGTATGCGACGTTGATGCGATTGACGACGGGTGCTGCCCCCGGCGGATGGATCGTCACCCGTAGCTCCCGCGGTATCGACAGCATGGAGATCGTCGGCTTGCCCGGGTCGATCCTGACGAGCAGCATCTCGTTGGAGTGCGGCACCACGAAGCCACCGGGCCTGCCCTTTGGCGGCGGCCGCCGGTCGTCGCCGACGAGCAGCAGAGTCTCCGGAGACCCGGCGCTCGTGGGCGCCAGGATCTTCGGGCTCAGCTTGACCGCCTTGTTCTGGTTGAGCGCTTCGACGATCTTGCTTACTTCCCCGAGCGCCAGCACGGCGGTGGCCGCGCCCGACACGAGGATCACTCCGACAGCGCCGAGCAGCATGCGCTTCGCGCTCGAGCGGTCCCGCCGCCGGGGCTCCGGGGGCGGCGCCTCGGGAGGCCCCCCGACGGGTGGAGGGGACGTGGGCGTGTTGATGACAGTGCTCAAACGGTGGACGGTCCTGAAGCTGCGGGGGTGTGCGCGCGGCGGCCGCGTGGACCGCGTGATTCGCGCATGCGCTGCCCAGATCGTAAGACACCTTCAGCCGGCGCCCGGCGGCCACCGCGCGGGGTCAGCCGTGCGGATGGCGTATGCGGTCGCGGTCCTCGCCCTGCCCGACCACCAGAAATGCCAGCGAGACGAGCGCGATCCCGGCGAGCCCCACCAGGAAGATCCCGGCGACCGTTGCCGCCACGCCGTCGATCGCCACGAGCAGGACGATTCCGGCCAGCAGCGCGACGAGGGCCAGCAGGACGATGGTCGTGTTGGCCCGGCGGTGACGGTCGCCGTACGTGCTCATGCGCCGGCGCCTCGGGCCAGGTCGAGCTCGTGCTGCACGACGGACCGCTGATTGTTGATGCGCAACCGCCGGCTGAGAATCGGGATCGCGGCGCCGGCGTCGCCGCTCAGCCGCAGCGCGCGGCCGAGGTCGTAGAGGGCATACGCGAACGTCAGGCACGATCCGGTCGTTGGCTGCGTGCAGCGGGTGAGGGACTCGCCGCTCGCGTGCAGGGCGCCGAGCAGTCGGTCAACCGCGGCGGGGTAGCGTCCTTCGCCGAGCAGCTGATGGCCTTCGAGGTCCAACTCCGAGGCCGCGGCGGGAGAGGCGTGGCCCGGGGCGGCCCCTGCGGCTCCGAGCTGCGCGAGCGGGCCGAGCGCTTTCGCGGCGGCTGGTGGCGTGGGTGCGGGCGTCGGGGCCTGCGCCGGGGACGGCGCCGTCGCGGGGGTCGTTGACGTCGCCGACGGAGTCGAGGCCGGCGCGGGCCGCGCCGCGGGGGCAGACGTCGGCGTCGGAGGCGCCGCAGCGGGGGCAGGGGCCGCGGGCACCGGCGTTGATCGCGGAACTTGTGCGATGGTGCGCGGCGGCGACGCATGAGGCCGAGCGCTCGCGCGGTGAGCACCCGACTTGGCTCCGCTTCCGCCTCCGCCGAGCGTGGCGACGATCGCCGCAACGGCCGCCACGACGATCACGAGGGATCCGCCCGCGATGAGGCGCCTGGCGTTCGCTGCGGTCAGGCGGCCCGTCGCCCGAGCCCGGGCTGTCGCGAACCCAGCCGGGATGCTTGCCGCTGCCGCCGCCACGGGCGCCAGCGCGGCAGCCACCGCCACCGGCACCTTGCGTACCCGGCCGCCGGCCGAGGCAGCCACTGCCACGGG
>JAOPZV010000292.1 GCA_025963935.1 Solirubrobacterales bacterium
GCGGCCGGTCGGCAGCCTTCGGCGGCGGCTGAGATGCGCATGGAACGGGTGGACGCCGAGGAGGTCGGGCGGCTCGGCGGCCCCGCGGGCGCAGCCGGACGCCTGCGGACGCTCGTTGCCGGCGGCACGTCGGTGGAGGACGAGGTCCGCGAGATCCTGCGCGCGGTGCGCGAGCAGGGCGACGCCGCGGTGATCGACCACACGCGCCGCCTCGACACCTCCGGGGCCGAGCCGAGGCCGCTGCGCGTCGAGGCGGAGGAGCTCGACGAGGCGATCAGGCTGCTGTCGCTCGAGCTCGTCGCCGGGCTGCAGGTGGCGATCGCGAACGTGGCGCTCGTCGCGCAGGCGGGCGTCAGCGAGGACGTAGCGGTCGAGCTGCCCCAGGGCCAGCGCGTGGCGCTGCGCGAGGTCCCCGTGGGCTCGGCCGCCGTGTATGTGCCCGGCGGGCGCGCTCCCTACCCGAGCACCGTCGTGATGGGGGTCGTCACCGCCCGCTCGGCTGGCGTCGTGGACGTCGCCGTGTGCGCACCGCCGGGACGGGACGGCGAGATCGACCCGCTGATCCTCGGCACCTGCCGTCTGTGCGGCGTGGAGCGCGTCTACCGCATGGGCGGCGCGCAGGCGATCGCGGCGCTCGCCTACGGCACAGATACGGTGGACCGCGTGGACGTGATCGTCGGGCCGGGCAACCTCTACGTCCAGGAGGCCAAGCACCAGCTCTCGGCGACCGTGGGGATCGACGGCTTCGCGGGGCCCAGTGACCTGCTCGTGCTGCTGGCGGCCGACGCCGGAGAGCGCGAGCTGCGGCTCGCCGCCCTCGACATGCTCGCCCAGGCGGAGCACGGCGAGGGAAGCCTCGTCGCCGCCGCGGCGCCCTCCGCGGCTCTGTGCGACGCGCTGGCAGGGCTGCTCGAGTCGCTCGTCGTGGAACGCCCGACGGTCGGCGACGCGGCCTTCGCGATCGTCGAGGTCGCAAGCCCCCGCGACGCTCTCGCGCTGGCCAACGCGTTCGCCCCCGAGCACCTGCAGCTGATCGGCGCGGAGATGGAGGCCCTCGCGCCGATGGTCCGCTCCGCCGGATGCCTGTTCGTCGGTGCCGACAGCGCGACGGCCTTCGGCGACTACGTGGCGGGCTCAAACCACATCCTGCCGACGGCCGGCGCCGCTCGCTTCGCCTCGACTCTCTCACCCCGCCACTTCCGCCGGCGAATGGCCGAGGTGCGGATCGGCCGCGGCGCAGAGCGTCTAGCCGCCGCGGGCACGCCGATCGCGCGCGCCGAGGGGTTCGAGGTCCACGCGGAATCGATGGAGGCCCGAGTGCGAGAGAATCAAGGCTCATGATGCGAACCGCGACCATCGAGCGCCGAACCGGCGAGACGGACGTGCAGCTGACGCTGGGCCTGGAAGGCGCGGGCGACGGCACGCGCGCCACGGGCATCGGCTTTCTCGATCACATGCTCGACCTGCTGGCGCGCCACGGGCGGATGGACCTCGACGTGAAGGTCAGCGGCGATCTGCAGACCGGCGCGCACCACACGGCCGAGGACACCGCGATCGTGCTCGGCCAGGCGCTCGACGCGGCGCTCGGCGACCGCGCCGGCATCGTGCGCTACGGGTGGGCGACGGTGCCGATGGACGAGGCCCGCGCCAGCTGCGCGATCGACATCTCCGGGCGCCCGTTCACGCTGTTCGAGGCCGAGTTGCCACCGGGCTCGACGGGCGGCTTCGAGCACGAGCTGACGGAGGAGTTCTTCCGCGCGTTCGCCAACGCTGCGAAGCTCACCCTTCACCTCCGCGTGGAAGCCGGCAGCAACGCCCACCACATGATCGAGGCCGCGTTCAAGGCGTTCGCCCGCGCGCTGCGGCTGGCTGCGGCGATCGACCCCACCGAGACGGGCGTCCCGAGCACGAAGGGCACGCTGACGGGATGACTCCGCTGGTCGAGCAGCCCGTGGAGATCGCCGTCGTGGACTACGGCATGGGCAACCGCCGCTCGGTCGAGAAGGCCCTGGAGCACGTCGGCGCGCGTGCCACGGTAACCGCCGATCACGACCGGCTGCGCGCGGCGGCCGGCCTGGTGGTGCCGGGCGTGGGGGCTTTCCCCACGGCGATGGCGCGGCTGCGCGAGCTCGGCCTGGATGAGCTGCTGCGCGAGCGCGTGCAGGCACACGCGCCTGTGCTCGGCATCTGCCTCGGCATGCAGCTCGCGTTCGACTCCTCGAGTGAGATGGGCGGCGACGCCGGCCTCGGGATCGTCGCCGGTGAGGTGCGCCGGCTGGAGGCGGGCGAGCGCAAGCTGCCGCACATCGGCTGGACGGAGGTCGCCTTCGGCAAACCCGGGTCGCCGCTGGTCGCGGACCTGCCGGCCCGCTGCGCCTTCTACCACGTGCACTCCGTCGCGCCGGTCCCCGCCCGCGCGGAGGACACGCTCGGCACCGCGGAGTACGGCTCGCCGTTCGTCAGCGCCGTTCAGAGGGGCTCGTTCTACGGCGTGCAGTTTCACCCGGAGAAGTCCTCCGCCGCCGGCCTGCGCCTGCTCGCGAACTTCGCGCGCATCTGCGTGGAGGCCGGAGCGCCGGTCGCCCGGTGAGGCTCTACTCGGCGATCGACATCCTCGGCGGCAAGGCCGTGAGGCTCGTGAAGGGCGACTTCGCGGCAAAGACCGTCTACGACGAGGACCCGCTGTCCGCCGCCGGGGGCTGGGTGGACGCGGGGGCCCGCTTCCTGCACGTCGTCGACCTCGACGGCGCGAAGAGCGGCGAGCCCGTGAACCTCGAGCAGCTGGGACGGATCGCCACGCTAGGCGTGCCCGTGCAGTACGGGGGAGGGCTGCGGTCGCTGGATGCGGTGGACGGAGCGCTGGCGGCAGGCGCCGGGCGCGTGATCCTCGGGACCGCCGCGCTCACCGATCGCGGACTGCTGCAGCGCGCGCTCGAGAGGCATGGGCCCGAGCGGGTCGTCGTGTCGGTCGACGTTCGTGGTGGGAAGGTGGCAATCGAGGGCTGGACGAAGACGGCCGAGGAGGGCGTGCGGGAGCTGTTCGTGCGCTTGATCGGGCAGGGCGTCACCGAGCTCGCCTACACGAACGTCGATCGCGACGGGATGCTGGGCGGTCTGAGCTTCGATGAGCTGCCACCGCTCGCCTCCGCGGCGCAGGGCGGCGAGCTCATCTACTCGGGCGGCATCGGTGAGCTCTCCGACCTGCAGCGGCTGGCGGCGCTCGGGCTGTCGAACCTCGCCGGGGTGATCGTCGGCAAGGCCCTGTACGAGAAGCGCTTCACGATCGCCGAGGCCCAGGCGGCACTCGGGGACTGAGTCTTTCGGGAGACAAAAGCGCGCCGCTCCCGCAGGCCGGCCGGTGTCGCCGGTCACGCCGCGCGAGGGACGAGTCTGCGGCATCCGGCTACGGTTGGTGGGTGAACTTCAAGCGCATCATCCCCTGCCTCGACGTCGACGCCGGTCGCGTTGTCAAGGGCGTCGAATTCGTCGACATCCGTGACGCCGGCGACCCCGTCGAGCTGGCCGCCCACTACGACCGCGAGGGCGCCGATGAGCTCGTGTTCCTGGACATCACCGCCACGCACGAGAAGCGCGACACGATCGCGCGCCTGGCGCGCAGCACCGCCGACGAGGTCTTCGTGCCGTTCACGATCGGCGGCGGGATCCGCTCGGTGGCGGACGCTCAGGCGGTTCTCGACGCGGGGGCGGACAAGGTGTCGGTCAACTCGGCCGCGCTCGAACGCCCCGAGCTGCTCAACGAGCTCGCAAGCGTGTTCGGCGCGCAGTGCGTGGTGCTCGCGATCGACGCGAAGGCGCGCAGCGGAGGCGTGGGCGCGAACGGGACGCATGGATGGGAGGCATACCTGGCGGGCGGGCGCACGCCGACCGGCCGGGACGCGGTCGCGTGGGCCGCCGAGGCGGTCGAGCGCGGGGCGGGGGAGATCCTGCTCACGAGCATGGACCGCGATGGCACGAACGAGGGCTATGACCTCGAGCTGACCGGCGCGGTGAGCGCGGCGGTCAGCGTTCCCGTGATCGCCTCCGGCGGCGCCGGGGAGCTCGAGCACCTCGCCGAGGCGCTCCGGGCGGGGGCAGACGCGGTGCTGTGTGCGTCGATCTTCCACTACGGGCGCTTCACGATCGGCGAGGCCCGGGCGCACCTCGCGGCGGCCGGCATTCCCGTTCGCGATGGCTGAGCTGCAGGGCCAGGAGGTGCTCGCGGCCGTCGGCCACCTCGCAGGCGGTCCGGAGCTGCTCGAGCTCACGCGTTCGCGCGAGGACGCCGCGCTCGTCGGCGGGGCGCCGCGCGACCTGCTCCTCGGTGGCACTCCACGCGAGCTCGACGTGGTCGTCGGCGGCGATGCTGCGCTGTTCGCCGGGGACCTCGCGTCGCGCATCGGCGGGGCATCCGCGGCGATCACCGTGCACGACCGCTTCGGCACCGCGGTGGTGGAGTGGGAGGGGGGCCGAATCGACGTCGCCGAGCAGCGTGCCGAGACCTACCCCTCGCCAGGCGCGTTGCCGGAGGTCCGGCCGGGAACGATCGGCGAGGACGTTCAGCGCAGGGACTTCACGGTGAACTCGATCGCGGTGATCCTCGGCGGTCCCCGGCGCGGAAGCGTGCAGGCGAGCCCCGAGGCCGCGGCCGATCTCGCCGCGGCGCGCCTGCGCGTGCTGCACGAGCGCAGCTTCGTCGATGACCCCACGCGGCTGCTGCGCCTGGCGCGCTACCGGGCGAGGCTGGGCTTCGCTCCGGAGGCCCACACGGCGCTCCTCGCGGCCGAGGCCGTCGCGACCGGTGCACTGGCGACGGTCTCGCGCGCCCGGCTGGGTGCGGAGCTGCGGCTGACCCTCGCCGAGCCGGACCCCGTCGCGGCGCTCGCCGCGCTCGACGAGCTCGGCGTCCTCGCGGCGCTGGATCCGCAGCTGGGCTTCGATCGCGACCTCGCCACGCGGGCACTCGCGATGCTCCCCGAGGATGGGCGCCCGGCGGTGCTGCTGCTCGCCGTCGTGTTGCTCGCGCTCTCCATGGACGGGGGGCGGGACGCGCCAACCGATATCGCTCGCCTGCTCGATGGCTTCGAGTTCACGGCCACCGAGCGCGAGGCGGTGCTGAAGACAGCGGTGCTCGCGCCGGCGCTCGTCGACCAGCTGCGCGAAGCCGACCGGCCCTCGCGCCTGCGTGATGTGGCCGCCTCCAGCCCGCTCGAGGGCGTCGCGCTCGCCGGCGCGCTGGCCAGCGGGCGTCCACCGTATGGGGCGGCCGAGGCCGCGCATGAATGGCTCCGTCGCTGGCGCCACGTGCGTCTTGCGATCACCGGTGACGACCTGCTGGCGGCCGGGATACCGCCGGGGCCGGAGATCGGCCGCCGCCTGGCGAGCGTGCTCGCCCGCAGGCTCGACGGTGAGCTGAGCGACGGTCGCGATGCCGAGCTGCAGGCCGCTCTCGAGGCGAGCGTGTGAGCGCGGACGATGCCTTCGAGCTGCCCGGCGGCGGACGCGCCGTGTTCACGGCCCGCGCGCACGGCAACCTCTCGAGCGTGGCGGGAGAGCAAGCCGACCGCGGCGAGGCCTCGCGCGCGCAACTGCGCAAGCGGCTCGGCCTGGACCGGCTGGCGCGTGGCTACCAGGTGCACGGGAGCTTCGTGCGGCGGGTCTCCTCAGGCGAGCCGGATGAGCGGCCCGGCCCGCCGCCCGGCGCTAGCGCTGCACGCGGGGGCGAGGCCGGTGAGCGCCGCGAGGAGGCGGACGGCCAGGCGACGGCGCTGCGCCGCGTGGGGACACTCGTGGTGACCGCCGACTGCATGCCCGTGGCGCTCGGCTGCCGCGGTGCCGTGGCGATTGTCCACGCCGGCTGGCGCGGTCTGGCGGCCGGCGTCCTCGAGGAGGGCGTGCGGGCGCTCGAGGAGCTCGCCGGACAGCAGGAGGTCGTGGCGATCATCGGGCCGTGCGCAGGGCCGTGCTGCTACGAGGTCGGCGAGGAGGTGCACGCGGCCTTCGACGGGGTGCACCGCGACGGACGCCACCTCGACATACGCGCGATCGCCCATGATCGGCTGCTGGCGGCCGGGGTCGCGGCGGTGCGGGATGTCCCCGCGTGCACGATCTGCGACGAGCGCTACTTCTCGCATCGGCGCGAAGGGTCACGCGCGGGCCGGCAGGCGGGTGTGGCATGGCTGAGCTGATCTCCAACCTGAGCGCCGAGTCGATTCGTGCGAACCTCGAGTTCGTACGAGCGCAGATAGCGAGCGCCCTCGAGCGCTCGCCCGTCGAGCGTCCCGCCGGTGAGGCAGCCGGCGTCGAGGTGCTGGCCGCCACGAAGTACGTCGCCTGCGAGGAGCTGCCCACGCTGGCTGCGGCCGGCGTGAGCCTCGTCGGTGAGAACCGCGCCCAGGATCTGCAGGACAAGGTGCAGGCGCACGGCGAGCTGTTCGACTGGGATTTCATCGGCCAGCTGCAGAGCCGGCGCGTGCGCCTGATCGTCCCGCACGTGCGCCTGATCCACTCGGTCGCCTCGGAGTCGGCGCTCCGCGAGCTGGAGCGTCACCGGCACCTCGCCAGAGACGGCCTGCGCATCCTGATCGAGGTCAACCTCGCCGGTGAGCCCGGAAAGGCGGGTGTGCAGCCGGATCAGCTCGACGGGTTCATCGCGCGAGCGCCGGTGCCCGTCGCCGGGCTGATGACCATGCCACCGCTGTCCGCGGACCCCGAGGCGAGCAGGCCGTGGTTCGCCGCGCTGCGGGAGCTAGGCCGTGAGCGCGGCCTTCCCCACCTGTCGATGGGCACCTCCCAGGACTACGTCGTCGCGGCGGAGGAGGGGTCAACCATCGTGCGAATCGGCACGAAGCTATATGATCCCGTCGCTGTGACCGGCGGCCGTAGCCACTAGCATCAGCAGGGAATCCGGCTCGCCGGGCGAACACGCACCTACACCGATGTCTTTTCGCGATTCCTGGCACAGCGCACTCGTGTACTTCGGCCTAGCCGAGGAGTACCACGACGACTACGACGACGAGGTCGGGGGGGTGGGCCCCGAGTCAGAGATCGAGGACCGCTACCGCGAGCGGCCCAACGTCCGGCGCCTGCGTCGCCGGCGCGACGAGTTCGACGACATCTTCGGCGAGGACGACGTCGATGCGGGTGGCCGCGGCCGCGGACGATCGACGACCGTGCTGAAGCCCGTCACCAACCGCGGCAACGGCGACGTCCGCGTGCACCTCGTCGTTCCCAAGTCGTTCAACGACGCGCAGCAGATCGCCGACAAGTTCAAGGACTCGATCCCTGTGATCCTCAACCTCCAGGGCTCCGACACGGACCTCTCCAAGCGCCTGATCGACTTCGCCTCCGGGCTGACGTATGCGCTGGACGGGGGCATGCAGCGCATCGCTGACAAGGTCTTCATGCTCACCCCCCGCAACGTCGAGATCTCGGCCGAGGAGCGGGCGAGGTTGATCGAGAAGGGCTTCTTCAATCAGTCGTAGGCGCCGATGCAGATAGGTCTGATCGGTTGCGGGAACATGGCTCGAGCGCTCGCGCGTGGCTGGGGCCGCCCGCTGCTCTGCGCAGACCCGGTCGCCGATCGTGCCCGCAGCCTCGCGGCTGAGGTGGGAGGCGAGGCGCTACAGACAAACGCCGAGGTCGCCAAACGGGCGGACGTCGTCATCCTCTGCCACAAGCCCGCGCAGCTGTCAGAGGTCGCCGAGGACGTGGCTCCGCACGCCAATGCCGTCGCCTCGATCCTCGCCGCCACGCCGCTTCCCGCGCTGCGCGCCGCCTATCCGGGAAAACCGGTCTACCGCTTCATTCCCTCTCTGCCCGTCGAGGTGCGCCAGGGCGCTGTCGTCCAGGCCGCCGGCAGCGGCGGCGACCCGCAGCTGGACGGAGAGGTCAGCGCGCTGTTCGCGGAGCTAGGGACGCTGGTCGTGCTCGACGACTCGCTGATCGACGTGGCGATGGGCCTCATGTCGTGCGGTCCCGCCTACGTTGCACTCGTCGCCGAGGCGCAGATCGACGCGGGCGTGCGCAAGGGCATCCCCGCGGCGCAGGGCGCGGCGCTCGTCGTGCAGACGCTCGCCGGCACGGCGGAGCTGCTGCGCAGGCGCGACAACGACACGATGGCGATCCGCCGCGAGGTCTCCTCGCCGGGCGGGCTCACGGCGCGCGGTCTCGACGCGCTGGAGCGTGGGGGAGTGAGGGCCGCGTTCAGCGACGCGCTCGACGCCGTGCTGGAGGCGGGCCGTCGATGATCCTCGCGAGCGCCCGGACCTCGATCGCCGACTTCCTCTCAGCGCTGATCTACGTCTACACGCTGCTGATCATCCTTTACATCGTGATCCAGCTGCTGTTCACCGTAGGCTTCCGCCCGCCCTACTCGCGCACCACCGACGCGATCCTCGGCTTCCTGCGCGACATCTGCGAGCCGTTCCTGCAGATCTTCCGCCGCGTGATCCCACCGTTCGGCGGCCTCGACTTCAGCCCGCTTCTGGCGATCCTGACGCTGCAGATACTCAACAGCGTCGTGGTCGGACGCCTGATCCACGGCTGAGCGAGCCCGATGCCACCGATCGCAGATCGGGAACGGCAGCCAACCGGCGCGCCCGCCGTCCCCGGCGGGCGATCCAGGTGGACGCCCCGTAACGCCGCGCGGCGGGTTCCCCGCGCGGCGCAGCCCTGGCTCCTGGCGCTTCTGGTGATGCTCGCCGTGGTCGGCCTCGACCAGCTCACCAAGCGCGCGGTCGAACGTTCGGTCGTTCCGGGAGAGACGCACAAGCTACTCCCGGGGATCGACCTCGTGAACACGCGCAACCGCGGCGTCGCCTTCGGCTTTCTGCCCGGAAGCCACCTTGGCGTCACGATCCTGATCGGCGTCGCCCTGCTCGTCCTGCTGGCGTACTTCGCGCGGCATTCCGCCCGGCGTCTCATCTGGCTGCCGACGGGCATGCTGATGGGCGGCGCGATCGGGAACATCGTCGATCGCCTGCGCGCCGGCTCGGTGACGGACTTCGTCAAGCTGCCGCTCGGCTGGCCGCCGTTCAATCTCGCCGACGCCTCGATCACGCTCGGGATCCTGCTGCTGCTCCTGCTGATCGAGAGCGCCCGGCACGCGGACCGGTGAGCGCCGCGCCGCCCTACAGCATCGCCTATGAGGATGAGCACCTGATCGTGGTGGACAAGGGGCCCGGCCTCGTCGTGCACCCTGCGCGGGGGCATCGCGAGGAGACGCTCGCGCAGCTGCTCGCGCCGCAGCTGGCCGGCGGAGAGCCGGAGCGAGCGGGCATTGTCCACCGGCTGGACCGCGACACCTCCGGTCTGCTCGTGGTGGCGCGCTCGGAGGAGGCCCACCGGCGCCTGCAGGCCGCGCTGGCGGACAGGCAGATCGAGCGCGAGTACTTGGCGCTCGTGGAGGGCCGCCCGCCGGCACGTTCCGGCACCATCGAGGCGCCCGTCGGGCGTGACCCTCGCGTGCGCACCCGCATGGCGGTCGGCGGAGCGAACCCGCGCGAGGCACGCACGCATTTCGTCATCGAGCGTGCCCTGCCGGGCACCACGCTGCTGCGTCTGCGACTGGAGACGGGGCGCACCCACCAGATCCGCGTGCACCTGCAGGCGATCGGCCATCCGGTGTGCGGCGACCCCGAGTACGGCACCGCTGGAATGCTCGGGCTCGAGCGCCAGTTCCTGCACGCCACGCGGCTCGCCTTCGACCACCCCCTGACGGGCGAGCGCATCGACGTCCTCTCGCCGCTGCCGGAGGATCTGCAGGCCGCGCTGCGGCGCGCGGAAGGGCTATCCTGATCGGTTCAAGCAATCTCGACCCGTGCCGTAACGGTCGCGGCCCTGCCCGGAGTAAGACGTAAGCGTCGCCCTCCGGGTCCGCGCCACCGGCACGGAACTCAAACGTTCACATAAAGGGAGTAAGCCCGTGGCTGACGTAGGAATTGCGGAGCTGCTGGAGGCCGGCGTCCATTTCGGCCACCAGACGCGTCGCTGGAACCCCAAGATGCGCCGCTTCATCCATGGCGAGCGCGGCGGCATCTACATCATCGACCTTCTCAAGACGTCCTCGCTGCTCTCGCAGGCGCAGGAGTTCGCCGGGGACATCGCGCATCGCGGCGGCACCGTCCTGTTCGTGGGCACCAAGAAGCAGGCGCGCGACACCGTCCGTGACGTGGCCGAGGCGGCCGACATGCCGTATGTCAACCACCGCTGGCTCGGTGGCCTGCTGACGAACTTCCAGACGATCAACCAGCGGATCCGCCGCCTGCACGACCTCGAACGCTTCGAGACCGAGGGGCAGCTCGCACTGCTTCCGACGCGTGAGCGGATGGCCGCACAGGCTGATCTTGCGAAGCTGCGCGCGAACCTCGGCGGCGTCAAGAACATGCAGCGCGTCCCTGATGCGATGTTCGTGATCGACCTCAAAACAGAGGTGATCGCCGTCAAAGAGGCGCAGCGCCTGCGCATCCCTATCATCGGCCTCGTGGACACCAACTGCGATCCCGACGGGATCGACTTCGTGGTCCCGGGCAATGACGATGCGATCCGCTCGTGTGCGTTGATCACCCAGGCGATCGGCCAGGTCGTCTCCGAGGGCCACGCGGTGTTCCGCGCCGAGGAGGATCGCGCTCGCAAAGAAGCCGAGGAGCGGGCCCGCGTCGAGGCGGAGGCGCGTGCGCGCCGCGAGGCCGAGGAACAGGCGGCGCGAGAGGCAGAGGAACAGGCGAAACGGGAGGCCGAGGAGAGAGCGGCCGCGCAGGCCGCGCAGGCTGCTGCTCCCGCCGGCCAGCCCGCCGAGGCGCCCCCGGCTGCCGCAGCCCCGGCGCAGCC
>JAOPZV010000018.1 GCA_025963935.1 Solirubrobacterales bacterium
AGACGTTCGGCAAAATCGTCATCTGCGCCGGCACCACCGGCATCGACCTCGACTTCAACGTCGCCTATCTGTGGATGCGCCAGAAGGAGATCCTCGGCTCGCATTTCGCCAACGCGTATGAGTGCACGAAGGCCAACGAGCTGATCGAGAGCGGGCAGATCCGCCCGGTGCTGTGGCGCACGCTCGGCTTCGAGGGCGTCGCCGAAGCCCACCAGCTGATGCTCGAAAACAAGCACCTCGGCAAGATCTCGATCCTCGTCGGCGCCGACGCCGAGGGACAGGGCAAGACCGCCGAGGGCCCCGGGGCCATCCACGCCGAGGTGGGCGCCTGATGGCCGGCACGGTGATCGTCCCGTGGTATGCCACGGGCTTCCGCGCGGACCCCTTCGAGCAGGCGCTCGGCGAGGTGGCGGCCACGGCGCTGCGCTACGGCGCGAGCTCCTATGGCGTCTACCGCGCGCGCGACGATCGCTACAAGTTCCAGCAGCTCGCGTCGTTCGTCGAGTACCTCGACTGGGAACGCTATTGGGAAGGGCCCGAGATGTCGTACTTCAGGACGCGGTACTCGAGCTGGTACCAGGTGCCGGTGCTCTACGGATGGTGGGACCTCACCGCGCACGGCGCCGTCGCCCCCGAGCCGGTCACCGCCGGCAACGGCCACGGTAACGGGATGGCGACCGGAGAGAGCGCCTAGCGCGGAGAAGCGCGCCGGCAGCTTCGGGCGCCCGCGGTCATCCCTGCTCGAGCGGCGCCATCGTCAGACCGGCGCCCTTGAGCTGCTCCCAGTAGTGCTCGGCCGCCTCCTGGTGGCCGCTGTAGACGATCGCCTTGCCGGCCGTGTGGATCACGTTCGCGATCTCGTAGCCCCGCTCGAGGGTCACCCCGGGGATGAAGCGGGCCAGCGTGCGCGCGACATGGTCGAAGGTGTTGTGGTCGTCGTTGCGGACGATCACTCGCCATGAGCCGCCCAAACCGGTGCCGGGGCCGCTGGCTCGCGGAATCTCGACCGTCTGATTCATCGACCGGCAGGATAGAGGCCGCGGTCCAACCGTACAATTGGCACATGAGCGGCGATCACTCCCCCCGCCTGCCCGAGCGCGACCGGCCATGGATGATGCGAACCTACGCCGGCCACTCGACGGCGAAGGCCTCCAACGAGCTCTACCGCCGGAACCTCGAAAAGGGCCAGACGGGCCTGTCTGTCGCGTTCGACCTCCCCACCCAGACGGGCTATGACCCCGACGACGAGCTGGCGCGAGGCGAGGTCGGCAAGGTCGGGGTCCCGATCTCCCATCGCGGCGACATGGCCGCCCTGATGCACGGCATCCCGCTCGACGAGATGAACACCTCGATGACGATCAACGCGACGGCCGCCTGGCTGCTGGCTCTCTACATCGTCGCCGCCGAGGAGCAGGGCGTCGCCGAGGAGCAGCTCCAGGGCACGACCCAGAACGACATCATCAAGGAGTTCCTCGCGCGCGGCACCTACGCTTTCCCGCCCGCGCCGTCGATGCGCCTGATCGCCGACATGATCGCCTACACGGTCGAGCACGTCCCGAAGTGGAACCCGATCAACATCTGCTCATACCACCTGCAGGAGGCGGGAGCGACGCCGGTGCAGGAGATCGCCTACGCGATGAGCAACGCGATAGCGGTGCTCGACGCCACGCGCGAGCGCCTGGGCGAGCGGGGCCGGGAGGTCATGGAGCAGGTGTTCGGTCGCATCTCCTTCTTCGTGAACGCCGGCGTGCGCTTCGTCGAGGAGCACGCGAAGCTGCGTGCGATGTCGATCCTCTGGGAAGAGCTCGGCCGCGAGCGCTACGACGTGCAGGACGCCCGCCACCTGCGCTTCCGCTATGGCGTGCAGGTCAACTCGCTCGGCCTGACGGAGGCGCAGCCGGAGAACAACGTGCAGCGGATCGTGCTCGAGGCGCTCGCCGTCACGCTCGGTCGCGACGCCCGCGCCCGGGCAATCCAGCTTCCCGCATGGAACGAGGCGCTGGGGCTCCCGCGCCCATGGGACCAGCAGTGGTCACTGCGCATCCAGCAGGTGCTCGCATACGAGACCGACATCCTCGAGTACCCGGACATATTCGAGGGCTCGAAGGTCATGGAGGGTCTCGTCTCGGAGCTGCTCGACGGGGCGCGTGCCGAGATGGCGGTCGTCGCCGAGCACGGCGGCGCCGTCGAAGCCGTCTCATACATGAAGGGCGCGCTGGTCGACTCCCATCGCGAGCGTATTCGCCGGATCGAGTCCGGCGAGCAGGTGGTCGTCGGCCAGAACCGCTTCGGCGAGTCCGAGGACTCTCCGCTGACGGCCGACGCCGAGGGCGGCATCTTGGTCGTCGACCCGAAGCTCGAAGCCGAGCAGGTGGAGGCGGTGCGCAGCTGGCGGGCCGAGCGCGACCAGTCGGCAGTCGATGAGGCGCTCGCGGCGCTCGCGGCCGCGGCGCGCGACGCGGACGGCGCCGAGAACCTGATGATCCCGACGATCGCTGCCGCGCGGGCGGGGGCGACGACGGGAGAGTGGTCGATGACGCTGCGCGAGGTGTTCGGCAGCTACCGCGCTCCGACCGGCGTCGGCGATGCGGCGGCGGTGGCGCCCGACGGCGAGCTCAGCGAGCTGCGCGCCGAGGTGTCTCGCCTCCAGGAGAAGCTCGGGCGCCGGCCGAAGATACTCGTCGGCAAGCCGGGCCTCGACGGCCACTCGAACGGCGCCGAGCAGATAGCCGTACGCGCGCGGGACTCCGGCATGGACGTGGTCTACGAAGGGATCCGGCTGACGCCCGCCCAGATCGCAGCCTCGGCGCTGCAGGAGGGCGTGCACGTGATCGGCCTGTCGATCCTCTCGGGCTCCCACCGCGAGCTCATCCCGGCGGTGATCGACGCGCTGCGCGACGCGGGCGTCACCGCGCCGGTGGTGGTCGGCGGCATCATCCCGGAGCAGGACGTGGCACCGCTGCGCGAGGCCGGCGTGGCGGCCGTCTACACACCGAAGGACTTCGACATCACGCGCATCATGCGCGACATCGTCGAGCTGGTCGGGGCCGGGGCCGGCGAGAGCTCGGTAGTCGTCGGCTCCGCCGCCAACGGCTCGGCGTGAGCGCAGACGGAGCCGCCCTCGGCGCGCGCCTGCGCGAACGAGACCTGGGCGCGGCCCCCGCGGCGCTCAACCTGATCGAGAGCACCGCCCCCGGCGACCGTGAGCAGGCCGCGGCGCTGCTCCGCGAGCTCTCGCCGGCGGTGCTCGGCGGCGAGGCGCCGGCGCATGTCATCGGCGTGACCGGACCGCCGGGCGCAGGCAAGTCGACGCTCCTCTCGGCGCTGCTGCACGCATGGCGGGCGCGCGGGCGGACCGTCGCGATGCTCGCGGTCGATCCGAGCTCGCGGCGATCGGGCGGCTCGCTGCTCGGCGACCGGGCCCGCATCGACTTCGACCCGGCCGACAGCGGCGTGCTGATCCGCTCGACCGCCGCGGGCGAGCGCCTCGGGGGGCTGGCACGGGCGACCCGTGCGGCGGCGGGCGCGCTGGCCGGCGCGTTCGACGTCGTGGTGATCGAGACGGTCGGTGTCGGGCAGGCCGAGACGGAGGTCGCCGAGGTCGCGGACACCGTCGCGGTGGTCGTCCAGCCCGGCGGTGGCGACGTGCTGCAGTTCCTGAAGGCGGGGATCATGGAGATCCCCGACGTGCTCGTCGTCACCAAGGCCGACCTCGGGCAGATCGCGCTGCGCACGCGCCGTGACCTGAGCGCCGCCCTGCGCTCGCTGGGGTCGAGCGCGACACAGGTCCTCGCCGTGTCCTCGCTGCCGCCGGCCAGCGGCGTCGATGAGCTGGTGGATGCGCTCGAGGCGCATCGCGCAGAACTCGACGTCGCCGAGCGACGCCTCGCGGCCCGCCGCTCAGCGGCCCTCACCGACTTCACCATCGAGCACGGCGAGCAGGGGCTGCGCGCGATCGGCGGCCGCGCGGCCGCGCAGGCGACGCTCGGCGCAGCGGACCCCGGTCTCGACCTCGCCGCGCTCGTCGCGATGCTCGAGCGGAGCATGTCTTGATCCGTGACCTACTGACGATGTTCGGCGCTTTCATCCTCGCGAGCGCCCTCGCGGGAGCGCTCGGCGCCACCAACCTCGGCACCGCGCTCGCCTTCGGGCAGATCGGATTCGCGGCGGCGACCGTGTACGTGATGGTCAAGCGCTGAGGCGCAGAGGCAACGGCGTGTCGCCGGGACTCCGGCGCGTACGCTTCCTTCAATGCTCGTCCTACTGGGCTTTGCGCTGCTGGCCGGTGCGGGCACCGCCCTCTCCCCATGTGTGCTGCCCGTGCTCCCCGCGTTGCTGTCGGCGGGCGGGGTCGGAGGTCGGCGCCGGCCGCTGGGGATCGTGCTGGGGCTGTCGATCACCTTCACGGTCACGATCGTCGGCGTCGCGAACCTGGTGGGCGGTGTGGGCCTGGGAAGCGATCCGCTGCGCGACGTCGCGATAGCGGTCCTCCTGGCGTTTGGGATCGCGCTTCTCCTGCCGGGGCTTGCGGCGCGCCTCGAGGCACCGCTCTCGAGGCTGGCCCGCTTCGGCCCGCGCACGACCGGAGACGGGTTTGCCTCGGGGCTGCTCGTCGGCGGCGCGCTCGGCTTCGTCTACACGCCATGCGCGAGCCCGATCCTGGCGGCGGTCATATCGGTGAGCGCAGCGTCCGGCAAGACCCTGGCGATCGCGATCGCCTACGCGGCCGGGTCAGCGATCGTGCTGCTCCTGCTCACGCTCGGCGGCCGCCGGCTGCTGGAGCGCGTGCGCACGGCCGGACGCGGTCCCGCGCTGCAGCGTGGCCTCGGCACGATCATGATCATCACGGCCGTCGCCATCGCGACCAACCTGGACGTCAACTTCGACCAGTTCGTTGCGCAGCACATCCCGAACGTCAACGTGACCGCGGGCCTCGAGTGCTCGCCGACGGTCACTGCTCGCCTGCACGAGATCACCGGCCATCGCCCGAAGTTCACCCCCGCGAACGGGTCCGCGGCGTGCGGCGGGGCGACGAGCCAGGTGCGCACGGCTGCCGCGGGGGCGAGCCAGGCAACGCTGCTGGCTGCGGCCGGCGCGTTGCCCACGCTGGGCGCCGCCCCGCGGTTCACCGAAACCCAGAAGTGGTTCAACACGCCGGGCAACCGCCCCCTCACGCTCTCGTCGCTGCGCGGGCACGTGGTGCTCGTGGACTTCTGGACCTACACGTGCATCAACTGCATCCGCACGCTCCCGTATCTGAAGGCCTGGGACGCCGCCTACCGGCGCGACGGCCTGGCGATCGTGGGCGTCGAGACACCCGAGTTCGCCTTCGAGCGCGACGCCGGCAACGTGGCCAACGCGATCGGGCAGTTCGGGCTGCGCTACCCGGTGGCCCAGGACAACAACATGGGGACGTGGAACGCCTACGGCAACCAGGCCTGGCCGGCGGACTACCTGATCGACGCTCACGGCAACGTCCGGTATGCGAGCGTCGGCGAGGGGGACTACGCCAAGACCGAAACCGCGATCCGCGCCCTGCTCGCGGAGGCCGGCGCGTCGGTCGGAGGACGCGGCCGTCCCAGCGGCGTGGTCGTGCCCTCGCGGCAGGCCACCCCGGAGACCTACCTCGGCACCGCCCGCGCCCAGGGCTGGCTGACCCCTCCGAAGACTGGCGTGGGTGACTACGGGGCGCCGGCCACGGGAAGCCTCGCGCTCAACGAGTTCGCCTACAGCGGCAGGTGGACCATCTCGGCGCAGCCCGCCGAGGCGCTCCGCGGCGCCGGCATCGACGTCGAGTTCCAGGCCAAGAACGTCTACCTCGTGCTGAGCTCGCCCGGAGGACGGCCCCTGCCGGTGCGCGTGCTGCTCGACGGCAGGCCGATACGCGCCTCAGCTGCCGGCGCGGACGTCCGTTCGGGCGTCGTGACGGTCCGCCGCCAGCGCCTCTACACGCTGGTCTCGCTGCCCCGTAACGAGCGCCACCGCCTCAGCCTGCGCTTCGCACCCGGCGTCAGCGGCTACGCCTTCACGTTCGGGTAGCCGCCGGGCGCACCGGCGCATCCGCGGCTCGGCGCTGCGCGGAGTCGCCAGGCCGGAGGAATCTCGCACTTTGCTAGAAAATGCGTCCGCCGCAGACAATCCCGCGGCCGCGACGGATAGCCTGTGCGTCCGTCGAACCGAAGGCAGGGGCCCTAGGGGGGTGCGTGCCAGGGAGGTGCACTATGCACAGCAGAGGCAGGCGCGAGCACAGCTCGCGCGTTGATGGCATTCAAGAGGGCACGCGTGGCCGCGGACGGCCCGCGGGCCGCATGAGGAGACTCGCGCTGTGCACAGCCTTGGTGGCTCTCGCCTCCGCGGGCACCGGCGCCCTGGCAACGGGTGCGAGCGCGGCCGAAGAATCCGCTGTGAGCTTCCCCGGTGGTCCCCTGACGGTGTCGGTCGGGCCACTCGGCCAATGCCAGTCGAGCTACGCCAACCACGGGAACAACTACTTCCCCCCGACCGGCAACGTCGGCGATTGCGGATTCTTCCTTGCGTTCCCATCGACGGGGACCGGCCAACCGACTGCTCTAAAGGAAAAGACGTTCGGGTTCGAAGGTACAGCCGGCCCACGGCTACCGACGGTGTACACAGCCGTCCCGCCGCAGAGTCCCGTGACCGGGAGCGGTACGACGGCCAACCCCTACACGCAGACCACCGTCTTCAATGTTGAAACCGAAGCTCCCAAAACGATCTACGCCACGATCACCGAGGTAACCACCTACGTGAATGGCGAACCGCAGTTCACGTCGACCTACACGGTCAAAAACAATCTCAAAGGCAAAACCAACAAGATCTACTTCCGGGCGATCTACGCGGGAGACCTGTTCGTCAACGGCGATGACTTCGGGACCGGCCAGTTCCTGGGTGGCCCCCCGCGCTTCATCGGCGGCCTGAACCCCGGATCCGGCGTCCTCGGCGGCTTCCTGGAGGCCGGTGCGCCGGCCCTGCCGTGGTCCGCCTTCCAGGAGGGCTGCTGGAACGAAACCCCGGAATCACGCTGCGAAGGTGCCTCTCCGACGGACAACGGGATCTGGCACGTCCTCCGCACCTCGGTCGAAGCGCCGACGGCGTTCAACAACACGATCGAGCCGGCGCTCGTCGACAACGCGGCCGGAGTCGAGTGGGATCAACTGCGCACAACCGGACTCGAAGGCGAAGCAGCACAGTCGTTCACCGTCATCAACCGCACACAGGTGCCCTCGACCCTGCAGATCTCGCCCACGAGCCAGACGCTCACCCAGGGTCAGACCGAGACGATCAACGTGACCGCGCTCGACCTGGCGAACCAGCCCTATGCGGGCAAGGTCCTTCACTACACGGTCTCCGGCGCCAACCCGCAGGCGGGCACCGTGACCCTGAACTCGGGAGGCTCCGCGCAGATCTCCTACGTCGGGCAGAACGCGGGCACCGACACGACCCAGCTGTTCGTCGATCTGGTCGGCAGCGGCGTGAAGACGGCCGGTGACCCCGCGGGGACCGCCAGCGTCACGTTCCTGCCCAAGCCACCCCCGCCGACACCCAACAGCACCTACAAAATCCAGAGCATCCACGTCAACGCCGATGGCACGATCACGATCGTCTTCGTGCCGACCCAGTCGGGCGTGGCCACTCTCGAAGTGACGGTGCCGACGGGAACCATCTCGCGCAGCGACGCGAGCGCCGCCAAGAAGAAGAAGTGCAAGAAGGGCCAGATCAAGATCAAGGGCAAGTGCCGCCCGAAGACGACGCTGGCCGGCCGGGTCTCGGCCGCGGGCGTGGGCGGCGTGCCGCTGAAGCTGACGGTCAAGTCCTCGAGCAAGGTCAAGAGGGCGCTGAAGAAGAGAAGGACCGTCCACCTGACGGCGACGCTGAGCTACAAATCGGCGCTCGGCGGAGCACCCACCGTGCAGGTCTTCCACTTCACGGTCAAGCCCAAGAAGAAGAAGCACCACCACTGAGCGGATCAGCGACGGCAGGCACGGCGGGGCGTCCTCGGGCGCCCCGCCGGCCGCCCGCCGCGGCTCGCAACCCTCCCGAGCGGCGCGCCGAGGGGTCACGCGGCAGGCGCCGCCTACAATAGGTCCGCATGGAGGGCTCAATGGCAGAGACAAGCGCGCGCAGCTGGCTGCGGTGCTACCGCTGTTGGTCCCAGGACCTCGAGGTGCAGGTCCACTACGAGGGCATACACAAGATCGACCCTGACACCGGCGAGCGGGCAGAAGTCGTCGACGAGCTCCAGGAGGCCGTGGTGCAGTGCCTGGACTGCATGCACGACCAGCCACACCTCGGCTTCAACAACGGCCGCGTCGAGCCGATCGAGGACCGCTGGGAACGGATGATCGCCGGCACGCCCTGGGTCGCCTCCTGCACGGTGACCGTCGACGCCGAAGACGTCGAGACATGCTCCGGCCCGGAGGCCGGGGACGCACTGTCATACGCGGCGTTCGGCGACCACGGCGTGCGCGAGTTCTTCACACACGTGCGCTTTCACAAGCACGAGGACGACGCGCGGATCATCGTCCACCTGCTCGTCGAGCTCTACGCGCGCTCGCTCGAGGAGGCGACCGACGTCCTCGAGTCATCCGCGCGCGGCACGCTGACGATCACCTCGCTCGCCGAGGAGTCACGCCCGCCGGCTGCCGCCGGCGAGAGCCACCCGCACGACTAGCCGAGTCGCTCCTCGAGCGCCTTCAGCTGGGCGTGCAGCTCCTGCGGCAGGTTCTCGAACTTCGCGAAGTGGTCCCGGAACTGGGCCAGCTGCGCCTTCCATTCCTCGGTCTCGACGCGCAGCAGCTCGGCGACGTCGTCTTCGGAGACGGTCAGGCCGCGGGTGTCGATGCCCTCGCCGCCTACCGGCGGTATCAGCCCGATCGCCGTCTCCCTCGCCGCACCGTGCCCGGCGCAGCGGGCGAACACCCAGGCGAGCACGCGGGAGTTCTCGCCGTAGCCGGGCCACAGAAAGCGCCCGTCGGGACCCTTGCGGAACCAGTTGACGTAGAAGATCTTCGGGAGCTTGGCCCCGGGCGTGCGGCCGATGTCGAGCCAGTGTGCGAAGTAGTCGGCCATGTTGTAGCCGCAGAACGGGAGCATCGCGAACGGGTCGAAGCGCAGCTCGCCGACGGTTCCCGCGGCAGCGGCTGTCTTCTCGGAGCTCATCACCGAGCCGAGGAACACGCCGTGCTCCCAGTCGAGCGCCTCGGTCACCAGCGGGACGACCGTCGAGCGCCTTCCACCGAACAGCATCGCGTCGATCGGCACGCCCGCCGGGTCCTGCCACTCCGGCGCGATCGCGGGATCCTGGGAGGCCGGCGTGGTGAAGCGCGCGTTCGGGTGGGCCGCCGGCGCGTCCGCGCCCGGCGCCCAGTCGTTGCCGTGCCAGTCGATCAGGTGCGGGGGCGGCTGTTTGGTCATCCCCTCCCACCAGATGTCTCCGTCGTCTGTCTTGGCGCAGTTGGTGAAGATCGAGTTGCGCTCGATCGTGCGTATCGCGTTGGGGTTCGTCTCCTCGCCCGTGCCCGGGGCGACGCCGAAGAAGCCGGCCTCCGGGTTGATCGCGTACAGGCGGCCGTCCTCGCCGAACTTCATCCACGCAATGTCGTCGCCGATCGTCTCGACCGTCCATCCCTCGAGCGTCGGGATGAGCATCGCCAGGTTGGTCTTGCCGCAGGCGCTGGGGAACGCGCCGGTGATGTACTTGACCTCGCCCTCGGGGGAGGTGAGCTTGAGGATCAGCATGTGCTCGGCCATCCAGCCCTCATCGCGGGCCATCACCGAGGCGATCCGCAGGGCGAAGC
>JAOPZV010000047.1 GCA_025963935.1 Solirubrobacterales bacterium
CGCACGGTCGCTGTTCGAGGTCGCCCGCGAGCACGGCAAGCTCGACGAGCTGCGGGAGCAGCTCGGGCAGTTCGCCGACGCGCTGAACGAGCACCGTGAGCTCGCAGTGTTCTTCTTCTCCCCGTACTTCTCGAGCCTGGAGAAGGAGGACGGCCTCTCGCGCATCCTGGACGGCGCCGACGAGGCGCTGCTGAACTTCCTGAAGCTGCTCATCGAGAATCACCGCATGCCGGTGATCTTCCGCATCCGCGCGCGGTACGAGCGCCTGTGGGAAGAGGAGAACCGGATGCTGCCGGTCGAGGTCACCAGCGCGATCGCGCTCGACCCTGAGACGACCGACGCGCTCGGCCAGAGCATCGGCGAGCGCGCGGGACGCAAGGTGAAGCTGGCGGCCCGCGTCGACCCCGACATACTCGGTGGGATCGTCGTCAGGGTCGGCAACTCGATCCTCGATGCGTCAATTCGGAACCGACTGGAGCAGCTGCGCAGGCACGTTGCCCAAGGAGCCTGATAGGGGCCCACCCACCAGCTCAGCCGGCCGCGGCCGGCGAGCCGTGCGGGCGGCACCTCATCATCTATTAGGAGAACGACATGCAGATCAACCCAGACGAGATAACAAGCATCCTGAAGAGCCGCATCGAGGGACTCGACAGCGGTCGCGCCGAGCTGACCGAGGTCGGCACCGTGCTGTCGGTCGCCGACGGCATCGCTCGCGTGCACGGTGTCGAGAACTGCATGTCCTTCGAGCTGCTCGAGCTCCCGCACGGGGTGACCGGGCTCGCCCTCAACCTGGAGTCCGACAACGTCGGCGCCGTGCTGTTCGGCGAGTGGGAGCGCGTCGTCGAGGGCGATACGGTCAGGCGCACCGGGCGGCTGCTCGACATCCCCGTCGGCGATGGGCTGCTCGGCCGGATCGTCGATCCCCTCGGCCGGCCGCTCGACGGCAAAGGCGACATCGACGTCAGCGAGACACGCCCGGCGGAGTTCAAGGCCCCCGGCGTCGTGCAGCGCCAGCCGGTGAAGGAACCGATGCAGACCGGCATCAAGGCGATCGACGCGATGATCCCGATCGGCCGAGGTCAGCGAGAGCTGATCATCGGCGACCGGCAGACGGGCAAGACGGCGATCGCCGTAGACACGATCATCAACAACAAGGACACGGGGATCGTGTCGGTGTACGTCGCGATCGGCCAGCGCATGTCCACCGTCGTGGCGCTCGCGGACACGCTCGAGGAGAGCGGCGCGATGGAGAACACGATCATCGTCGCCGCCGGCGCCGACGAGGCGGCGCCGATCAAGTACATGGCGCCGTACGCGGGGTGCGCGATGGCAGAGCACTTCCTGTACAGCGGTCGCCACGCGCTGTGCGTGTACGACGACCTCACCAAGCACGCCTACGCCTACCGGCAGATGTCGCTGCTGCTGCGGCGTCCCCCGGGCCGCGAGGCCTATCCCGGCGACGTCTTCTACCTGCACTCGCGCCTGCTGGAGCGCGCGGTGAAGCTCAACGACGACCTCGGCGGAGGCTCGCTGACGGCACTGCCGATCATCGAGACGCAGGCCGGCGACGTGTCCGCGTACATCCCCACGAACGTGATCTCGATCACCGACGGACAGATCTTCCTGGAGTCGGGCCTGTTCAACGCCGGCGTTCGCCCGGCGATCAACGTCGGCATCTCCGTGTCCCGCGTCGGCGGAAACGCCCAGATCGGGCCGATGAAAAAAGTGGCCGGCCGGCTCAAGCTCGAGCTGTCGCAGTACCGCGACCTGGAGGCGTTCTCACAGTTCGGCTCCGACCTCGACGCCGAGACCCAGCGTGCGCTGGCGCGCGGCGAGCGCCTCGTCATGACGCTCAACCAGGGCGAGCGCGAGCCGCTCCCGGTCGAGGATCAGGTCGTGCAGATCTACGCCGCCACGAACGGCTTCCTCGATCGCCTCAGGGTCGAGCGCGTGCCCGAGTTCCTGCAGTCGCTGACCGAGCGGGTGCACGCCCAGCACGCCGATCTGCTGAAGAAGATCACCGAAGGGGACTGGTCGGATGAGATGCAGAAGGGCGTGCGCGACGCGATCGAGGCGTTCGCCCGCGACTTCGGCTACGACCTCGACGAGGAAGGACAGGCGCTGGAGGAGGTCCAGGCGGCTTAGCCGCCTGCGCGAGCCATGGCCAGCCAACGCGACGTCAGGAACCGGATCTCCTCGGTGAAGAACATCCAGAAGATCACGCGTGCCCTGGAGGCGGTGTCCGGCGCCCGGCTGCGCCGCGCTGAACAGCGGATCGAGGCGCTGCGCCCTACGCCGACGCGATCCGGCGCATGACCCGCCAGGCCGCCGAGGCGGCCGGCGCCGAGGCCGCCAGGCTGCCGCTGCTGACCGAGCACGAGTCCGAGAGGAACGTGGCCCTGCTGCTCATCACGGGCGATCGCGGGCTCGCCGGTGCCTTCAACTCGCAGATCATCCGTGCCGGCGTGCGTGCGGCGGCCGAGTTGACGGACGGCCAGCGCAACCCCGTGTGGTACGCCACAGGACGTCGCGGGGCGTCCTCCCTGAGCTTCCGCGGCTACGAGCTGGCAGGCACCTACACGGGCTTCGCCGACCATCCCGGCTACGCCGACGCCCGCTCGGTCGCCGACGATCTCATGACCGGCTACATCGACGGGCAGCTCGACCGTGTGGAGCTGATCTACAACGCCTACATCTCGCCGCTCAGCCAGCACGTGCGGCGCGAAACGCTGCTGCCGCTTTCCCAGGCGACGGTCACCGGCGCCACGGAGGACGAGGAGCAGGAGGCCGACGCCGAGGGTCCCCACGCGCTCGTCGACTACGAGCCCGGCCCCGAGGAGATCCTCAGGCGGCTGATCCCCGACTACGTCGAGATCTCGATCTACCGGGCGCTGGTCGAGTCCGCTGCGGGCTTCTTCGGCGCGCAGATGACCGCGATGCGCAGCGCGTCCGAGAACGCCGGGGAACTCATCACCGATCTGACGCTGCAGATGAACCGTGCCCGCCAGGCCGAGATCACCCAGGAGATCATGGAGGTCGTGGCGGGAGCAGAGGGACTCAGCTAGCCGGCTGCTAAACAACTTGAATCGATAAAGAGGAGAATCAGAGAATGGACGCCAGCACAGCCACCGAGCCGACAGCCGCCGGGCAATCCGCCAACGGGGAGGCTTCCCAGCGCAACACCGGGCGCATCGAGGAGATCCAGGGCGTCGTGATCGAGGCCGTGTTCCCAGACAAGCTGCCGGCGATCAACCACGCGATCACCGTCGCCCGTCCCGCGGCCGCCGAGAAAGAGGAGGCGCCCGGAATCAGCCCCATCACCGGCCAGGGGGTCCTCGTCTGCGAGGTGCAGCAGCACCTGGGCGACGACCGTGTGCGTGCGGTCGCGATGGACACCACCGACGGCCTCTCCCGCGGCGCAGAGGTGATCGACACAGGCGCGCCGATCAGCGTGCCTGTAGGAGAGGCCACGCTCGGGCGCATCTTCAACCTGCTCGGCGAGCCGATCGACCTCGGAGCCGACCTGCCCGCGGACGTCGAGCGCCGCAGCATCCACCAAGACGCCCCGGCCTTCGAGGACCTCTCGCCGACGACCGAGATGTTCGAGACCGGGATCAAGGTCATCGACCTTCTCGCGCCATACGCAAAAGGCGGCAAGACCGGGCTGTTTGGCGGGGCCGGAGTCGGCAAGACGGTGCTGATCCAGGAGCTCATCCACAACCTCGCCAAGGAACACGGCGGGCTGTCGGCCTTCTGCGGGGTCGGCGAGCGCTCCCGCGAGGGCAACGACCTGTGGCTCGAGATGAAGGAATCAGGCGTCCTCGAGAAGACGATGCTCGTCTTCGGCCAGATGAACGAGCCGCCCGGCGCACGTATGCGCGTGGCGCTCTCCGGGCTCACGATGGCCGAATACTTCCGCGACCAGGGCCAGGACGTGCTGCTGTTCATCGACAACATCTTCCGCTTCGTGCAGGCCGGCTCCGAGGTTTCCGCCCTGCTCGGCCGGATGCCCTCCCAGGTCGGCTACCAGCCGACGCTCGAGACCGAGATGGGCCAGCTGCAGGAGCGCATCACATCGACACGCGAGGGCTCCGTAACGTCGATCCAGGCGATCTACGTCCCCGCCGACGACTACACCGACCCGGCTCCGGCGTCGGTGTTCGCCCACCTCAACGCGACCACCGCGCTCTCCCGGGCGATCTCCGAAAAAGGCATCTATCCGGCGGTCGATCCCCTCGAGTCCACCTCCACGATCCTCAAGGCCGACATCCTCGGCGAGGACCTCTTCCGCGTCGCCAACCGGGTCAAGGAGATCCTCCAGCGCTACAAGGAACTGCAGGACATCATCGCGATCCTCGGCATCGACGAGCTCTCCGACGAGGACAAACTGACGGTCCAGCGGGCACGCAGGATCGAGCGCTTCCTCTCGCAGCCGTTCTTCGTGGCCGAAGAGTTCACGGGCACGCCCGGGGCATACGTGCCGATCGCCGAGACGATCAGGGGCTTCGAGGAGATCATCGAAGGCAAGCACGACGAGGTCCCAGAGAGCGCCTTCTTCCTGAAGGGCACCATCGACGAAGTGGTCGAGGCGGCCAAGAAATAATGCCGCGCACCAGCTTCCCCGCGGAAGTGCTGACCCCCGAGGGCGAGGTGTTCTCCGAGGAGATCGAGATGCTCTCCACGCGCACGGCGGTGGGCTCGATCGGAATCCTCGCCAACCACGAGCCCGTGCTCGCCATGCTCGAACCCGCCGAGCTGCGGCTCTACCGCTCCGATTCCGACGTCGTGCGCTTCGCCCAGGCCGAGGGCTACCTGCAGTTCGCCGAGAACCGCGCACTCGTGCTCGTCGAGGAGGCAATCGCGCCGGACGCGCTTGACCGCTCGACCATCGAGAGCAAACTCTCGGAGGCCCGTGCGGCTGCCGAGCGCGCCGAGGAGGGCAGCGAGGAAGAGGCGCGGGCGCAGCGCGACATCCGCCGCTACGAGGCGTTCCTGGCAGTCGGCCAGTAGGCTTTTCGGGCGTGGAGACGGGCAGTCCAGCCACAGCTCACTTCGAGCGCAAGCGCCCGGGCTGGTTCACCGCGCACGTGTTCAATCCGCTGGTTGCGCTGCTCACCCGCCTGGGCATCAGCCTGCTCGGCTCGCGCGTCCTCGAGGTCCGCGGACGCAGCTCCGGAGCGCTCCGGCGCACCCCCGTCAACCTGCTGGAGCTGGAGGGCGAGCGCTACCTGGTCGCCCCGCGAGGCGAGACGCAGTGGGTGCGCAACCTGCGCGCCAGCGGCGAGGGCCGGCTGCTGCTCGGCAGGCGCGGCGAGAGCTTCGCAGCCGCCGAGATCGCCGACGGGCAGAAGGCCCCGATCCTCCGGGCCTACCTGAAGCGGTGGAAGGCCGAGGTGGGCGTGTTCTTCGACGGAATGGGGCCTGACTCGCCCGAGGATGAGCTGCGGCGAGTGGCCGCCAAGCATCCGGTTTTCCGGCTGTTGCCTAGCGGCTCGTGACGCGTCTGCCGCCGGCCAGACAGCTCGCCGCCACCCCTCACCTACTAGCCTTCCCCGCCTCATGAGCGCCGACCGCCAGCCAATCGGAGTCATCGGCACCGGCTACGTGGGGCTGGTCACCGCCGCCGGCTTCGCGGAGCTCGGCAGCGACGTGTGGTGCGTGGACATCGACGCCGAGAAGGTCGAGCGCCTGAAGCGCGGCGAGGTGCCGATCTACGAGCCGGGCCTCGAGGAGCTGCTGGCGCGCAACAAGGCGCGCCTGCACTTCTCCACCGAGCTCGATGGCGCGCTGGAGCACGCGCGGCTGCTGTTCGTCGCCGTGGGAACCCCGCCGACGTACTCCGGCGACGCCGATCTGTCCGCGGTGCACGCCGTCGTGGATGGGCTACCTGCCTCCGCGGAGCACGCGCTCGTGATGAAGTCGACAGTTCCCTGCGGCACCGGGACGTCGCTCGCACGCGCCTTCGGCGAGCAGGGCAAGGACGGGCTCGGATATGTCTCCTGCCCGGAGTTCCTCAAGGAGGGCTCCGCCGTGAACGACTTCCTGCACCCCGACCGGGTGGTCGTGGGCGACGACGGGAACTGGGCCGGCGACGCCGTCGTCGAGCTCTACGCGCCGCTCGGTGCCCCGCTCGTGCGCACCGACGTGGCCAGCGCGGAGATGGTGAAGCTCGCCTCCAACGCGTTCCTCGCGACGAAGATCTCGTTCATCAACGAGATCGCGAACGTCTGCGAGGAGACGGGAGCAGACGTCGTGGAGGTCGCCCGGGGGATGGGGCTCGACGACCGCATCGGTGCGAAGTTCCTGCAGGCCGGCATCGGCTTCGGCGGCAGCTGCTTCCCGAAGGACGTCGATGCGCT
>JAOPZV010000053.1 GCA_025963935.1 Solirubrobacterales bacterium
ACAGCCGCTTGGCCGCCAGCTCGAAGGAGCTGCGGGTACGGGTGGACGCCTCGTAGAAGAGGTTCAGCACCATGCGGCCGCGCAGCGCGGGCACCTTCTTGATCTCGCGGTCTGAGACCTCGGAGAAACGCTCGGCCTGCGCGACGATCCGTTCGATCGCGGCGCGATCGAGATCCTCGATCGACAGCAGATGCCTCATGCGGAGCTCTCCAGCACCGTGCGCTCGAGTGGCCCGGCCCCGCCGGCGATCGCGATCTCGTCGATCCCGTCGAGCTCGGTCAGGCGCACGTGCACGTGCTCCCCCCGCGACGTCGGCAGGTTCTTGCCGACATAGTCGGGGCGGATCGGCAGCTCGCGGTGACCGCGGTCGGCGAGCACCGCCAGCTGGACGCGGTCCGGGCGGCCGTAGGCGAACAGCGCCTCGATGGCCGCCCGCACGGTGCGCCCCGTGAACAGCACGTCGTCGACGATCACGACGGTGCGCCCGGTTATGTCGAAGTCGATGTGCGAGGCGTGCAGCACGGGGGCATCGGGCCTGCTGGCAACGTCGTCGCGATAGAAGCCGATGTCGAGGTCGCCAAGGGGCACCTCGCCGTCGAGCAGATCCTCCAGCAGCACATGAAGCCGCTGCGCGAGAAAGGCGCCGCGGCGATGGATACCGACGATCGCCGGAACCGGCTCGCGGGGGTTGCGCTCGACGATCTCGTGTGCGATGCGGGTGAGCGCCCGCCGCACGTCCTCCTCGTGGAGGACCACCTTCTCGTTGCTGTCCATCGTTTCCTTCCTGGCCTCGCAGGACCGGGTTAAAGGAGCACGGGGAATGTATCAGGGAGAAGCGACGGGCTCGGGCGGCGATGCGAGCTCGCCGTCCCGTCCGCGCTCCCGCGCCTGGCGCTCGGACCAGCGCTCCAGCGTGGGCTTCCCCCGCTCCGGAAACGGCACCTCGATCGTGTCGAAGTCGCGCGGCGCCTCGGTCGCCGCGAACACCGCGCGGGCCTCGTCGCGCAGCTCCCCGCCGGCGTAGCGGCTCGAGAAGTGCGTGAGGGCGAGCATCCGCACCTCGGCGTCGCGGGCGAGCTCGGCGGCCTGCCGAGCTGTGCTGTGCGACGTCTGGCGCGCGCGGTCGATCTCCTCCTCGGCGAACGTGGCCTCGTGCACCAGCAGATCGGCCCGGTGAGCGGCGATCGCGAGCGGCTCACACGGCGCGGTGTCTCCCGACAGGACGATCTTGCGGCCCTCGCGAATCTCTCCCATCACCTGCTCGGGCCTAATGCCTCCGACCGTCTCGCCGCGTTGGAGCCTCCCGAAGTCCGGCCCCGGCGTAACCCCCAGCTGCTCGGCGAGGCGCGCGTCGAGATGGCCCGGCCTTGGCTGCTCGACGAGGGCATACCCAAACGACGCGTCGCCGCGGTGGCGCACGGGGACAGCCGTGATCGCGTACCCGTCGCGCTCCACGCGCTGCGCAGGCTCGAGCTCGACGACGCTGAGGCCGTAGGGAAGACGGCCGTAGACGACCCGCATCACGTCCATCAGCTCCTTCAGCCCGCGCGGCCCGTAGATGGTCAGCGGCTCGCTGCGCTCGCGAAGCCCGAAGGACTTCAGCATCCCCGGCAGCCCGAGCCAGTGGTCGGCGTGGAAGTGCGTGATGAACACGCAGTCGAGGTCCACCAGCCCCACGGACCGCAGGAGCTGGCGCTGAGTGCCTTCGCCGCAGTCGAACAGCAGGCGGTCCCCTCCGCGGCGCAACAGCAGCGCCGGAAGCCCGCGCCGGGCGCTCGGCACCGAGCCGGCTGTGCCGAGGAAGAACAGCGACAGGTCCATGGCGCTACGGTAGCGGCGCAGGCCGCTCCCTGGACGCTGGCCCGCCACCCGGCGCAGCGGTGGCGACGGGGGCATCGCGCCTCCCCGCCGCCACGCCGCCTCAGACGGACAGTTTGCAGAACAGGTCGCCGAGTGCGCCGCCACCGGGCGTTGCAACAACGTTCAGGAGAACCTTCTGGAGATCGACGACCAGCCCGAACAGCTGCAGGTCCAGCGGGCCGACCACCAGGTCGAGGACGGGCAGCTCGGCACCGCGGACGCCCTTCCCGTCGGCGTGAGCACCGCGGTGAGCTGCAGCTGTCCCCCGGCGGTGTCTCCTCAGCCGGCGCAGGGCCGCAACTCAATAGACTCGGGCCTTCTGCGCCCGTAGCTCAGTGGATAGAGCGCTCGCCTCCGGAGCGAGAGGTCGGCCGTTCGAATCGGCCCGGGCGCGTACTGCTTCAGCCCGTAAACACGGCGTTTCGGCATTCGGCAGCCCGGCGCACGGTGCGCAAACGTCAAAGAGCTCCGGGGGCACACTTGGACAGCCGCCCATGCCTCCGGACCGCGATGTAGCGAACCATGTTGAGGCGTGGGGTCCGGGGGGCTGGCCCCTACGCAACCCAGCAGGCTCCCGGGCCGCTCGCTTGCTGACCGGCCCGGGAGCCGCCACCGCGACGGGTCATCGGTTGCCATCCCCCGGTGCGCGCAGTTCGGGGGCGCCGGTGTCTGGCCTCAAGCTGGGAGCCCGATGTCCAAATCTCCGTTGCGAACTTTGGACCCGCGGCCACTCCGGACAGACTCGTTTTATAGGAGCATCGGTGCGGTAGCAAGCAGTGGATGCAGTTTCCTGATGCTCCTTCTCACTCTCATATCCCTCGCCTGGTTGGCCGTGGCGACCCTGGTCGTCACGGCCTGCTGGGTGGCCTCCAGGGCAGAGGTTTCGCTTGGGCGGCACGCTCGAGGTCTGGTTTGAGCCGTCGTTTGAGCGACGTCACGATCGAGTAGGCAGCAGAGTTCGCCGCCCGGATCTCGCTGGTTCAGGCGGGGCGGGAACGGCTCAGACTCGGACCCGTGGGAGGCTCGCGCTGTAGCAACAGAGCGAGCACCGAGAGGTCACCCACGTGCGTCGCTTCGATGTGCCACGACAAGGCTGCCCGTCCCGTCGGCTTCCGGTCTACAAGTTCTTGCGCACGCACCAATGCACGTTCAACCCGCCGAACCCTGTCATCCGTGTGACGTGAGACTGCTTCAAGCCCCCCGGGGACCATGCTGTAAATCGTAGCATTTGTTGCAAATGTCCTGACACAGCACGGGTGACCGTCGCGAGCGACGGTTGAGCGGCCCTACGATCGACGCTGTGCCCACCGTCGCGACGATCGGCGTCTATGGCTTCTCCCTACAGAGCTTCATGGAGACCCTTGACCGGGCGGACGTGGGGCTCGTGCTCGATGTGCGGCAGCGTCGCGGGGTGCGGGGCAGCCAGTACGCGTGGGCGAACTCCTTGCGGCTCCAGGCCGCCCTGCGGGAGGCGCGGATCGCCTACGAGCACCACAAGGAGCTCGCGCCGACGACCGAGCTTCGCGAGCTTCAGTACCGCGAGGATGCCCGCCAGGGTGTCGGCAAGCGCACCCGCGCCGTACTGGCGCCGGAGTACCGGGCGCGCTACATCGCGGAGATCCTCGATGCCGTCGACCTCGGCGCCATCCTCGAACGGCTTCCGAACGACCGAAAATCGGCTCTGCTGTGCGTCGAGCGCGATCCACAGGCGTGTCATCGCTCCCTGATCGCCGAGCGTCTGGCCGAGCAGTACGGCGTCGCGATGATGCACCTGCGACCGGCGACTCCTGGCTGATCTCTGTCCAGGGTGCCGAGGCCTCGGGCGGCTGCTCCGGCTTTTCTCGCAGAGTCCGGGCTCTGCTGAGCAGGCGGCTCCGAAGGCGGGCGTCTTGCGCTAGCCTGACGCTCGCTCGCGGCCGCACGAGCACGATTGAGGGGGTCCCGCGTAGACGGGGCGCGACAGTGGGCCGCTCGGCGATCCGGACAGACCGCCACATCTCACAAGGGAGACCCATGCCCAGGATGATCGTGACGACCGCCTCGACAGCAGTAACGGAGGCCACCCGATTAGTGCCATCCGGCCGGCTGGGGAGACTCCCCCGGCGTGCCCATCGCCGCGTGCGACAGCACTCCTAACCGAAACGTGACTTCCGCCAGGCTGGCTCTCGTAGCCGCACTCTCCGCGCTGCTTTGCGCCTTCGCCCCGCTCTCGGAGGCGTTCGCCCACGCCCGTGCCAAGTCCCACAGCAAGGTCGGGCACCGGCGAGGCGCCGGCGTGCGCTCGGTGCGCTGCGCGAGAGCCAGCAGCTTCCGTGCGGGCGGCCGCCACAAGCATCGCGGCCGCCCAGTCCGCCGCAGGGCGAGCTGCCACAGGCGAGCCGGTGCCCGCCACACGGGCGCCAGGCATCACCGGCGGCACCATCGCCTCAGATCGCGCGGACGCTCCCATCGACCGGCCAGGTGGCACGCGTCGCACCGCGCGCCGGCCCCTCCCGCGAGCAGCGCGTGCGGGGACGCCGACCTGCCGCCAAACGGATCGGACCTCGCGCGCATCCGTGCGGCCACCCTCTGCCTTGTCAATCGGGAACGCGCCGTGCATGGCGAGAGCCCGTTGCGGCAGAACGGCCGGCTCGAGATCGCGGCGCAGGGCCACTCGCGCGAAATGTCAGTCGGCGACTACATCGGGCACACGGGGCTGCGAGGCGGCTCGCCGCTTAGCCGCATGCGCGCCGGCGGCTACGTCTACAGCAGCCGCGTGGGCTACGAACTCGGTGAGAACATCGGCTGGGGCACGCTATGGCTCGCCACCCCGCGCGCGATCGTGGCCGCCTGGATGGCGTCCCCCGACCACCGGCAGAACATCCTCGATCCGAGCTACCACGACACTGCCGTGGGCGTCTCCGCCAGGCCTCCAGCTTCGCTCGCACACGGGCAGGCGGGGGCCATCTACACACAGGAGTTCGGGACGATCATCACCGGATGAGCCCGCGAGGAGCACGCGGGCTCCACCGGGAGGCGCCGCCCCGTCGGGTAGGCTGCCGCCGATGCCCGCCGCATTCCGCTGGTTGACCTCGATTCTGTTCGCTGCGATCGTCGTGCAGGTCGGCCTCGCCGGTTACGGGGCGTTCGAGGCGATCAACAAAGCCGAACACACGCCCGTCGCGAAGAAGGCGATCGAGGACGGCTTCAACGCGCACAGCGCCCTCGGCAGCGTGATCCTGGTTGTCATGCTTGCGCTGCTGATCGTGGCCCTCGTAGGGCGGCTCGGCCGGAACAACGTGAGATGGTCGGCAGCGGTCCTCCTGCTCGGCATCCTGCAGTTCGTCCTGGGCGTCGTCTCCACCTCCGTCCCGTGGATCGGCTTCCTGCACACGGTCAACGCCCTGGCGCTCTATGCGGGATCAGCGCTGCTCGCCCACACGGCTTGGACCAAGGGACGTCGGGCAGAGGCCAGCGCCTCGGCAACGTCGGCCGCCTGACACGGCCGCCGCCCCTCTCACCTCTCGCGCTTGGGCCGGCCGGCGGCCCGTTAGACCATCAACGTTACGGCGCGGATGGGGTCGGGTAAGTTCCGATCTGGGGCCAGCGGAGCGCAACCCCGACGGTCCCCACCCCCGGTTGTTCACCACGCACAGCCTTACGGCCCTTGGGCGTGGGGGCGCCGGGGCGGTCTTATTCTCGTCGCTCCCTAGGCCCCTGCGAGGGCTGCGAAGGCGAGCTTGTGCGTCCGGTCTCTGCGCTCGATGCCGTACCAGTTGTTCGTGCCGTAGTCCACAAAGTTGAAGATGACGACCATTGCGACGTATTTGGTTTCTCTGGCCCAGTGGACGAAGCCGACGATGTTGCTGGCCTGCTGCGCTTCGGTCCATTGCAGGCTGTCGCCTGTCGGGGGCTGCCCAACGGCCGTCGGCCAGCCGATCTCGGTGACATACACCGGTAGCCCCGTCTCGTTGTGCGCCTGCACCGCGCGTTCACGATGCCCTTCAGCGCTGACCGCCGGGTTGCTCTTCCCGCCATACGGGTGCACCGTCACACCATCCGCGAGGGCCCCCGCCGCGAAGATCGCCCG
>JAOPZV010000054.1 GCA_025963935.1 Solirubrobacterales bacterium
TCGACGATGATGCCGTCGGCGCCCACCGCGGCAGCGGCCAGCGACAGCGGCAGCACGAGGTCACGCCGGCCAGCGGCGTGGCTCGGGTCGACGATCACCGGCAGGTGGCTGAGCTCCTTGAGGACCGGGACGGCCATCAGGTCGAGCGTGAAGCGGTAGGCGGTCTCGAACGTGCGGATGCCCCGCTCGCAGAGCATCACGTCGGGGTTGCCCTCCTTGAGGATGTACTCGGCGGCCATCAGCAGCTCGTCGAGCGTCGAGGAGAGCCCGCGCTTCAGCAGCGCGGGGCGCCCCGCGCGGCCGACCTCCGTGAGCAGCGGGTAGTTCTGCATGTTGCGCGCGCCAATCTGCACGACGTCGGCCACCTCGAGCACGGCGTCCATGTCGCTGATGTCCATCAGCTCGGTGACGATCGGCAGCCCGGTCTCGGCCTTCGCCTCGGCGAGCAGCCGCAGGCCCTCCTGTCCGAGACCCTGGAATGCATAGGGGGAGGTCCGCGGCTTGTAGGCGCCGCCGCGCAGGAGCGTCGCACCGGCGTCGCGAACGACGCGCGCGGTGTCGAGCATCTGCGCCCGCGACTCGACCGTGCACGGACCGGCGATCAGCGCGAAGTTCTCCCCGCCGACCTTGCGTCCGTCGATGTCGAGCACCGAGCGGACGCCGTGCGTGATCTGCGCCGAGGCGAGCTTGTAGGGCTTAAGGATCGGCACGACGCGGTCGACGCCGGGCTGTCCCTCGAGGCCGAGGCTCTCGACGTCGGCATCCTGCTCCACGTCGCCGATCGCCCCGATCACGGTGACGCGCGCGCCGGAGCTGCGATGCGCGCGAGCGCCCGCCCGCTCGATCTTCGCGACGACGGCATCCACCTCCTCCTCGGTGGCCGTCTCTCTCATGACAATCATCATCGACTCATCCTTTCACTGACGCCTGGGCATGTTAGATGGGCTGCTCACCGGCGGTGAGCCGTGAGGGCGGGATCTGGAGCACCCGCGGGAATGGCGCTTGGTCCGCGAGGGACCCGTTGCGGCTGCGCGGACCCGCTCACGAACGGGCCTGGGCCGGAGCGCCTAGATAAATCGCCAGGCGTAGAAGGACGACCAGCCGGCGTGCGCGGCAGGGATGCGGGGTGATGTGCAGGCCGATGTGCTCATTGGTCGTCTGTCAGGTTTGTAGCAGAGAACCGTCTTGCCGTCGAGGGATGGGCGACAATCCGGCGAGGCCATCCGAATGGCGCGCCACGCGGCCGGTCTCACCGCGCGGTGGCGCTCAGCGCGCTGGTGCCGGCTGCAGCACCTCGGCGAGCGCAGCGAGAAAGCGATCGTTGTCCTCGGGCAGCCCGTAGGTGACACGCAGGGCGGGCGTCTGCGATCCGAGGGCCCGGCCGGCCCGCACGAGCACGCCGCGCTCCTGCAGACCGCGCATGACCTCGGTCTCGTCGTGCTCGGAGCCGAGGTGCAGCCAGCAGAAGTTGGCCTGCGACTCGGCGGTCTCGATCCCCAGCGCGGCGAGCCGCTCGCCGACCGAGTTGCGCTCGGCGACGGTCAGCGCGACACGGTCGATGACGGCGTCCTGGTGGGCGAGCGCCTCCAGGGCGGCCGCCTGCGCGAGCGCGTTGCAGAAGAACGGCTGGCGGACCTGGTCGAGCGCGCGCGGCAGCTCCTCGGACCCGCACAGCGCGAACCCGACGCGCAGCCCGCACAGGCCGTGAACCTTGGAGAAGGTGCGCAGCAGCGCGAGGTTGGGGTGCGCGTCGAGCAGCTCGATCGAGGCGTCGGGGTCCTCGAGCAGGTTGAACTCGCAGTAGGCCTCGTCGACGATCACACAGACCTCGGGTGGAACCTCGGCAAGGAAGCGCGCGATGTCTGCGAGCGGCAGGGCGGTGCTGGTCGGGTTGTTCGGGTTGCACACGACCACGAGCCGCGTGGCGGCGGTGATCTTGGCGAGCATCGCGTCGAGGTCGTGGCGCTCTGAGAGATCGAGCGGGACCGTCACCGCGCGGGCCCCGGAGGCGGCGCTGAGGTGGGGGTAGACGGAGAACGACGGCCAGGCGTGGACGAGCTCCGCGCCTGGCTCGAGCAGCGCCTCGCCGGCGGCGAGCAGGATGTCGCAGGAGCCGTTGCCGATCGCTATCCGCGAGGCGGGTACGTCGTAGCGCTCGCTCAGGCGGCGGCGCAGGAGCGAGTTGGACGGGTCGGGGTAGCGGTTCAGCGACGGCAGGGCGCGCGAGATCGCGTCGCGAACCTCCTGCAGCGGCGGGTAGGGCGACTCGTTGCTCGCGAGCCGCACGAGTGGCGCCTCATCGGCGTAGCCGCCGGCGACGGGATAGACCGGCATGCGCCGGATCCGCTCTGAGAACTCGATCGCCATCGGCCTATTGTGCCGCGTCGAGGTCGGCTCGCAAGGCTCGCGCATCGCCGAGGTACACGTGCGCCGGCTCGTGCTGGTCCTCGGCGTAGTAGTGGATCATCACGCGGATCACGTGCGGCATCGATCGCGGCACGGGGATCTCCTGCGCGCACAGGAGCGGCACCCGCTCGAAGCCGAGCGCCCGCGCCGCGACGGCGGGAAACTCGGCATTGAGGTCGTTGGTGGCGGTGAATATGCAGCTGACGACGTCCCCCGGCGTGAGGCTGTTGCGCTGCATCACCGCCTTCATCAGCTCGCTCGTCGCCTCGAGGATGTCCTCGGCGTCGTTGCGGGTGACGCTGATGGCGCCCCGCAGGGCGAAGAGTCGCATGGGCGGCGATTCTGTCAGAGCGCGAGCAGGCGCTCGACCTCGGCCGGGCGAAGGCGCCGGTGGGCGCCGTCGGCGAGCCCGTCGAGCGCCAGCCCCCCGAAGCCGGTGCGTGCCAGCTCGAGTACCGGGTGCCCGACCGCCTCGCCCATCCGTCTGATCTGCCGGTTGCGGCCCTCGTGGATGGTGATCTCGATCTGACCGGGGCCGATGCGCCGCACCCGGGCCGGCGCGGTCCGTCCGTCCTCGAGCTGCACGCCGCCGCGCAGGGCGCGCAGCGTCCCCTCCGATACGGGTCCGCCGCCGAGCCTCGCGCGGTAGGTCTTCGGCACCTCGAAACGGGGGTGGGTCAGTCGGTTGGCGAGCTCGCCGTCGTTGGTCAGCAGGATCAGGCCGCTCGAGTCGGCGTCCAGCCGGCCCACCGGATACAGGCGCAGGCCGTCCGCTGGAACCAGGTCGAGGACCGTGCGGCGTCCGTGCGTGTCGCGCGCGGTCGACAGCACGCCGACGGGCTTGTTGAGGGCGAACACCACGCGCGGCTCGGGGCCGTCCAGCGCGAGGCCATCGACGCTGACGCGCGCCCCCGGCTGCACGTCGCGAGCGGGGTCGGTGACCGTCTCGCCCTCGACCGTCACGCGTCCGGCGGCGATCACCTCCTCGGCCGCGCGCCTGGAGGCGACGCCCGCGTGTGCGAGATACTTGGCTAGGCGCATCGCCTGCGCTCCGGGCAAAGACCGATGTGCTGCAACGGCTCCGGGCAGAGGCTCATGTGCTGCAACCATAGGATGCCGGCGGGGCAGCGCCTGCACCGCCGCACGACCATGGACCTCCAGCTGCTCGACAAGACCCTCGCCGACCGCGGCGAGCCCCGCTTCCGCGCCTCTCAGGTGTGGGCGTGGGCAGCTCGCGGCGCGAGCGGCTACGAGCAGATGACCAATCTTCCGGGCGCCCTGCGCGAGGAGCTCGCGCGCGAGCTGCCGTTCTCGAGCCTGACACTCGAGCGCGAATCCCAGTCGAGCGACGGCACCGTCAAGGCGCTGTTCGCGACGGCGGACGGCCGCCCGCTGGAGGCTGTGCTGATGCGCTTCCGCAACCCCCCGGGCGAGATCACGGGCGGCCGGCGATCGATCTGCGTCTCATCGCAGTCGGGCTGCCCGCTGACATGCACGTTCTGCGCGACCGGCGCGATGCGCTTCGCGCGCAACCTGAGCGTCTCTGAGATCGTCGACCAGGCGCTGCATTTTCGCCGCATCGAACCGATCGACCACTGCGTGTTCATGGGCATGGGCGAGCCGATGCTGAACCTCGAGAACGTCCTCGGGGCGTGCGAGCGCCTGCCCGACCTGGGCGTCACGCACCGCCGCATCACGATCTCGACGGTCGGCTGGATCCCCGGCATCGAGCGGCTCGCGGAGCAGGACATGCCGGTGCGCCTGGCGCTGTCGCTGCACGCGGCAGACGAAGCGCTGCGCTCGGAGCTCATGCCGGTCAACGACCGCTTCGCGCTCAGCGACGTGATCGAGGCCTGCCGCGCCTTCTACGAGCGCCGCCGCAGGCGCGTGTTCGTCGAGTACGTGATGCTCGCGGGCATCAACGACCGCTACGAGCAGGCGCTGATGCTTGCGCGCCTGCTGGCCGCCCGCGGCGCGCACGAGGGGTCGATCTTCAAGGTCAACCTGATCCCCTACAACCCCACCTCCTCGGATGGGCGGGACCGGTTCACCTGCTCCACGCGGGAGTCGATCGCTGCGTTCCGCGACGCACTGCATGCGCACGGCGTCCCGGCTACCGTCCGCCTGACCCGCGGGCGCGACATAGACGCCGCCTGCGGCCAGCTCGCTGCCGCGGCGTCCTAGCGCTCGCCGGCGCTCGCGCGGGCCTCGCCGGCGCGCAGCAGCCGCTCGCGCAGCTCGGCGTGCTCCTCGGGGCTGGGGTCCCACTCTGAGACGTCGGGCAGCTCGTCGAGCGTGCGCAGCCCGAACAGCTTCAGGAACTCGACGCCGGTGCGGTATAGGACCGCGCCGAACTGCGAGTGCCCTGCCTCCTCGATCAGCCCGCGCTCGAGCAGCGTGGCGGTGGCCGAGTCGGCGCTCACGCCGCGGATGCGGGTGATCTCCGGGCGAGAGATCGGCTGCAGGTAGGCGACGATCGCGAGCGTCTCGGCCTGCGCCGGGGTGAGCGTTGCCAGGCGCGGGCGGCTGAGCAGTCGCCGGGCGGCCTCCTCGGCATCGGGGTCGCTCGTGAACGTCCAGCCGCCCCCGAGCTCGCGCAGCCGGATCCCCCTCCGTCCAGGCGCGTACTGCGCGGCGAGCGAGGCGAGCGAGGCGAGGACCGCCGCCTCGTCCTCCTGCGTGGCGTCGGCGAGCTCACCGGCGCTGATCGGGTCGGCGGACAGGAACAGCAGCGCCTCCAGCGTGCGCGCGAGTGAGCCCGCGGCCACCTCGTCCGGCTCGCTCGCGCCAGGCGCGAACGGCACCGCGTTCCCGGAGGCGTCGCCGGCGCTCACCGCTGAGCCCGTGAGCCACCGGCGAGCGCCAGCGGCGGCGTTGAGGTGCGCGGCGCGGCGGCGTGAATCGAGACGTCGCCGAAGCTCTCCGGCTGCTCCCAGTCGGCCTCGCCGAGTTTGTAGAGCTCGAGCAGCGCGAACAGCGTCACGGCGACCGTCATGCGGTCGGCGTCGCCGACCGCATCCTCGAGGCTGAAGCTGCCCTGCCGCAGCAGCGCGCGCAGGTGCGCCAGCCGCTCGCTGACGGTGATGCGCGGCACGGCGATGTGCAGCACGTTGATCTCGGGAGGCATGAGCAGCAGCCGGCCCATCGCCTCCCCCAGCCGCTGCGGGTCCTGGGACCCGGCGGGCGGCTGCACGACGGAGCGGCGCAGGCCGGGCGGCGGCGGGGCCGTGCGGAAGCGCACGCCATGCTCGCGCGCGAGGAGCTCTCGCAGGTGGGCCGAGGCCGAGCGGAAGCGGCGGGCATCGAGCATCCGCGCGAGCAGCTCCTCGGCGGCCTGCTCGGGCTCGATGTCGAGCAGCTCGTCGTCCTCACCGGAGAGCATCAAGCGCGACTTCAGCTCCAGCAGCGCGGCGATCAGCACGATGAACTCGGTGGCGGTCTCGAGATCCAGCTCACCGCGCTGGTCGAGGTGGTCGAGGTAGGCGAGCACCACGTCGGCGAGCGCCAGCTCGAGGAGGTCCACCTCCTGGCGCAGCACGAGCGTGAGCAGCAGGTCGAACGGGCCGCTGAAGACGTCGAGGTCCAGCTCGAGGGTCGCGATCGTCACCTGCCCATCGTCTGAGGGTCCCGGTGCGCAGCTCATCCCGGCACGGTATCGACAGCGCCCGACGGGCGTCCAGCACGCGCTGCGCGGGGAGCGCCGACGCCCATCCGATCACGGACGTCGGCGAGCGTGTCCGAGGCGATCACCCGCGCGCGTCCTGCGCCGTCGTCGAGGATCGCCTCGAGCGCGGGAACGTCTGCGCGCAGCTGCTCGTAGCGCTCCCGAACCGGCGCCAGGTAGGCGACGACGTCCTGCGCGACGGCGGCCTTGAACTCGCCATAGCGGGCGTCGGCGAACTCGGCCTCGACGGCGGCCGGGTCGGCATCGCGCACCGCGGCGAGGATCTCGATCAGGTTGGAGATGCCGGGCTTCTCGGGCGAGCGGCGCACCTCGCTGCCGGAGTCGGTGACCGCGCTGGCAAGCTTCTTCTCGATCGCCTTGGGCTCGTCCAGCACGTACACCGTGCCGGACTCGCCGCTCCCGCTGGTGGACATCTTGCGCGTCGGGTCCTGCAGGTCCATGATCCGGGCCCCGACGGCGGGGATGCGGTGCTCGGGCACCACGAGCACTTCCTGCCCGTCGCCGTAGCGGGCGTTGAAGCGCCGGGCGATGTCGCGCATCAGCTCGAGGTGCTCGCGCTGGTCCTCGCCGACCGGCACCTCCTGGGCGCGGTAGGCGAGCACGTCGGCGGCCTGCAGGACGGGGTACAGCAGCAGACCCGCCGAGACGAGCTCGCGCTGGGCGAGCTCCTTGTCGCGAAACTGGTGCATGCGCTGCAGGCGTCCGAGCTCGGTGACGCTCGACAGCAGCCACGTCAGCTCGGTGTGCTCGGCGACGTCGCTCTGGCGGAAGATCGTGCAGCGGGACGGGTCGAGGCCGGCGGCGAGCAGGATCGCCGTCGTGTCATAGAGGCGCTCGCGCAGCTCGGCGGGCTCGTATGCGACCGTGACCGCATGCAGGTCGACGATGCAGAAGATCCCCTCGCCGCGCTCCTGGCTGGAGACGTACTGGGAGATCGCGCCGATGTAGTTGCCGAGGTGCTTGCGCCCGGTGGGCTGGATCCCCGAGAAGATGCGCACGTCAGGGCACCGCTAGAGGGCCTGCCTGATGACCGGCCTCTTGGCGGCGGCCACCTCGTCCAGCCGGCGCACCGGTGTGGTGTACGGCGCGTTGGCGGCGATCTGCGGGTCCTCGGCCGCCTCGGCGAGGATCGCGGCGATCGCCTCGGCGAACGCGTCAAGCGTCTCCTTGGTCTCCGTCTCGGTCGGCTCGACCATCAGTGCCTCGTCGACGAGCAGCGGGAAGTAGACGGTCGGCGGGTGAAAGCCGTAGTCGAGGAGCCGCTTGGCGAGGTCGAGCGTCTTGATCTGCAGCGCGCGCTTCATCGGGCCGCCGGACAGCACGAACTCGTGCATGCACAGATCGCCGTAGGCGAGCGGCAGGTGCTCGGCGACCGGCGGCTCGCTGATGTTCTGCAGCCGGGCGAGCAGGTAGTTGGCGTTCAGCACGGCGGTCTCGGAGGCGTCGCGCAGGCCGTCGCCGCCGAGCGAGCAGATGTAGGCGTAGGCGCGCACGAAGCAGCCGTAGTTGCCGTGGAAGCCGCGCAGCCGTCCGATCGACTTCGGCCGGTGGTGGTCGAGGAAGTAGCTCGGCGCGCCGTCGCTTCCCGCGCCGTCACGACGGGCGACGACCGGCACCGGCAGGAACGGGGCGACGCGCTCGGAGACGGCGATCGGGCCCGACCCCGGCCCGCCCCCGCCGTGCGGCTGGGTGAAGGACTTGTGCAGGTTGAAGTGCACGATGTCGAAGCCCATGTCGCCGGGTCGCGAGAGGCCCATCACGGCGTTGAGGTTGGCGCCGTCGTAGTACAGCGTCGCCCCCACCCCGTGGACGATCTCGGCGATCTCCTCGATGTTCGGATCGAACAGGCCGAGCGTGTTCGGGTTGGTGAGCATCAGGCACGCGACGTCCTCGTCGGCCTTCGCGCGCAGGTCCTCGATGTCTATGCCGCCGGCGTCGTTGGTCTCGAGCTTGACGACCTCGAGGCCGGCCATCGTGACGGTTGCCGGGTTGGTGCCGTGGGCGGTGTCCGGCGTGAGCACCTTGTGCCGCGTCTCGCCGCGATCCTCGTGGTAGGCACGCGTGAGCAGCACGCCGGCGAGCTCGCCGTGGGAGCCGGCGGAGGGCTGCAGCGATACGTGGGGCAGGCCGGAGATCTCGGAGAGCGCCGACTGAAGGTTCCACATCAGCTCGAGCGCGCCCTGGGAGCGCTCGGCGTCCTGCAGGGGGTGCAGGCGCGCATGGCCGGACAGCGCCGCGGCGCGCTCGTGCAGCCGGGGGTTATGCTTCATGGTGCACGACCCGAGCGGGTAGAAGCCGGAGTCGAGATCGAAGTTGCGCTTGGAGAGGCCGACGTAGTGGCGGACGATCTCCGGCTCTGAGACCTCGGGCAGGCGGGGCTCCTCGGAGCGGCGAAAGCGCTCCGGCAGCAGCGCGCCGGGGTCAACGTCCGGCACGTCGAGAGCCGGGCAGGCGAAGGCGCGCCGGCCGGGCGCGCCCTTCTCGAAAATCGTGGTGGCGGGGTCGCGCTGCATGGGCGTCGCGCCGCTGCCGGCCGGCGCTCCGTCGCTCTCCCCGCCGGTGTGCGGGTGGCGGTGCGCGTCGATGCCGGGGTCGGCGTGGAGCCGGCTCTCGCCGATGGCGCTCATGCGGGCACCGCCGCTCCGCGCTCGGCCGCGACCGCCGCGCCCAGCACCTCGGCGAG
>JAOPZV010000139.1 GCA_025963935.1 Solirubrobacterales bacterium
TCGGTGGCATCAACGAGTCCGACGTGATGCTCGCCTCGGCTTCGGAGGGCGTGATCCTGGCCTTCAACGTGCGACCGGTCGGCGACGCGCGCCAGATCGCCGACCGCGAGGGCGTCGAGATCCGCTCCTACGCGGTGATCTACAGGGCGATCGAGGAGCTGCGCGCGGCGATGCAGGGAATGCTCGAGCCCGCCGAGGTGGAGACGTCGCTGGGGCAGGCCGAGGTGCGCCAGCTGTTCAAAGCCTCGCGGATCGGCACGATCGCCGGCTCGTTCGTCACCGAGGGCAAAGTCACTCGCGGCTCGCACGTTCGCCTCGTGCGCGAGGGCACGGTGATCTACGACACGACGATCGAGAGCCTGCGCCGTTTCAACGACGACGTGCGCGAGGTCGCCGCGGGCTTCGAGTGCGGGATCGTGCTCGCGAACTTCCAGGACCTGCACGAGGGCGACGTGCTCGAGACCTATGAGACGCGCCAGGTCGAGCGCGAGCTCTCCTCTTGACCGGCGACGCCGCCGGGAATGCCCGTGTCGCGGATCGATGGGCGGGAGCGGCGCCCGCGGGGCGGCGCCCGTGCAAGCCTGCCGTCGCCGTTGGCCTTGGCGCCCGGGGGAGGCGTAGGATGAGCGGCGGGGGACGTATGCGTCGGGTAGATGAGGCGATTCGCCAGGTCATCGGCGATGCGGTGACACTAGAACTGAAGGACCCCCGGGTGGGATTCGTGACCGTGACCGACGTCAAGACCAGCGCAGACCTACGCCATGCCCGCGTCTACGTGAGCGTTCTCGGCGAGGGGGGAGGGCCCTCCGACCCCGAGAGGCGCGAGGACACGCTTGCGGGGCTGCGCAGCGCCCATGGCTTCCTGCAGGGCCGGCTGGCCGCAGAGCTGCGCCTCAAGCGCACGCCGGCTCTGGAGTTCTCCTACGACGACACGACCGATCGCGCGCTTCGCGTGGAGGCGTTGCTCGAGGAGATCGAGGATTCATGAGCGAGCAGCAGACCCTCGAGCTCACCCGCGAACTGGTGCTCGAGCGCATCCGCGAGGACGACCGCTTCGTGCTCGCCACGCACGAGAACCCCGACGGCGACGCGCTCGGCTCGCTGGTCGGCCTGCACGGCCTGCTCGGCGCGCTCGGCAAGGACTCGGCGATGTTCATAGCGCCCGAGGACCTGCCGCTCCCGGACGAGTACAGCCTGTTCCCGCTGGACGGCCTGATCCAGGCCCCCCCGGCGGACACCGCGGAGCGCACGGTCGTGTTCCTCGACTGCGGAAACATCGACCGCAACTCGGCGAGCGTCCTGCGCGACGGCAGGCACCTGCTGAACATCGACCACCATCACGACAACACGCGCTTTGGCACGCTCGACTACGTCGTGCCCGGCGCCTCGTGCACGGCGGAGATCATCTGGGACCTGATGGGCGGCCTCGGGGTGCGACCGGAGGCCGACGTGGCCCAGGCGCTGTACATCGGGCTGATCACGGACACCGGACGCTTCATGTACGAGAACACCTCGCCGCGCGCCCACGTGATGGCGGCCGAGATGATCGACGCCGGTGTGGACGTCTCGGCCGTCTACCGCCACCTCTACGAGGACATGCCCCCGGGCAAGATGGCGCTGCTCGCGCTGGCGCTCACCCAGGTCCAGCGCTTCGACGCGGGCGAGCTGACCCTGTCGGTGCTCAGCGCCGCGGACTTCGAGCGGGTGAGTGCCGAGGAGAGCCACTCCGAGGGCATCATCGACCACCTGCGCGCGCTGCGCGGCACGAAGGTCGCGGCGCTCGTGCGCGAGATCGGTGCGGGCGAGCGCAAGGGCCAGCACAAAGTGTCCCTGCGCGCAACCGGCGACGACGTCGACGTGTCGGTGATCGCCCGGGCACAGGGCGGCGGAGGCCACCGCCGCGCGGCGGGCTTCTCGACCGCGCTAGAGATGTCCGAGCTGACCTCCTTCCTGCGCGGGGCGATCGCCGAACAGGTGCACGCGACGGCCGACGGCCGCGCGGCGGCGACCCTGGCCTAGGCCAGGGCCAGCAAGCCACACGGATCCCGGCGCCGGGCGATGGACGGGGTCCTGCTGATCGACAAGCCCGCAGGGATGACCTCGCACGACGTCGTGGCGGCGGTGCGCCGCTCGCTCGGCGGCCTGCGCACCGGTCACGCGGGCACCCTCGACCCGTTCGCGACCGGCCTGCTGCTGGTGCTCGTGGGGAGGGCCACCAAGTCCCAGCGCGCGCTGATGGAGCTGCCGAAGAGCTACGAGACGATTGCGAGGCTCGGGGCCGTGTCGAGCACGGGCGACACCGAGGGGCAGATCACCGAGACCGGTCGTCTGCCCGAGGATCCACCGCTGCTGCCCACCGGCGAGGTCCGCCAGCGGCCACCTGCGCACTCGGCGGTCAAGATTGAAGGGGAGCGCGCCTACCGGCGCGCTCGTCGCGGCGAGCGCCTGGAGATGCCGGAGCGCATCGTCACGGTCTATCGCTTCGAGCAGCTGTGGCGCCGGGAGGGCGCGCAGGAGGGAGAGCCTGCGACCGCGGCGTATGAGATCGAATGCGGCGCCGGCACCTATGTGCGCTCGCTGATCGCGGACCTCGGCGACGCATACTGCCTGCAGCTGAGGCGCACGGCGATCGGCCCGTTCGACGTCCGCGACGCAGTCCCGCCGCCGCCGCGTGGCCAGCCATGGCAGGACCCTCCGCTGATCGAGCTCGACCGGGCTCTCGGAATGCTGCGCCAATAGTCTGTGCGGCCGTGAAGGTCACTCGCCTGCCGGACATCGAGCGTGGAAGGGAGCGGCGCGTCGCGGTCGGCACCTTCGACGGCGTGCACCTCGGGCATCGGGAGGTCATCGCGGGCTCCGACAGCGTCCTGACCTTCGACCCGCACCCGGTCTCCGTGGTCGCCCCGCAGCACACGCCGAAGCTGCTGACGACGTTCGATCGCAAGGCGCAGCTGATCGCCTCGCTCGGCGTGCAGGAGCTGAGCGTGGTCCCCTTCGACGCCGAGTTCGCGAGCCGCCCTGCCGGGGAGTTCATCGGCGACGTGCTCGTCGGCGCGCTGGGCGCCACACAGGTGTCGGTCGGGGAGAACTTCCGCTTCGGCCACAAGGCGCAGGGCGACTCCCGGCTGCTCGCCGCCGACACGCGCTTCGAGACCGTCGTGCATCCGCTGCTCGAGGTCGACGGCGAGATCGTCTCCTCCAGCCACATCCGGGGCCTGCTCCTCGCGGGCGACGTCGCCGAGGCGGGCAGGCTGCTCGGCGTGCCGTTCCAGCTCTCGGGGGAGGTCACCCGTGGCGATCAGCGGGGGCGCGAGCTCGGCTTCCCGACCGCCAACATCGTCCCCGAGGAGGCGATGGCCTGCCCCGGCCACGGCGTCTATGCGTGCCTCGCCGACGACCGGCCGGCAGCTGTCAGCATCGGCGTGAGGCCCACCTTCAAGACGGGGCGGGGCGAGCTGGTGGAGGCCTACCTGCTCGACTTCGAAGGCGACCTGTATGGGAGCGAGCTGCGACTGGACTTCCTGGAGCGCCTGCGCGGCGAGCGCCGCTTCGAGAGCCCCGAGGCGCTGATCGAGCAGATGCACCGCGACGTCGAGCGCACGCGGGTGCTCGCCCAGGCCGATTGACGCCCAGTGCTGTCTGCTACCGTGCCGCCCATGGCAGCCATCACCAGCGAGCGCAAGCGCGAGATCGCCAGCAAGTTCGGCGCTGACGAGAACGACATGGGCTCCACCAAGGTGCAGATCGCGCTGCTGACCGAGCGCATCAACCACCTGACCGAGCACCTGCGGGCGCAGAGCAAGGACCACCACTCGCGCCGCGGGCTGCTGATGCTCGTCGGCCGCCGGCGCCGCTTTCTGGCCTACCTCCAGCGCCGCGACCTCGAGGGCTACCGCGCGCTGATCAAAGAGCTCGGCCTCCGCAAGTAGTGACGGCCCTCGCCCCGGGCACGCCGGCGCCGAGCTTCAGGCTCGCGCGTGCGGATGGGGGGAGCTTCACCGAGCAGGACCTGCAGGGGCGCACGAGCGTCCTGGTCTTCTATCCGTTCGCCTTCAGCCCCGTGTGCACCGACCAGCTGCAGCTCTATGAGGAGCTGAGCGTCGAGCTGGCGGGGCGGGGGGACGCCCTGTATGGCGTCTCGTGCGACTCCAGCTGGGCGCAGAGCGCGTTCGCGCAGAAGCTCGCCGTCAGCAGCGAGCAGCTGTCGGACTTCGAGCCGAAGGGGGCCGCGTGCGCCGCCTTCGGCGTGCTCCACGAGGGCGGCTTCCCCCAGCGGGCCCTGGTGATCACGGGGCCCGACGCTGTGATTCGCTGGAGCTATCAGGCGCGCTCGCCGGGCGAGCTGCCGGGCGTCGATCTCCTCCGCGAGGGCCTCGCGCAGGCGAGCGGCGAGCGCGCCGGCGCCTGACCCTCGAGGCCCCGGAACGCCGGGGCGGGGAGGCCACCGGCGGGCCGCCGCGGTCCGAGCGCTCGATGCCTGTCCGCTAAGCTCCGGGGGTTCGGAAAATGAGAAAAAAGAAACGGACCGCCGACCGACGGGCGGAACAGGAAGGCAGAGACTATGAGTAGTGACGCCGTTACGCGAGTCTCCGCGGAGATCGCCGGCAGCGAGATCTCATTCGAGACCGGCAGAATGGCCAAGCAGGCCTCCGGCTCAGTCGTCGTCCGGCAGGGCGACACGATGGTCCTGGCGACCGCCGTCGCCGGAAGCGTGCGCGACGTGGATTTCCTCCCCCTCACGGTTGACGTCGAGGAGCGCATGTACGCCACCGGGAAAATCCCCGGATCATTCTTCAAGCGCGAGGGCCGCCCCGGCGAGAAGGCGACGCTCACCGCGCGCATGATCGACCGGCCGCTGCGCCCGCTGTTCCCGAAGGACTGGCGCTTTGACACGCAGCTGGTGGCGATCCCGCTCTCGATCGACCACGTCCACCCGTACGACATTCTCGCCATGAACGGCGCGTCGACCGCGGTGATGATCTCCGACATCCCGTTCCCCACGCCCGTGGGCGCGGTGCGGATCGGCAAGGTCGACGGCAACTTCGTGGTGAACCCCAGCGAGGAGGACCTCCTCGCCGACTCAGAGGAGAGCCGCTCGGAACTCGACCTGGTCGTGGCGGGCACCGAGGACGCCATCCTGATGGTCGAGGCGGGCGCCAAGGAGATTCCCGAGGCCGAGATCCTCGACGCGCTGGACATCGCGCACGCCGAGATCAAGAAGCTCTGCGCGCTACAGCGTGAGCTGGCTGAGAAGGTCGGCAAGGAGAAGAAAGTCTTCGCGACGATCCCCGTCGACCAGGATCTGCTCGAGCAGATCCGCGGCTCACACGGCGCCCAGCTCGACGCTGCCACGCAGGTCGAGGACAAGCTCGAGCGCCAGGAGGCCACCAAGGCGGTCGAGGCGGCGATTCTCGAGCACTACGCCCCGATGGCGCCCGAAGCCGCTCCGGAGGAGCAGGTGATCGCCGCCAAGGCGCGTCGCACGGCTGTTCAGCTCGCGTTCGACAAGCTCGAGAAGTCGATCATTCGCGAGCGCATCGC
>JAOPZV010000147.1 GCA_025963935.1 Solirubrobacterales bacterium
GCGGCCGCGGTCCGCGCGAAGGCGGCGCGCCGCGCGGCCGCGAGGAGCGCACCGGACCCGGTGCCGACGGGCGGGCCCTGCTGCGCAACCTCGTCGTGCGCGAAGGACGCCGGACCGGCAAGATCCAGGTCCGGCTGGTGAGCACCGACGGCGAGCTCGACGCCGGCGGCCTCGCGGCGGCGCTCAGCGAGGAGCTGGGCGAGAGCCTCAGCGGCGTGCTGTGGACGCGCTCGCGCAGCCTCGCGGAGACGACCGCGGGCGGCGAGACGGAGCTGGTCTGGGGCGACGCCGAGTTGCCCGAGCACCTCGGCGAGCTCGACCTGCGTATCTCGGCGGAGGCGTTCTTCCAGACGAACACCGAGATGGCCGAGCTGCTCTACGGGGTCGTCTCGGAGTATGCCGCGCTCGAGGGATGGGAGCGCGTCTACGACCTCTATTCGGGCATCGGAACCATCGCGCTGACGCTCGCGCCGCGGGCCGGCGAGCTGTGGGGCATCGAGCTGATCGAGGACGCCGTCGCCGACGCGATCGCCGGCGCCCGCCGCAACGGCATCGAGAAGGCGAAATTCTTCGCCGGCGACACCCGCCTGGCGCTCCCCGAGCTGCTCGAGCGCGCCGGGCGCCCGGACCTCGTCGTCGTGGACCCGCCGCGCGCGGGCCTCTCCAAGAAGGTCGTGCACCGCATCATCGACGCCTCGCCGAAGCGCATCGTCTACGTCTCCTGCAACCCCACGACGCTCGCGCCGAACGCCGCGGAACTCGTCGAGGCGGGCTGGGCTCTGCGGCGCGTGCGCCCCGTCGACATGTTCCCGCAGACTCACCACATCGAGTGCGTCGCCCTGTTTGAGCGGCAGTAGGGTTCCGGCGATGCGCGCCATCACGATCCGCGAGGGGGAGCTCGTCATCGAGGAGCATCCCGACCCGGAGCCGGGAAAGGGGGAGCTGCTGGTCCGCGTGCGTGCGGCCGGTTTGAACGGTGCCGACATGCACCAGCGCCGCGGCCGATATCCGGCGCCGCCCGGGTGGCCCCAGGACATCCCCGGCATGGAGCTCGCGGGAGAGGTGGCCGGCCTCGGCGAGGGCACCGAACGCTTCGCGGTCGGCGACCGGGTGATGGCGATCGTCGGCGGCGGCGCGCAGGCCGAGCTGGCGGTTGCGCACGAGCGCCTCTTCATGCCCGTGCCGGAGTCGCTCGACTGGCCGGAAGCGGGCGGGCTGCCCGAGGTGTTCGTCACCGCCCAGGACGCGATCATCACCCAGGCTGAGCTGCGGCCGGGCGAGCATCTGCTCGTGCACGGCGGCGCCGGGGGCGTCGGCACGGCGGCGATCCAGCTCGCCCGTGCGACCGGTGCGCGGGCGACCGCGACGGTGCGCCGCGAGGAGCTGCGAGCGCAGATCGCCGAGCTGGGGGCCGAGGCGATCGAGTGTGAGGGCTTCGCCGAGCACGGGCCGTTCGACGTGATACTCGAGCTTGTAGGCGCCGGAAACCTGCCCGAGAATGTCTCCTCGCTCGCGGTCGGCGGACGGCTCGCGGTGATCGGCGCGGGCGCGGGAGCAAAGGGGGAGCTGAACCTGCTCGCGCTCATGGGCAAACGCGCCCGTATCTTCGGCTCGACGCTGCGCGCGCGCTCGCTGGAGGAGAAAGCGCTCCTCGCTCGGCGCCTCGAGCACGAAGTCCTGCCGCTGTTCGACGCCGGGGAGCTGCGCGTGCCGGTCGCCGCGACCTTCCCTCTCGAGCAGGCGGCCGCCGCCTACGAGCGCTTCGAGGCCGGCGGCAAGCTGGGCAAGATCGTGCTCGTCGTTCAGTAGGGAGGCTGCGCGGAGTACCAGTCGCCGAGCGTGCGGAACGCCGCCCAGAAGTCCCGCTTGGCGTCCTGCTCGTCGAGCGAGTCGTCGATGTTCGGCACGTAGAGCGCGTCGATCGTGGGTGTCAGCTGCTGCACCTCGCCGAGCTTCTCCTCCAGCGGGCGGGCCAGGGGGATGTCCATCTCGCCGAGCGCGCTCAGCGCCTCGCCGCCCATCACCACGATGATCTTCGGCTGCACGATGGCGATCTCCTCGACGACCCGCGAGACGCACGCGAAGTCGGCGAGCGAGGCGTCGCTCAGCGGGCACTTCACGCAGAGCGTCCCGTACACGGCGAGCGGATCGATCGACAGCCGCTTCAGCGACTTCATCAGAGCGCTGCCCGCCCGGCCGTAGAAGGCGACGCCCTCCTCGATCTCCGACGGCATCGGCGAGTGCTTGAGCAGCATGATGTCCGCCTGCGGGTGCCCCGAGCCGAGCACCGGCATCAGGTTGCCTCGCGGGCAGTGCGGACACGCCTGGAGCTCCCTGGTGAGGGTGTTCAGCTCGCGAATGGCGCGCTCGAGGTACTTCTCGCGGATCTCGTCATCGGTCACGGTCATCGACCCCGAGGGATTTGACGAGGCGTCGCCTTGTCCTTGAAGGTGCACCAGTAGTTGCGCTTTCGCTACCTTCGTCCGCCGCTCCCGTGCGCTCGCTTGAGGCGCTTCAGACGTCGTGCCTTGCTCGCGCGGCGCGCCGACGGCGGGGTGGCGCGCGTCTGCAGGAACTTCAGCGCCTGGACGTACAGCAGCGAGGACGGGCGCGTGAGGATGTCGGCCTCGCGCAGCGACTGCATGAACTCCTGCGGCCCGTCGAAGTCGCGCATCCGGATGCGCACCGAGCCGAGGCCCTGCGCCACGTGCGAGTCCGATCCGGCCCCCGCCGGGATCCGGTACTTGGCGGCGAAGCGCGAGGCCTCCTCGTTGAACGCGCCGATCGCCACGCGCGGGTTGAAGACCTCGATCGCGTCGACGTCATCGAGGATCCTCAGCAGGTGCTCGTAGTCGGGCACCGCGTGCATCCGGTCGAACGGATGCGGGACGTAGACGATGCCGCCCTGGCGCTTGATCTCAGCGACCGTCTCCTCGAGGCTCAGCCCGCGGGGGATCTTCTCCTCGATGAACAGCCCGATCACCTCGCCCTGGCCGGCTGTCTTGACCTCCTCGCCGACGATCACCTTGACGGGTGGGTGGGCACCGGGTCCAGCCGCCTGGGCGCGCGCCTCCAGAGCGCCGGAGATCTCGTTGTGATCGGTCACCGCGATCGCCCCGATGCCCTGCTCGCGTGCGGTGGCGAGCAACACCTCCACAGGCGTGGCGCAGTCCGGCGAGTGGTCGGTGTGCATGTGCAGGTCCACCTCGATCAACGGCCGGCCCGCAAGCCGCCTGCGCACCGCGGGATCCGCTCCGTTGC
>JAOPZV010000163.1 GCA_025963935.1 Solirubrobacterales bacterium
CGGCCACGGTCGGGGAGGTTGCGAGCAGCTGGCCTGCGGCGCCGAGGGCCTGGACTGCCACGTACGCGTGGGCTTCGGGCACCGTGATCGAGCTCTCAAAGCCGCTGTTGGGCATCGTCGCCCGCGCAGTGAGCGCCGCCGGGCTCGCGCCGCCGAGCACCCGCCATGAGGCCACATCGGTCGCGCCGTTCCAGCTGGCGAACACGGCTGTGGAATCTCCGCTCGCGAGCACGCGCGCGCTCACGGCGGGCTGCCACAGCGGATGGCCCGACCATGGAAAGCGGAAGGCACGATAGGAGGAGGAGCCGGGAGGCAGATGGGCATCGAACAGCAGCGCGCCGTCCTTTCCGAGCTCTGTCACGCTCGGTACCGATCCCCAGCCGATAACGACGTTCTCACCGGGCAGGGTCTGCATGTTCCCCTGGCTGTCGGAGACGAGGGGAGCACCGGGATGGGGATACGCGCGAAGCACCCGGGCCGTCTGATGCGCGGTATCCAGCGACAGGCGCAGCCCGCGGGACTGGTAGTGAACACGTGGGTTCGAGCCGTCATCGAACAGCGTGACCGAGCCGTCGGGCTGCATGCGCGCATCGTGCTGCCACGCCACTTCCGCGCCGGGGCCCATCGTGAAGCTACTCCGCGTTCCACCGAGGCGCCAGAGGATCTCGCCGGACCCGCCGTGGAGCTGGTAGGACGCCCAGGTGCTGCGCGCTGAGATCAGGACGTTGCCGCTCGGCTGCGGATCGATCGAGTTCAGATGGAAGTAGTCCCACGGAGTCGCGGTGGTGGGCACCGGCGCGTGCGACTCGCTCACACCGACGTGATCGAGGCTGTGCCACTCCCAGCGCACGAGCCCGGTCTTCACGTCGATCTCCTGTACCGCCGTGTCCATCAGCGCGCCGTTGCGGGCCCCTCCGACCGGCGCCAGGTCGCAGCGAACGGGGTTGTAGACGGTGACGTATGCGACGTCGTTGGACGCGAGCCGCAGGTCATGCAGGTCGGTCTGGTAGCCATTTCCGGCGCGCACATTGACGACCGTCTGGTAGTTGGCGTCCATCACTATGTTTTCGCCTTCGCCGAAGCCGAGCGACAGCACGCGGCCCTGCCACCAGGTGAGAACGCTCTGGCCTTCGTACTGCTGAACGCTTAGATTCAGCGCGTTCGTCCCGGCTGCGAGCCGGTTGAACCAGACCAGCCGCCCCTGGGGGGTGTAGATCAGCGGACCGGACTGGCCGGGACCTGGGCCGACCGTCATCATCACGTCGCCGGCCGCGGGATCCGCGTCGGCGGCCGTCACGTCGAGGATCGGCGGATGCACTTCGGGGGCCGTGGCGAAGCTCTGATACGAGGAGGGCGCCGCCGGCGGGCTGGGGAAGCCCGGGATGGAGGTGGTGGGGAAGGGCGTTGCGATGTGGAAGCTGAAGGAGGCCCGGCGTTCGGCGCCCGGTGCCCCCAGCAGTGCCCTCACGAGAACACGCTCGCCTGCCTCGAACTGCTTGTCGGGTACGAAGCTCCCTCCGTCTCCCTGGAAGTACCCGTCGAGGTGCCCCGAGTGATGCCCAGTACGCGAGCCCTCGACCGAGACCTGCTGGATCTCGGTGACGGGGGTTCCCTTGAAGCTGATCTGGGTGCGCGGGTTGGCCGTGTCGGTGTCGGGAGCCGGAGACACGTCGACCGAGGTTCCGGCGAGTGCCGCGCTGTGGATGATGCTCGCCGGAAGGCACGCCGGAGAGGGGCCACTCGGCGGCACGGCGGTGCGCGCGCCGGAGAGGCTGCCCGTGCCCAGCACGATCGCGACCGTCACCCAAGCGACGACTACGACGAGGAGAATGATGTATCGGTTCCTTCTCATGTGCGCTTGGCGGCCGGGCCGGGAGCGGGGGCGGGACTCGACTGAGCGGCGTGTTCCTCGAGCAGTGCTCCATGCTCACTGCAGATCGCCTGGAGTCGAGATGCGGCGGCGGCCAGCCGCAGACATTATCGGGGAAGCGCCGCGCTCCGGCGCCGGAGCGCCGTGCCCGGGTCGCCGGACGGGGCAAAGAGCACGGGGAGCGGGGCGAGATCAGGCGACGGCGCGGAGATGCCGGTAGGGAGCGGCACGCAGCTCCCGCACGAGCGCATCCACAACTCCCTCCTCGTCCTCCCGGCGACCGTCGGTCACCGCGCCGATCACCGCGCGCTTGCGCTCGAGCAGCGTCGAGATCGACTCGTCAACGGTCCCCGCCGCGAGGAGGTATGACGCGTTGACGGCATCGCGCTGTCCAATGCGGTGGCAGCGATCCTCGGCCTGATCGTGCTTTGCCGGCGTCCAGTCGAGCTCGAGGAAGGCGACGTGCGATGCACGTGTCAGCGTCAGCCCCTGCCCGGCGACCTCGATCGAGCAGACGATCAACTGGTTGTCTGCACGATCAGCTGACTGGAACGCACGGACGGCTGCGTCACGCGCGGCGGGCCCGTCCCTCCCGAGCAGGTGCAGTGCACCGGGGAACCGCTGCAGCACAGCCTCCTGCACCTCGCGATGGTGTGCGAAGACGACCAGCCGCTCGCCGGATGAGCAGAAGTCGTGGATCCAGGTCAGGGCCGCGCGAAGCTTGCCGCGCGCGGCGAGCAGCTTGAGCGCGTTCAGTCGCACCAGGCGCTCCGCGCGCATCGCCGCCGCGACCTTCGCGTCCAGTTCACGCAGGTCGAGCGGCTGGGACTGAAGCCACGCGACGACGTCCCGCTCCGCCAGGCGATACTCGGCCTCGTTGTCGAGCTCAACCGGCACGACGGCGCGCGTCTTTGCCGGCAGCTGTGGCAGGACGTCCACCTTCAGGCGCCGCGCGAAGCAGCGCGCGCGCAGATGCCAGTGCAGGCGGAGGTGCGCATCCGGGCCGCGAAAGCGCTGGCCGAAGCGGACACCGGAGCCGAAGTCCTCCAGGCGCCCGAGGATCCTCAGCTGCGAGATCAGCTCTGCCGGCCGGTTGATCACCGGTGTGCCGGTCAGGGCGAGCACGAGGCCGTCTCGCGGCACCGCTGCGGACAGACGCTGCGCCGCCTGTGTGCGCTTCGCGGCGGCGTTCTTGCAGTGGTGGGACTCATCGAGCACCAGCGCTCGCGGCATGAGCGCGCACAGCTCGGGAAGGCGCCCGGCGACGATGTCGTAGTTGACGATCGTGATGTCCGCAGGGTCGATCGGCTGACCCCGGCCGTTGCCGGCCAGCAACTGGACGGCGCGACCCGGCAGCCAGCGCTCGGCCTCGCGCAGCCAGTTCAGCTTGAGGCTGGCCGGACACACGACCAGTGCGGGGTAGGCGCCGTCCGCCTCGAGCGTCGCAAGCGCCTCGACGGTCTTGCCGAGCCCCTGCTCGTCGGCGAGAAAGGCGCGCCGCTGCGCAAGGAGGTAGCGCACCCCGGCACGCTGGAACGGCTTGAGCTCGCCGCCGAGGGCCGGCATATCCAGCGGCGCATCGGTCGCCGCCGAGAGCGCCACGAGCCCTGCCGCCCGGGCATGCTGCTCCCGGATGTCCTGCAGCAGCACGAGCGCCTCGTGGTCCACCCAGAGGCCGCGGCGCGTCAGGAGGGAGTCGAGCTCAGGCACGCAGAATGGATCGGCATGGATCGCGGGCAAGGCGGCGTGCTCGTGCGCGCTGCGCCGGCGCGCGGGTGGAAGCGAGCCGCGCAGCGCGGCGAACTCCTCCAGCGAGGCGGGGTCGTGGCCGGGCGCGAGCACGAACGTCGGCTCCTCGTGCACGGCTGAGACCTCGAGCACCGCCGGCGGTGCCGGCCGGCCGTCGAGCAGCGACGCCACGCAACGTTTGGCCGCGGCGCTCAGCCACCCGTCGATCTGCCCATCGATCAGCCGCCAGCTGTCGATCGTGAGCGGGACGGTGGCTCCGCCCGGCGCAACAGCGGCGTGCTCGCGGAGGGCTTGCGGCAGGCGCCCAACGTCGCCGAGCAGTAGGAACACGGGCACCTCGCCGGCGCCGTCCACCTCGATGTTGCCGCGCCAGGTCGTTGCCCGGCGCAGCCACGCGGTGACCCGCGGGTCGACCGTGAGGTCCTCCAGCTGATCGAGCAGCGCGCTCAACTGCTCGGCGTCGTGCTCGATCGCCGCGAGCCCCAGCGTCCCGGCCGGTCCCGCGAGGGCGTGCAGCCCAGCCTGGTCGGCAAGCACGCGCGCGAGGGGAACCCGCTCGGGCGCAATCAGGATCCAGTGCTCACCGCGACGGTCTCGGCGGAACTCGATGTCGTAGGCAGGCGATGCCCCGCCGGATGCGCGGCCTGGCCCGCTCGACGGGTGCTCTCCGGTGCTCGCGGCCTGCGCTTGCAGAGCGCGCCGGGCAGCGTGGCTGAGGACCACCGGCGTGCCCCTCGCGCGCAGCGTCTCGAGGAGGTGCGCGGAATGCTCGTCGATCGGCAGGACCGCGCGAGCGATCTGCGGCAGCTCGCGAGCTTCGGGGTGACCGAGCAGAGCCGCTACCGCCTCCGACTGCCCACCGGTGGCCAAGCTCAGCCACCAGTTCTCGTCGGGGCGGACGATGTCGAGGAGGCACTCCTCTCGCCGGCGTCTGGCCCTTCGACGCCGGATCCTGTGAGCGAGCTCCTCGCTCACGTCGGGCTCGCCGGGGAGGCTCGCCAGCAGGTGCGCCAGGGCCTCCGCCTGCTCCGGGTCCAGCGGAACGCACCAAGCCCGCTCCACCGGGTCCCAGCGGCGTCCCGGGATCGCGCGGAGCAGCTGGCGCAGGCCCTCGTCATACGGGAAACGCAGGACCGCCTCGTCGTTGGCGAGCGAGGCGGAGAAGGGGACCGAGGACATGAGTCGACCACGATAGGCGGCGCCGGGGATGCCAGCGCCCCGGGGATAGAGTGCGACCATGCCTCGCATGCGAGCGGTGCAGGTGAGCGAGCCCGGAGGCGCCCTCGAGCTGGTCGAGCGGGCGGTGCCGGAGCCCGGCCGCGGAGAGGTGCTCGTGCGCGTTCAGGCCTGCGGGGTCTGTGGCGGCGACAGCGCGATCAAGGACGGCCACTTTCCGGGCGTCACCTATCCCCGCGTCCCGGGTCACGAGATCGCCGGCATGGTTGCGGCGCTCGGAGACGACGTCCGCGAGTGGGAGGTCGGCCAGCGCGTTGGCGTCGGCTGGTTCGGCGGCAACTGTGGGCACTGCCGGCCGTGCCGCCACGGCGAGCCGATGAGCTGCGAGAACATGGGCATCCCGGGGATCACGATCGACGGCGGCTACGCCGACTACGTGGTCGTCAGGCACAACGCCCTCGCGCTGATCCCCGACGAGCTCGCCGCCGAGGACGCGGCGCCATTGATGTGCGCGGGCCTCACCACGTACAACGCGCTGCGGCGCACCGGCGCGAACGGCGGCGACCTCGTCGCTGTGCTCGGCGTCGGCGGACTGGGCCACCTGGGGATCCAGTTCGCGTCGAAGCTCGGCTTCGACACCGTCGCGATCGCGCGCGGCCGCCAGAAGGAGCAGCTGGCGCGCGAGCTCGGCGCACGGAACTACATAGACAGCACCGCCCAGGACCCCGCCGAGGAGCTGGCGCGGCTCGGCGGGGCGAAGGTGATCCTCGCCACGGTCACGAGCGCGGCGGCGATGGCAGCCGTTGCCGGCGGCCTGGGGATCCGCGGCAGCCTCATGGTCCTCGGAGCGTCGATGGAACCTCTGAAGGTCCCGCCGGCGATGCTGATCCCCGGCAGCAAGTCGATCTCCGGTCATGCGTCGGGCACCTCGGGCGACTCCGAGGACACGCTCGACTTCAGCGTTCTGGCCGGCGTGCGTCCGGTGATCGAGACACGGCCTCTCGAGCAGGCCGCCGAGGCCTACGAGCGGATGACCAGCGGCGAGGCGCGCTTCCGCATGGTGCTCACCACCGGCGCCTGACGCGCGCGGCCGAGCCGCCTCAAAGCTGACAAAAGCGGGTATAGATATGTTGCTTTTCCGGGCCGGCTCGCGCCGCTGTGGCCCTGGGGACATCGAGCTCGGCTCGCACACGGATCTACCGGGAGGAACTGAGAGATGCGTCATCGCCTGATCGCACTGACGGCAGCAGCGGCGCTGGGGAGCGCCGTCGCGGCGAGCACATCGCAGGCCGCCGAACTGCCCGTGGTCTACAACGGAGTCCTCGGCTACGCCCAGAGCAGCCCCACCGCGAGTCCGCCCGGCGCCAACAACTGGTCGTGCAAGCCCCCCGCCGCGCACCCGCGGCCGGTGATCCTCGTCCACGGCACGTTCGAGGACATGTCGGGCAACTGGCAGGCTCTCTCGCCGCTTCTCTCCAATCACCGCTACTGCGTGTTCGCGCTCAACTACGGCTCCTACGAAGGGAGCGGGCAGTTCGGCATCTACGGCACCGGCGACATCGCGAAATCAGCCGAACAGCTTGCGAGCTTCGTCGCTCAGGTGCGAGCCGCGACCGGCGCGGCGAGGGTCGATCTCGTTGGGCACTCGCAGGGAGGCATGATGCCTCGCTACTACCTGAAGTTCCTCGGGGGCGCGAAATACGTTCACGCGCTGGTGGGGCTCTCGCCGTCGAACCACGGCACCACGGTGGACGGGATGTTCACGCTCGCGAACCTCCTCGGCGCCAGCTCGTTCTTCGGGATTCTCTGCCCCGCGTGCGAACAGCAGGACGTCGGGTCGGCCTTCCTGACCAAGCTGAACGCGGGCAAGGACACCGTCCCGGGCATCCAGTACACGGTGATCCAGTCGGCCAACGACGAGGTGGTCACCCCGTACACCTCCGCGTTCCTGTCCGGTGCGAACGTGACCAACACGCTGCTGCAGTCGCAATGCATCCTCGACCAGGGCGAGCACCTCTCGGCGCCCTACGACCACATCGCCGACACGGATGTTCTCAACGCTCTGGACCCGCTGCACAAGATCGCCCCTGCGTGCACACCGGTGCTGCCGGTCGCGGGCGGCTGAGAACCGCCCGCCGCTAGGTCGGCCGGCCGCCGGGACGGAGCGCTGGGCTGCAGATGAACTGCGTGGCGCCCGCTGCGGCTGCCGTCGGCACCCAGCTCACGCCGGCGGTCCCCGGCATGCTCATCGGCTGCACGGGCGCGGTCGGCCGCGCGCTCTGCACGACCTTGCCGCCCATCCGCAGGCCGGCCACCACGCTGAGCGATGCGTACGGCGAGACTCCCGCGAAGCTCAGACGGCAGGTGAACGCGCGGTTCGCCGGTGTCTGGACGACACAGCCGCCCAGGCGTCTGCCTCCGACATAGGCGCTCATCCTGGCCTGCCCGGCAGCCCCGAGCCTCGTGGTCATGATGAGTTTGCCGTCCACGATTATCGCCTGCGGCCGCGCCACGGCCTGCCCCGGCGTCGCCTGCGCCGACGCCTGTTCGCCGACCAGCGGCGCCGAGGGAGCCGCCTGGGCACTCGGCGTCGGGACGATCGTGATCCTGCGGCGATCGCGGGCCCGTCTGCCGATCGCCGTTATGAGAACCGTCCGCCCGCGCACAGCATGCGGCGCGGTGTATAGGCCGTTCGGGGTTATCGAGCCGGCGCTCGCTCGCCAGCTCACGCCCGGACGCTGGTTGGCGAGCAGCGCGGACAGCTGGACGCTGGTACCGGAGATGACGGTCGAGGGGGCGCCTTCGATCATCACCCGGGGACGGGGGCGGTGCCGCGGCGTCCGCACGTGTCGTGCCCGTGCGACGCTCGCCCTCATCGACGCCGAGGTGGCCAGTCGCGTGGCCGCTCCCGTGATCCTGCCGAGCGCCTGGAAGCCGACCGGTCCCTGGTTGTACGTTTCCCAGGACGCCTCCGGCGTCAAGGCGCTCAGGCCTCCGGCGGTGCTCTCGACGTTGCCGGCGCCGCCGGACCCGACCGCCGCGTTGAAGTGCAGCTTGCCCGTGCCGAGCGGCAGCGCGACAAGCCAGTACTTCGTTCCGCTCGCGACCGCGATCGACAGGCCCGTCGCCTTGATCCACGAACCGGTCGCCGGCGTGCCGGACGCGGTCGCCTGCCCAAGCACTTCGCCCGGTTTGCCCGCGCTGTCGGCGAAGATCCCCAGCTTCACGCCGGTCACGCCCGTGTTCGCGACGCCGTTGGTTCGGAACTGCAGTTCTTCGACGGTCCCTGTCGATTTGGCGGTGAACTGGAACGCTTCCTCGCGCCCCGCGGTCGTCTGGTCTGAGACCGGATAGGTCGTCGTCGCGTCGCCCGCCAGCAGGCCTTTGGTGCCGGCGGCGATGACTTCGATCGTGCGCTGGTCGTGCGCGCCTTTGGCGGTGGTGGCCGTGACAGTGGCCGTGCCGCCGGCGGGCGGTTCTGAGGGAGCGGTGTAGAGACCGCCAGAGGTGATCGACCCGGCGCTCGCCGTCCACGTGACGGTCGCGCTGTCGTTCGTGACATGCGCCGTGAGCTGGACGCTCGTGCCGGCGGTCATGCTCGCCGGCGCTCCTTCGATCGTGACCGTCGGCTGGGGCGCCACGATTTCGATCGTGCGCTGATCGGTCGCGCCTTTGGCGGTCGTGGCGGTGACGACGACCGTGCCGCCCGCGGGCGGTTCTGATGGAGCGGTGTAGAGCCCGGCCGAGGTGATCGAGCCGGCGCTCGCCGTCCACGTGACGGTGGGGCTGTCGTTCGTGACATGCGCCGTGAGCTGGACGGTCGTGCCGGCGGTCATGCTCGCGGGCGCTCCTTCGATCGTCACGCTCGGCTGGGTGTTGACGGTGTTGGTGCCGAGTGCCTGGAAGCCCACCGGTCCCTGGTTGTAGGTATCCCAGGCCGCCTCCGGGGTGAGGGTGCTCAAGCCGCCGGCCGTGCTCTCGACGTTGCCTGTGCCGCCGGACCCCACCGCAGCGTTGAAGTGGAGTTTGCCCGAGCCCAGCGGCAGCGCCACGAGCCAGTACTTCGTCCCGCTCGTCACGGCGGTCGACAGGCCCGTCGCCTTGATCCACGAGCTCGTGGCGGGAGTGCCCGAGGAGGTCGCCTGCCCGAGCACTTCGCCCGGTTTGCCCGCGCTGTCGGCGAAGATGCCGAGCGTCAGGCCGCTCACGCCCGTGTTCGCGACGCTGTTGGTGCGGAACTGTAGTTCTTCGATCGTGCCCGTTGATTTGGCGGTGAACTGGAACGCTTCCTCACGGCCCGCGGTCGTCTGGTCGCTCACCGAATAGGCGGTCGTCGCATCGCCTGCGAGCAGCGCCTTGCTGGTGCCGCCGGCGGCCACTTCGATTGAGACGGTGGCGGCCGACGGGTTCCGCGGGAACGGGCTGTTGGGATCAGAGGCGGAGAACGTGAAGGAGTCTGCACCGCTGTAGCCTGAGGCCGGCGTGTAGGTGACCTGGTTGCCGCTGACGCTGCTCAGCGTGCCGTGTTCGGGCCCCGTGACGATCTTGTATTTGGGCGTAGCACTGTCGTTCCACGCTTTGGAGGTCAGCGTGAGCGTCCGCGCTTCTGAGACCGGAGTGCTGGCCGACTGCGCAAGCGCGTTGAACCCCGGGATGACCGTCGCTTTCGTCGCGTAGGACGGCGCGTTGGCACCGCCGGCTTCTTTGATCACGCCGGTGGTGTTGACGTCCTCGCGCAGCCAGTATTCGCCCGGGAGCACACTGGAGGCGTCGACCCACTGGAAGGCGAGGTTGGAGCTGTACAGGTCGCGCCAGCCGACCGACACACCCTCGAACAGACTGGTCGCTTCCGGTTCGTGCTGCCTGCAGAATTTGCGCCCGGTCGCGTCCGAGTAGACGGCTTCTTTCGGCCCGATCGTCGGTTCGACGTGTTCGCTGTCGTCGAGGCAGAAGCCGACCTTCTGCGCCGGAGCCGCTTCGCCGGTCCTCGCCCCGTTCCACAGCGAGTACTTCGCGGCACGCTGCAGGTGCCAGTGTTCGTGCCCGTCGGCTGACACGTAGATCAGTTCCGCCGAGCTGGGTTCTTCTTTGAAGGTGCCGTCCGAGTTGTAGACCCGCTGGAACGGTTTCATCGCTTCCGAGGTCGATTTCCGCGAGCCGCGGAAGTCGAGCGCACCCGGTCCGACGTTGTGGATGAAGCCGTTGAAGCGCAGCAGCAGCTTCGCTTCGCCTGAGCCTTTCAACCCGCCTTCGGTCGTGCTCGTTTCCAGCGTGACGTTGTTCGGAGGGTCTGCCACCACGTTGGGCAGCAGCGGTTCCGCTGCTCGCGCCGCCGGGGCCAGGAGAGCCAGGCAGAGGCCGAGTGCGGCGGCCAAGCCAAGTGCCCACCACGCCGCGCGCGCGATCCCCCCGATTGAAGCTGTCTTCCCTGACATCAGTGCCGAGTCTACCCCCCGCCCCCCCGGGTTGGAAGGGGTGCGGCGCCCACGAGGCGGCCCGACGGGTCCTTGCCAAGACGCTCTCAACGTGTGAGAATCCTCTTACGGGGAGAGCGGCGGGAGAGCCGTGGGGTCGGCGATCTGCCTTGCGCTGGCGGTCCCCAGCAGCAAGGCAGTGTTCGCCGGCTCCACTCTCCTGTTCATGCGATCACTGCTCGCAGTCATCGCGCGACCGGTGGCTCAGCACGAGTGCGGGCAGCCGGCGGCTCGAGACATCGTCCTCCTTGAATGGCAGCGACTCGCTGGCACCCGACTGCTCGAATGCGCGCTGGATCAATCGCGACCCCGGAATCAGCGCGAAATCGTAGCCGCGCCGTTTGCACAACCCGGAGCGGAACGCGATCACCGCAACCCCGATCGAATCGATGTACGTGAGCTCCCGGAGGTCCAGCGTGATGCCGGTCACCCCTTCTTCGCACAGACGGTCTATCTCCGCCTCGAGCGCGTGAGCCGACCGGTGGTCCAGCTCGCCGATCAGGATCAGCGTGTGCGTCCGAACGCTCACGCTGGCCAGCACGAGCCGCGGCTCGCTCGACGGAGGCTGTTGACGCGTGTCCGTGTCGAACGTGCCCCGCGTCTGGCTCGCGACGCTTGCGCTTCCACCCCCCTCGCTTGTACTTCCCATATTCACTGCTGACGCCGATACGTGGCGATCCATCACATCCAGCTCCTTCCGAAGAAGCCTCGAATTGATTTCCAGTGGCGCGGACCGCACGGTCCATCGCCGGGTGGAGAGACCGGGAGGAGCTAGCCCGGGCGCTCTGGAATCAGAACGAAGCACGCCGTGAGGCGCAGCTGACATGTCAGCCGCAGACGGCGCATCGCCCGCGGGGCAGCCAACATCAGGAGGCCCGCGAGCGTCAAGAAGCCTGAGAGAGCAAGACCGGAGGGGCCCGTCGCCGAGCCGCCGGAGACGCCGCTGGGCGCCGGGCTTGGCGCCGGGCTGACCGGCGGACGCAGCACCGAGGAGCCCCCATGACCTCCGTCGGGAGGCCCACCGTCCTTGCCGGTCGCCGGCACGGCCAGTGCAGCAACAGCGCTGACGAGTCCCGTCGGCGAGGACGATAGGAGCGGTTCGGCGACCAGCAGACCAGGCGCGCAGCGGTTGGGCCCGCCTCCCAATGCAGAGAGTTCGCAGCTCAAGCTGCCGGGCCGCTGCGCGATGGCCGCCGCCGCTGCCGCTCCGCCGGCGGCTGAGCCTCCCGAGGAGCCGTCGGACGCATCTTCAGCGGCTTGGGCTTCCGCAGCTGCCGAGAGCACGCCGATCGACGGACCTGGGGTTACCTGCCCTGCTTCACCCGAGACGTGATTGGGCGTCGCGGCGTCCCCTGCGCCGGGTGGCGCGGGCTGCGGCGAGCCCTGCCAGGCCTCTTCCTTGACCGGGGCCACTGCGACCGTTTCGTGTGTTTCGTCTTTGAGCGGCACGGGCGCCGCTTCCGGAGCTTGTTCGTTGGCCGGCACGGGTGGCGGAGCTTCTGGAGACCCGGCCGGCACCGGCGGAGGCGTCACCGCTTCGGGAGCTACTTCTTTGGCGGGCGGCACCGGTTCCGGCGGCGGTTCCTTGGACGGGACGGGCGGCACCGGTTCCCCAGCCGGTTCCGTGACCGGGACGGGCGGCACGCTGCCTTCGGGGATGCCACCGGCAACGGGGAGCGCGGGCACCGCGGCTTCGGGGGTTTCGCTCAGCGGGGTTGTGGCCTGGGCGCTGCCGACGAGGAGAAGCGTGCAGATGATCGCGAGGATGACCGCCCTCATGCAGAAGCGGCCTCTGAAGACGATCCGTGTCGAGGGATGCTGAGCTATCCCGGCCATGTTTCCTCGTTGCTAGTGCTTACCGTGTCCGGATCATAAACCGAGGAGAGCACGAGCGTGTTCACGTCTCCTTCGACGGAGGTCCTCATCAGCCCGTCGCCCGTCGAATGCTGCGCTGCTGCTCGAGTGGCAGCTGCCCGGCTGCGCCGCCACCCGGGACATCACCCTGCCCGAGAAGCTGCCCCGCCGCGATCCGCTCCTTCAATGCGGCAGCAAAACTGTCGTCGCTGATCGCTCCGACGCGACAGATGCTAACTGCGAAAAACACGACCGCCAACCAGACGGTCGGGATCAGGATCAGGAGTTCCGTGACCTAAGGCTAGGTGATTGTCGCGTGCCGTGCGTGGCCGCGAGTACGCTTTGCCTCATGGAGGCTCCCAGCAGCGGGACGCTCGTCAAGGTCAGCGGCAGCGGCCCTGACCTCGACGGCATCGTGTTCGATGCCCCGAGCAGAGCCAAGGTCGTGGTCGCCGTGGTGGATCCGGGACGAGGTCCGGTGTTCCGCACGGTTCATCCGAAGACGTTGACCGAGCGGACCGATGAGGCTCCCGATGACAGGGCGCTGCATCTGCTGATCCGCCGCACGCCGTCACCCGCGCGCGGCGCATCCGGCGCGGGGACGTCCGCTGGACGGGCCAGCCCCGGTCACGGGCGCGCTGCGATGCACCGCACGACCGGCAAGTAGCGCCGTGAAGTCTCGGCTTCCTCGCTCGAAGGAGCTCGCGCTGGTGGGCGCTCTGGCCGCGTTGGCTTGCTGCGGGCCAGCCGAGGCAGTCGAAGGCCGGGCGCCTGTCTCACGCTTCGGGCAGCAGACGAAGTTCGCCGGCTGCCGCGTCAGAGGCCAGCTTCCCGACCCCGCCTGCACGCCCGGCGCGATCTTCAAGGAAGCGACGGTGAGCCAGACATGCACGCCCGGCTACTCCCGCTCGGTGCGCAACGTCCCTGCGTCGCTGAAGCGGCGGGTCTACGCCGAGTACGGGATCGAATCCCATGCCCCACACAGCTACGAGGTGGACCACCTCGTCTCACTCGAGCTCGGCGGCGACAACAGCATCGCCAACCTCTGGCCGGAGATCGCTCCCGGCTATCACCTGAAGGACAAGATCGAGAACCGCCTCCACGACGCCGTCTGCGCGGGCTCGGTCGGCTTGCGGCTTGCGCAGCGCGAGATCGCCCGCGATTGGCGCCACACGTTCGTCGGAGCGCCGATGGGGACCTGAGCCGGCCAAGGTCGCGGCCGCCCAGACCCGCACGCCGACCAGCGTGCGGCGCACCGTCTATCGATGGTCGAGACCCTGGCGAGCCCGGAAGTCGGCGGTCGTGTTCTCGTGCGGGAACGGCTCGGGCGGCACCTCCACGTCGAGCGCCGCACAGAGAGGGCCCCACCCGTCGCCCGGGCGCCACTCGATCAGGCGCCGCGGGTCCGCCGTGCGGCGGACGTCCTCGTTGTGACGCACGTACGCCGCCATCGCGGCGTCAGGGTCACCCCAATCGGGGGTGAGCCGCCGGTCGAGCAGCTCAGCCACCATCTCCCGATGCCGGGCCAGGGCCGGCTTGTCCGCCGGAACACGCGCCTTGATCGTCGGCACGATCGTCCGCTCCATGCTCGCCCACCACTGCTCCGGCGAGTCGCGCGTTGAGAGGAGCACGACGGCCTCCGGATTCGCCACGGACAGCTCCCGCCAGAAAGCCGCCGCCGGCCAGTCCACGCTCGCCACGTATTCACCGAGCATCGCGTCCCAGTCCGCGGGCTCGCCGCGAACGGCCGAGTGCCACGCCTGGATGTCCGGCGGGCGCTCGAAGACCTCGACCATGTGGTAGCAGCGCCCGTCGAGCAACCGCTCGAGCGCCTGCTTCAGAGACGCCGTCCCGGTCCGCCCGAGTCCGGCACCTACAACCCGCAACGCCATCGGGCCCTCCTCTCCCGCGATCCGGACATCGCTACGCGCGAGCGACCAGGCCGTCGAACAGGACCCAGCGGAACAGGTGCATGATTTCGCCGAAACCGGCCTCCTGCAGCATGCGGGCATTCTCCTCCGGAGTGATGTCGCACGCCGCGATTCTGGGCAGATTCTCAGAAACACCGCGCGCTGCTCTCAGCCCGATGCCGGAGGCTGGGCGCCAGTCCTCAAGAACGGAGAAACGATGAACCTCAGAAAGAAGTCAACCGGCGCTGGAATTGCCGCGTTGCTGCTCGCAGCAGGCGCACTCGGCGGTTCCCTGCTGAACGCCGGTGCCGCGAGCACCACGACAACGACCACCCCCGGGAGGTCGGGCGCCCCGGCTGGCCCCAACACCAACCCAGCTCACGAGGCGGCCGAGTCGCCGTCACATGCAGCTGCCGAGGCGTCGGGCAAATTCCCGGGCCACGACGGAAAATTCACGCCCAACACCGATCCGGCCCACGAGAAAGCCGAGAGCGCCGCGCACGCTGCGCAAGAGGCAGCCGGACAGTTCCCGACGGCGCCGTAGGGCGCAACTCCCGCCTGCGCTGGGTGGAGCGCTGCGGGCTTGCTCCTGGCGACCCGGGCCGTGAAGGCCGGGCCGCCAGGGACAGGCGTCTATCTGAGGCTGCGCTTCAGGAGTACGTGTAGTGGTCGGCGGCCGTTTTGGCGCTGGTCTTCCCACCGGCTTTTGCGGTCACGTCCACGGTCGCCGCTTTCGTGGCTGCCGGCGCAACCACCGTGCATGTGGTGGTCGACGAGCATTCAACGGAGCCGCCGAGCTTCGTTCCGAACTTCACGATGGTGCCGCCGACCCCGGGCGCGAACCCGCTGCCGGAGACCGTGACGCTTGTTCCTCCCGCTTTCGCGCCGGCGTTTGGGCTGACGCCCGTGATGGTGGGGGTTCCGTAGTTGAACCGATCGTTGATGAACGATCCACTGGCGCCGTTTGGCGTGATGACGCTCACATCCACGATGCCCGCCGTCCCCGCCGGCGATACGGCGGTTATCGAGGTCGCCGAGTTGACCGTGAAGCTCGTGGCGTCCGTTGAGCCGAACCTCACCGCGCTCGCCCCCGTGAAGCCGGTACCGGTGATCTTCACCGTCGTGCCACCCGCCGCCGGGCCCGTTTTCGCCGAGAGTCTTTTGACGGTCGGCGCTGGCTGTCCACCTTCGTTGTTCGCTGCGGCCATCTGCGCACCGACGTATTCGCCGAGCTCACCCGGCCCGGGGGTGTTGTCGTTGATGGCCGGGAGCGCCTCGTGGGTCTCCGCGTCATAGCTACCGGTGTATTCGTAGAGCTCGTACCGCCGCGTCACCGACTCCTCGCCGGCTTTGAGCGGTTTTTCGCTCGCGAGAGCTGCGGCAGCGTTGGCCACGCCTTTCTCCTGTTGCAACAGAACCCATTCCGTCTCCGTCTGAGCAGCTTCCTGCGGCACGGCAGGATCATCGGTTAGAAGGTGGTTGAGCTGGGCCGGGACAGGCGATTCGGTCACGTAGACCTTCACCCACACCGCTTCCCCCCACGACGCCTGTGGCGCCGGCTCAGGAGCGTCGACCACGGCCCTGACGACGGGCACGGGCTGTGCCGGGGACGGCGGAATGACGCTCCATTTCGGTGCCGGCACGCCCACTTTGGTCCCGGCGTCCATGAGGCCACCCGGTTTCGCCGGGTCCGCCACGAGCCAGCGATAGACGGTCTTGGTCGGGTTCTTGATCAGACCCAGGCCGAAGTGCTCACAGCCGGAGGACGAATAGCCCGAAGACCCGCCCGTCCAGCATTCGTGCCCGAGCGTCGGCGTGATCGGCGACGGGGCCACCGGCGTGCCCTGCGCGAATGTTTTGGTCCCGGCGTCGTACGGGCTTTCGTAGCGCACGTAGACGCCACCGGGGAAGTCGATCAGCTTGGGGGTTCCATAGCGGAACTGATACGGAGCCCCAAAGGTGTAGGAGATATCCGCGCTGGAAATGCCCTCGAGCTCGATCTCGAAGCCGTGCGTCTCTTCGCCCGTGTCGTTGAAGACGTCGAAGTTGCTCAACGTCCCAAATTGCACTTCTGCCGACGCCGACGCCGGTGCCATCAGAACAAGCAACACCAAGGGGAGCGTCCCCAAGGCCGAAACAACCGACAGCCTGAGGTGCAGGGCACCCCGCGTGGCCTTCCGCCGATGCAACAGCGCCGTCAATCGCATCCAGGGGGTCCCCTCCTCGTGTAATCCAGCGTTCTCGGGATCAAATCACATCCTCGGGAACGGCGGCTCGGCGGGGACTGACCCTCTTCTTACGAATCAATTACTGCCCTATTAGAGCCGCCGCCAATGCTGAGACCCGATGGACCGGTCAAGAATGCTTACGCGCTTGGACATACCGTCGCCGCCGGTGCGCTCGCAGGCCGACGCCGCTCGGCAGCCGCAACGCGTCGTCTCAGAACGACGCCGTGGAGGGCATCGGTGATCGCGAAATTCAAGGAGCAGCCGCGGCTCAACAGCGCGCTGGGCGCAATGTGCATCGGGCTGATCGTCCTGGGGTGGGTGGCAATCGGGCCGGCCTCGCAGTCGAGCGGCCAGAGCACCCGGACGGCCACGGTGCAACGTGGGGTCGTTCAGTCGACCGTCTCGGGCACCGGCAACGTCCAGTCCTCCAGCCAGCTCAACCTTGGCTTCAAGACGAGCGGCACGGTGACGCACATCTACGTCACGAAGGGACAGCACGTCACCAAGGGGCAACTGCTCGCAACGGTCGATCCGCAAAGCGCCGAAGTGACCCTCGAACAGGCGAAGGCATCGCTGCAGTCCGCCGAAGCGAGCCTCGCCAAAGACGAAGAAAGCAACGGCGAAACATCGTCGACTCAAGGGGCGTCCGCAACGGGCACGACCGCCACGGCCAATGCGGCCTACACCGCCAGTGCGGCCTACACCGCCAACGTGGCCTACACCGCCAGCTCGGCCGCCACGGCCGCCCCGACGAGCGCTCCGAGCAAACCCAATACCACCACGACCCCCAGCACGACGACCACGAAAACCCCCCCGCCGAGCACTCCGAGCAAGAGCACTACCACCTCGAGCTCGACACCGAGCGGAAGCTCGACGAAAGGGAGCGGGACCTCGGGGGGTTCCGCGACGAGCGGTGGTGGTGCTCAGAGCACGAGCTCCGCGGCGCCCGCTCAGAGCGCGGCCACGCGTGAAGCGAACCTGGCCTCGGCCAGGGCGACCGTGAAGAGCGCCCAGGTGACTGTTCAAAGTGACGAAAAAGCGGTGCTGAACACGAAGCTCTACGCGCCCCGGAACGGCACGATCGTCGCGCTGTCGGGCGAAGTTGGCGAAACGGTCTCCAGCACGGGGACCACAAAAGCCTCGAGCGCGAGCAGCACTTCGACCAGCGGGTCCTCGACCGGAGCGGGTGGCGGCTCAACTCCCGCGGGTGGCTCGTCGTCCTCCAGTGGATCCTCAGGCTCCGCCAGCAGCCCGTTCGCGGTGCTGAGCAGCCTCGAATCGATGCAGCTCGTCGTCCCACTCAGCCAGTCGGAAATCGGCAACGTGAAGGTGGGCCAGATCGCGACCGTGACGATCGAAGCGCTGAGCGGCCGGAAGGTCGCCGCCCATGTGCTGAGCATCGATCAGCTGCCCACGACGAGCAGCGGAGTGGTCAGCTACAACGTCACGTTCCAGCTGGACCAGGGTGCCTCGGGCGTGAAAACCGGGATGAGCGCCACCGCCGAAATCGTCGTCAAGCAGGAACAGGGCCTCAACGTCCCCAGTAGCGCGATCTCCGGCGGCTCGGTGACCGTAGTGCGGAGCGGCAAGCACGTCGCTCAGCCGGTCACCACGGGGCTCGTCGGAAACGGCGCGACGATTCTCCTCAGTGGGGTGGCGGCCGGCGAAGAAGTCGTGCTCCCGACCGCGTCCAGCACGCCGGCCGGCTCCTCGACGCGAGGGCGCACCGGAGGCCTCGGCGGCGGTGGCCTTGGTGGCGGTGGCCTCGGCGGCGGAGGCCTCGGCGGTGGAGGCCTGGCAGGCGGCGGACCGCCCTCTGCCAGAGGTGGGCAGTGACGCGCACGCCGCATACTGCGCAGGCGGCCCACGCTCGCCGGCTTCCCCGGGAGCGGCCCGTCGTAGGCCGTCAGCGCGGCATGCCCGAGGGCGCAGAGACGCGGCGGCCGCCGGCGATCCTGGTGGATGAGGTAGCGAAGACGTACGAGACCGGCCGGATCAGGGTGCGCGCGCTGCGCGAGGTGTCGCTGCAGATCCATCGCGGCGACTTCGTGGCGATCATGGGCAGCTCGGGCAGCGGCAAGAGCACGCTGATGAACATTCTCGGCTGTCTCGACGTACCCACCAGCGGGCGCTACCTGATCGACGGCGTTGACGTTCGCGACCTCGACGAGGATGACCTCTCCGACCTTCGCAACGGAAAGATCGGCTTCGTCTTCCAGAGCTACAACCTGGTGCCGCGAACAAGCGCGCTCGCCAACGTGGAACTGCCGCTTGCCTACGCCGGTCTCGACCGGCCTAGCAGGCAAAGCCGCGCGCGGGAGGCGCTCACCTCCGTCGGCATGGCCACCCGGCTTCACCACCAGTCCTCCGAGCTGTCCGGGGGTCAGCAGCAACGCGTCGCGATCGCCCGCGCTCTCGCCACAAACCCGACGATCATCCTCGCCGACGAGCCGACGGGCAACCTCGACTCGCGCTCGACCCAGGACGTGCTGCGCATCTTCGCGCGGCTGAATGCCGAAGGCCGGACCATCGTGCTGATCACGCATGAGCCCGACGTGGCAGAACAGGCGAAGCGGGTGATCAGCCTCAGCGACGGCCGCATCGTCGAGGACCGGCGCTTCGTCGGCGTGCATGAGGCGGCGCGGCCGGCTCACGACGCGGGTCCGGCGCGCCTCCCAGTCGAGCAGACAGCCGGATGATCGCGCGCGAGACACTGCGCATTGCGTGGAGCGGCCTGGCGGCGAACAAGCTGCGCTCCGGCCTGACGGTCCTCGGCATGACAATCGGCGTGGCATCCGTGATCGTCCTGATCGCCGTCGGCGACGGGTCCTCAAAGGCCGTGCAAGCCCGGATTCAGAGCCTCGGCACCAACGTGCTCCTCGTCGCGCCGCAGGGCGGCCGCGGGGGGCCGGGCGGCGCCTCCGCGAGCAGCATCTCGCTTACCAAGAAGGACGCCGAAGCGTTGCAGGACCCCGGCCTCGCTCCCGACGTCAAGAACGCCTCGCCGGTCCTCAACGCGACGAGCACGAAACTGGTCAACGGCAGCACCAGCTATGAACCGTCGACGTTCATCGGCACGACGCCGTCCTACCTGACCGCCCACGCGTACACGCTGCAGGAAGGGGTCTCGCTCACGGCCGCGGACGTCTCGCAAAGCAAGCGGGTCGTGGTGATCGGACAGACCGTCCAGCAGGAACTGTTCGCCGGCCAGAGCGCCGTCGGCCAGACGATCAAGGTCAACGGGTCGAGCTTTGAAGTCGTCGGGGTGCTCGCCTCCAAGGGCTCCAACGGGGCGGCCAACCAGGACGACGTCGTCATGGCGCCGATCACCACCGTACAGGCGACCCTGACCGGCTTCGGCTCGATCAGCTCCATCACCGTCGAGGCGAAGTCCCAATCGTCCCTGAACGCGGCAGAAGCGGAGGTCACGCAGATCATCGACGAACGGCATCAGATCAAGAACACGGCCGAACCAGGCTTCCGGGTGATCAACCAGGGCTCGCTGCTGTCCACCTCGAGCTCCACCAGCAGCGTCTTCACGACGCTGCTCGGCGAGGTCGCGGCGATCTCGCTGCTCGTGGGGGGCATCGGGGTGATGAACATCATGCTCGTCAGCGTCACCGAGCGGACCCGCGAGATCGGCATCCGCAAGGCGATCGGTGCCCGCCGCTCGGACATCCTCACGCAGTTCCTCACCGAGGCCGTGCTTGTGTCCTTGATCGGCGGCCTCACCGGCGTGGCGGTCGGCGTGGTCGGTAGCCAGTTCGAAATCTCCGGCGTGCAACCGGTGATCGCTCTCTACTCGATCTTCCTTGCCTTCGGCGCCGCAGCTCTGTCGGGGCTGTTCTTCGGCACCTATCCGGCCGCACGGGCCGCCGCGCTCAGACCGATCGAGGCACTGCGCTTTGAGTAACTCGCCCACCCCAGACCAGGAGCACCACATGACGACCGACGAGAGAACAATCGACGAGGAGACAGCCGGCGAGACGGCAGTCGGCGAGCCGCCGGTCGAGGAGGCGATGCCGCTCGGCTACGAGCTGGACGCCGAGGACGAGTGGGACGAGGAGCCCGAGCAGCGGTCGCGCCGCCCCCGGCGCAAGCTTCTCTCGCCGGTACCGCTCGCTCTCATTGCGGTGCTGTTGATCGCCGGTGGCTTTCTCGGCGGCGTCGAGATCGAGAAGGGCCAGACGAGCTCCAGCTCCGCGACCGGCGCACCCGCGGGGCTTTCGGCACTGCGAGGCGGAGCGGCACCCGGAGCCAGGGGCGCGGGTGGCGCAGGCGGGTTCGCAGGCGCGGCCGGCGCCTCGGGTGGCGCGACGGCCGGCGAAGTCTCCTACGTGAGCGGCAACACGATGTATGTCACCACGAGGCAGGGCAACACGGTCAAGGTGACCGCGCCCACCGGGACGAAAGTCACCAAGCCTGCCTCCGCGAACGTGCAGAGCATCCACCCCGGCGACACCGTGGTGGTCACAGGTAGCCCAGGAAACAACGGCAGCATCAGCGCGAGCGCTATCAGCATCAGCTCGGGCGGCGCCGGCGCCGGCAGCACCGGCTCGAGTGGGTCCGGTGGCTCCGGAGCGGGAGCGACACAGCCGCTGTTCGGATCTGGCTAGCACTCAAAAACACACAACGAGAAGGAAACGAAAATGTCAACCAACGCACACGATCAGACGCGGCCGAGCGTTCGTCGCCGATTGCGCCCGCTCCTGGTGTTCGTGGCGATCGCGACGGCCGCCCTGATTCTCGCCGCATGCGGCAGCTCGAACAGCAGCTCCAGCGGCACCACGAGCCAGTCCGCCAACACTGGAAGCCCGACCCCGGGAAGCACCGCGGGCGGGGGCCGCTTCGCCTCGTTGCGGACCTGCCTTCAGAAGGAAGGGATCAACCTGCCGGCGCCCAAAGGCACCCCGGGGCAACCCGGAGCCGGCAACGGACGGCGCCCGGGCGGCATCTTGAAAGCGCCCGAAGGCGTCTCACAGTCGAAGTTCCAGGAAGCGCTGAAAAAATGCGGCGCAGGCAACTTCCCCCGAGGGGGAGGAGCCAACCTGAACAGCACGGCTGCGCGTACTGCGCTGACGAACTACGTTGCGTGCATGCGCGAAAACGGGGTCACCCTGCCGGCACCTAACACGAGCGGGAAAGGTCCCGTGTTCAACACCAGCGGAGTCAACACCTCGAGCGCAACGTTCAAGACCGCGCAGACGAAGTGCCAGAGCAAGCTGGCCGGCGCCTTCGTCGGTAACGGCGGGCCGCCGAGCGGACAGCCGCCGGCGTAACCGTCGCCGCCGATGGCGGCCGCCTGCCGCACGGCCGTGGTCGGCCGTGCGGCGCGCGTTCGGAGAACCCTCCGGCCAACGGGGACCGGGATGATGCCTTCAGCGATAGCTTCTTAGGTGACAAGGACATGCGAATACTGGTTATCGAGGACGACGACGCGGTGCGCGCAGCAGTGCGGCGCGCCCTCCTGTTGGACGGTTACGAGATCATCCAGGCGGCCACCGGACAGGAAGGAATCCGGCATGCGCAAGGCGACGTCCCTGACGCGATCGTGCTCGACCTCGGACTTCCCGACATCGATGGCGTCGAGGTGTGCCGAACCCTACGGCGCGCCGGCAACCGCACGCCGATCTTGATGCTGACCGCCCGCGCCGAGGTCGGCGACCGCGTCGACGGACTCGAGGCGGGAGCGGACGACTACCTGGTCAAGCCCTACGACGTGCGCGAGCTGCAGGCCCGGCTGAGAGCGATCATGCGACGGCACGTCGCGGGCGCCGACGGAGGCGTTCTGCGTTATGCCGAGCTCGAGCTCGACCCGGACGTCCACGGGGCCAGGATCAGCGGGCGCGAGGTCGAGCTCACTCGCACCGAGTTCCAGCTCCTCGAGCTGCTGATGCTCAACCCGCGCAGGGTGCTGTCCTCCGACCTGATCTACGACCGCGTCTGGGGGTACGACTTCGGCCCGTCCGGTAACGCGCTTCGGGTTTACATCGGCTACCTGCGCCGCAAGCTCGAGGCGGAAGGCGAGCGGCGGCTGATACAGACGGTGCACGGCGTTGGCTATGTGCTTCGTGAGCCTTAGACACGGCTGGTCGCAGCCGCTATGACCTTGCGGCGGCGCATCGCTGCGGCAGCGGGGCTCGCGGTCGCGGCAGTCGCTGTTGCGATTGGCGTCGTGGGCTACGAGAGCACGCGGTCTCAGCTGATCGGCGAGGTTCAGACGGAGCTGCGAGCACGGGCGGCGCCCTATCTGCGGCCACATGCGGCTGGACAGATCCGGCTGCGGCCGTTCGCGGGACAGCGACTGGGAGAGCGCGCCTCGCCCACGGGCGGTGCGACCCTTCCGCCCGTTCCTGCCCTCGGAGGAGCGCCGGGCTACTTCCAGTTCGTGTATCCAAACGGCACGACGGTGGCCGGCGGAGCCGGCACGCCGCAGCTACGCGTCGACGCGCGCGCGCTCGCCGTCGCAAAGCGTGCAACCGGCAGCTTCTTCACCACCGCCCGCGTGCACGGGGTTCACGCCGAGGTGCTCACCGCCGCGGACAGGTACGACGGCTACGCCGTGCAGATCGCGCTTCCGTTGACCGGGGTCGACTCGGTCCTGAACGGCCTGCTGTTGCCATACGGCCTGCTGGTCGGCGGCGGGGTGCTGCTCGGCCTCCTGCTGGGCACGGCGATCTCGCGATCGGCGCTGGCCCCGATCGAGCGCTTCCTGCAACGGACCGAGAGCGTGAACGTTGACCAGGAGCACCCAGGCCGGCTCGAGGAGACGGGAGCCGGAGAGCTGCGACGTCTCGCCGCGAGTTTCAACAGGGCGCTGGATGCGCTGGAGCGCTCGATCGACGCCCAGCGCAGCCTCGTCGCCGACGCTTCCCACGAGCTTCGCACGCCGATTTCCGCGCTGCGAAGCAACATCCAGATATTCCTCGAATCAGACCGCTTGCCGCTCGATGAGCGCTCCGCACTGCAGCACTCCATAGTGGCCGAGCTGGATGAGCTGACCGAAGTGGTAGCGAACGTCGTGGAGCTTGCGCGGGGCGCGGCGCCGAGCGCTCAACGTGAACCGGTGGAGCTCGACCTGCTCGTGCGCGAGGCGGTCGAGCGGGCGCGCCGGCGCTCACCGGGCGTGCACTTCGACCTCGACCTCCAGCCCACAGTGATCGATGCGGCCGTCGAGCAGGTTGCCAGGGCGATTGGCAACCTGATGGAGAACGCGTGCAAGTGGAGTCCGCCCGGGGCGACGGTCACCGTCGAGCTGCACGACGGGACACTGTCCGTGCGAGACCATGGCCCTGGCTTCGGCGCGGAGGACCTCGAGCATGTATTCGACCGCTTCTATCGCGCCGGCGACGCGCGCCGCATGCCGGGCTCCGGCCTCGGGCTGGCGATTGTCAAGCAGGCCGCCGATGCCCACCGGGGCCAGGCGCGAGCGTTGAACGCGCCGGGGGGCGGAGCGCTGCTCGAAGTCAGCTTCGGAGCACCCTCGCACCTCGCGTCAGGCACGACCGGCACCACCGCAGTCTGAGCGGCACACGCGAGCTGCAGGAGTTGCCCTGGAGCAGCCAGCTGAGATGGTCCGCGTCAGCGGCCATACGATCTACCGCTGGCAGGACGCACAAGGCCCGCGCTGACCGGCGGGACAGGGTCATGGCATCGCCTCGGGAGATGGGCCGGCGACCGCGACGGCGCCGGACATGAGGGTGTCGATTTCGGTCATGTCCTGAGGTGACAGGTGCATCTCGAGCGCGCCCACGCTGTCCTCGATGTGCGACGCGTGCCGCGAGCCGACGATCGCAACGTCGACGGAGGGGTTGGCGAGGGTCCATGCGATCGCGAGCTGGCTCACCGTGTGGCCACGGTCGCGGGCGAAGCGCTCGAGCTCGCCGACTGTGCTGAGGTTGCGCTCGAAGGTCTCACCCTCGAACAGCGGGCTGTTACTGCGCCAATCGTCGGTCGCGAACGTGGTGCCCTGATCCATCGCACCGGTCAGAAGACCGTGGGCCAGCGTGCCGTACGCGAGAACGCCGATATCGTGCTCGCGGGAGTAGGGCAGGACATCGGACTCGATGTCACGGCGGAACAGGTGGTACGGCGGTTGGAGCGTTTCGACGGGCCGCGTCCGAGCGAACTCGGCCATCTGCGCGACGTCGAAGTTGGACACCCCAATGTGGTGGATCTTCCCTTCCCACACGAGTTCGCCGAGTGCCTCGGCGGTCTCCGCGAACGGCGTCGCCGGGTCGGGCCAGTGCACCGGGTAAAGGTCGATGTAGTCGACGCCGAGAGCCTGCAGGCTCTCCTCCACTCCATGCCTCAGCCACGCGGCCGAGGAGTCGCGCACGAGTCCCCGCTGCTCGTCGATCCGCAGGCCGCCCTTCGTCGCGATCACGATGCCCCGGCGGTCGGTGTCCAGTTCACTCCTCAGCGCCTTACCCAGCAGTCGCTCCGACGCGCCGAAGCCGTAGGCCTGGGCCGTATCGAAGAAGTTGATGCCCAGCCCGCGCGCGTGGCGGATCGCTGTGACAGCCTCATCCTCGTCGAAGGCTCCCCACTCACCGCCGAGCTGCCATGTGCCGAAGGCGATCGGTGTCACCTGGAGTCCCGTCATGCCAAGCGTGATGGTGTTCATGTTCTTTGCCTTTCATTGTTAATGCGATTTCCGGCCCGAACCTCATCGCGAGGGCGACCCGGCCATGTGTGCGAGTACCTCGAAGAGGGCCGCGAGATCGCGCCGCTCGTAGCCTGATGCGCGCGCCACGCTCAGCAGCTGGTCGGCCGCCGCCGCGGAGGGCAGGGGAATGCGCAGTTGCCGCGCCGTGTCGAGTGCGAGCGCCACGTCCTTCTGCATCAGCCCCACGTCGAACCAGGCTGTCTCCGGCAGATCGAGGACAAGCGCCGCGCGCGCCTTCAGCATGGGTGAGCCGATCGGGCTGGCCGTCATCACCCGGGCGGCCAGCTCACGGTCGATTCCGGAGCGTTCTGCCATGAGCAGGCCCTCGGAGAACGCCAGCATTTGCACAGCCAGACTGATGTTGATCGCGAGCTTGAGGGCGAGGCCGTGTCCGTTCTCACCCACATGCGTCGGCGTACCGAGCACACTGAGGATCGGCTCGACACGAGCGTAGATGTCGCTGTCTCCACCGACCATGATCGTCAGCGTTCCGGTCTGCACCTGCGGGACGCTGCCCGACACGGGTGCGTCGAGCATCGCCGCGCCGAGCTTGCTCACCTGCTCGGCCAGCGCGCGGCTGGCGCTCGGGCTCACGGTGCTCACGTCGACCCACACCTTGCCTGGACCGAGGCCCGCGAGGAGACCATCCGGACCCGCGGCGACCTGCTCGAGCACGCCGTCGTCGGGCAGGGAGGTGAAGATGATCTCTGCGTTCTCGGCGACTTCGCGAGGTGTATCGCGCCAACGCAGGCCATCGTCTACGAGGTCTTGCGCGCTCTCCCGGGTTTGGGCCTCGCCGTACACGTCATACCCTGCGGCGAGGAAGCGGGCTGCCATGTTGCCGCCCATGTGGCCGAGACCGACGAAGCCGATGCTGGTCGCCGTCTCTGCGTCCGGAGCGTCATGCCGGTCGACCGCCTTGGCCCTACCGTTTTCGACACTGCCTGCTGTGGTTGTCATCGGAGTCTCTCCTGCCTCGGGGGGTGAAAACGCCACCCATGGAGGATCCGCCACAGAGCTGCCCTTGTCTGCACTGCCAGCGTCCATCCGCCACCCCCCGTGCGCCCCAATTCGCGAGTACCGGCTACCTGTAAGAACCAGCGTCTCGCCGCCAATTTCATGCTGGCTTCAATGTGAAACGCGCTCTCGCCTGCGACCCTGGAAGCGTGTCACTGCGCATCCTCATCGTCGACGACAACGCGGCGTTCCTCGACACCGCGCGAGCTGTGCTGGAGCGGCAGGGCGTTACGGTGGCCGGTGTCGCGTCGAACGCTGCCGAGGCGCTACGGCAGGCCGAGGAGCTCGTCCTCGACGTCGTTCTTGTCGACATAATGCTCGCGGGCGAGAGCGGCTTCGAGCTCGCTCGTCGCCTCGCATCGCAGACCTGCCGTGGCGACCCAGCCGTGATCCTCGTCTCGACTCACGACGAGGCGGACTTCGCTGAGCTGATCGCCGAGTGCCCCGCGACGGCGTTCCTGGCGAAGGCCGAGCTCTCGGCGGAGTCCTTGCGCCGCGCCGTCGCTGGCAACCGGCGCCAGGGCACGCTCCCGCCCTAGCGCGCGTCGAGAAAGGTCAGCACCGCCAGAACGCGGCGGTGGTCGTCCTGCGTTGCCGGCAGAGGCAGCTTGTTGAGGATGCTGTGCACATGCTTCTCCACGGTCCCCTCGGTCACCCACAGCTCTCTTGCAATACCGGCGTTGGAGCGACCTTCGGCCATCAGCGAGAGGACCTCGCGCTCACGGGGCGTGATCTCCTCGAGCGGGTCATCGGCGCGGCGCGCCGCGACGAGCTCCTGGACGAGAGCCGGATCCACCACGGATCCACCTTTCACTATCCGCTCCAGCGTCTCGATGAATTCACCGACGTCGCTTATCCGGCTCTTCAGCAGATATCCGCTGCCCTGCCCGCTTGCCAACAGGTCCATCGCGTGCTCGACGTCGACGTGTGCCGAGAGCACGAGGATCGCCGTCTCGGGAAACTCCTCGCGGATGGTGCGTGCCGCGTCGAGACCCTCGGTGGTCTGCGTGGGCGGCATGCGGATGTCGATGAGCGCCAGCTGGGGCCGCTGCTCGCGTACGAGGTCGATCAGCTCCACACCGTCGCCGCACTGGCCGACGACCTCAAAGCCCGACCGCTCGAGCAGGCTGGCCAGACCTTCGCGGAGAAGAGCTTCGTCATCCGCGACAACCACCCGTGTGCGGCTCATCCTCACGCCGACTATAGCCATCGGCTAGGCTCACGGTTGTGAGCGCGCTGGGGGGTTTGGTCGGCGCCTCCTCGAGGCAGCGGTCGTCCAGGCGCCGGTTTGCGGCGTGGCTGGTGGGGACCGCCGGGCCCGCGCTGATCGGGCTGGCGACGATCCCCTTCCGCTCCTCGTTCGGCCTCGCCGGCGGCCTGTTCTTCATGATGCTCGTCGTAACGGCGGTGGCCGTCGCCGGCGGCCTGCGGCCGGCTCTGGCCGGTGTCGTGTCCAGCGTGCTGGCGGGCGCGTTCTTCCTTGCGCCTCCCGACAACAGCCTTCGGGTGAGCCGGCTCGGCGATGGGCTCGCGCTGATCGCCTTCGCCGTGGTTGGAGCTGCCGTGGTGCTCATGGTGAACGAGCTTGCCCGGCTCGGCGAGCAGCAGTGGACGTCGCGGCGGGTCGAGGCGGCGTTGCGGCGAGTCGCGACGCTCGTGGCCCTGGGGCCGCCTGCGGATGAGCTGTTCGCGGCGGTTACCGAGGAGGTCGGACAGCTGCTTCCCGTCGACTTCGCGATCATGGGGCGCTACGAGTCCGACGGTACGGTGACGTGCGTCGCCGTGTGGGGCGCCCCGGTCAACCGCTTCCCCGTCGGCAGCCGATCGCGCGTCGAGGGGAAGAACCTCGTGACGATCGTGCATGAGACCGGCCGTCCCGCACGCGTCGACAGCTTCGAGCACTCCTCCGGCACCATCGGTGTGGCCGGCCGCGCAAGCGGCTTCCGCTCCACGGTCGGGACGCCGATCGTGGTCGAGGGCCGTCTGTGGGGCGTGATGACGGTCGGGTCGACCCGACTGCGGCCGCCACTACCGCAGAGCACGGAGGTGCGCCTGGCGCAGTTCACCGAGCTGGCGGCGACGGCGGTTGCGAATGCTGAGAGCCGCGCCGAGATCGCTGCCTCACGAGCGCGCATCGTCACAGCAGCCGACGACACGCGGCGGCGGATCGAGCGCGACCTGCACGACGGCGCACAGCAGCGGCTTGTCTCGCTCGGGCTTCAGCTGCGCGCCGCGGAGGCCGACGTGCCGCCTGCGCTCACCGGGCTGCAGGGCGAGCTGTCCAGCGTGGCTGACGGGCTGGCAATCCTGCAGGACGAGCTGAGGGAGTTCGCGCGCGGCATCCATCCCGCGATTCTGGCCGAGGGAGGCGTCGGCCCGGCGCTGAAGACGCTCGCGCGCCGCTGCACGCTCCCGGTCGAGCTGGATCTGCAAGCGCATGAGCGAATGCCCGAGCGGATCGAGGTCGCGACCTACTACGTGGTCTCGGAGGCACTCACGAATGCGGCCAAGCATGCGCAGGCCTCAGTCGTGCGCGTCGAGCTCCGGTCCGATGGCGGCATCCTTCGCCTGCGCGTGCGCGACGACGGCACCGGCGGCGCCGACCCGGCCCGAGGATCTGGTCTCGTCGGGTTGAAAGACCGCGTCGAGTCTGTCGGCGGCACGATCACCGTGAACAGCCAGGCCGGAGCGGGCACCTCATTGGATGTAGAGCTGCCGCTCGGGGCCTGATCGGGGTTCGCGGCCGGCGCGGCGCAGCGACCGCGAGGGGGGATCTCGCGGCCGCTGGCCTTTCGGAGGCGGCGCCTCAGCCGGTGGGAGGGTTGCTCGGCTGGTTGGCGAGCGTCGCCGTGAGCGTCAGCGTCCTCGAGTTGCGCTGCACCGTCAGGCTGACCGTTTCGCCGGGCTTGAGCGCCGCGAGGGCGGCGACGAACCCGCTCGGACCGCGCACCGGGGTCCCGTCGATCGCCGTGACGAGGTCGCCAGTACGCAGTCCCGCCAGGGCGGCCGGGCTTTCCGCGTTCACTTGCTGCACGAGCGCTCCGTCCGCTTCGAGCGCCGGCGACGTGCTCGCACCGATGTAGGTGTGCGTCACCGGGGCACCGTGCTCGAGCTGCGAGAGCTCGGACTTGACGACTTCGATCGGGATTGCGAAGCCGACACCCGTGTCGCTGTTGGCGCCGGAGCCGCCGGTCGCGATCTGGTCGACGAAACCGACGACTTCACCACGAGCGTTGAGCATCGGCCCGCCTGAGTTGCCCGGGTTGATCGCCGTGTCGGTCTGGATCGCGTGGGCCAGAGCGAACCCGTTCGGCGTCGGGATGGTTCGGTCGAGCGCGGACACCACGCCGGTGCTCAGGCTGCGGTTGTAGCCGAACGGGTTGCCGATCACCGCGAGCGGGTCGCCGACCGCGAGAGACTGCGCGCTGCCAAGCGTCAGCGGATGCAGGGTGAGGCCCGCCGGGCTCACATGCAGCACTGCCGCATCGGTTGAGCGGTCTACGCCAAGCACCGTGGCTCTCCTCGCGGTTCCGTTCTGGAACTTGACGGTGACCGAAGACGCGCCGGCGATGACATGAGAGGCGGTGAGGATGTCGCCCTGGGAGTCGATCACCTGCCCGGTGCCGGTCGCAACCTGGGATTCACCTGAGCTCGAGGTGATCCCGCTGGAGGTGATCGCCACCACGCCGGGAACTGCGTTTGTGTAGATCGCGGTGGCCCAGCCCGTCGACGACGCGGCGCTCGGCGGAGTCGAGGCTGGTGCACTCGATGCACCAACGGCTCCAACCGCGAAGAGCAGGCCGGTCATGACGCCGGCGCTGAGCAGGCCCGCCGACACCGCTACGACGGCGAGCAGCCCTCTGAATTGTTGGCGTCGGGGCGGGCGGCCTTCCGTTGCGGCACCAGTCGAATGGCGCGTCGAGCGTTGATCAAACGTGTGTGTCGACACGGGAGTTCCTTTCAAGTGCCTCGGGTTCGCGTTCCGGAAGGTCGAGGTCACCCACGCGCCGGATCACCCGCGCGTACACCTCAGACGCGTGCTCCTCACGCTCGAGCGCCGCCGAGTAGACCGCAAAGGCGAGCGCACCTTCGCTCTCGCCGGCGCGGATCCAGCGGCCGTACGCATCCTCGAGCGCGTCGCACTCGTCACGCCACGCGAGATACGCCTCCACTGCTGCGTCGGCGAGTCGCCGATGCTCCGAGCTCAACAATGACGGGCTGCGAGAGACCATGACTTACCTCGTTTCCTTCGTCGAGCTCGGGTTTGGACCGAGACCCGACTGCCTGTGATTGACAACGAGAGGATCTCCTGCGCGCGCCGCCCTGTCATCACGGGCAGCGACCATCTGCCACACGGGCTAGCGGGACTTCTGGGTTCCCGCTAGCAGGAATGCCGCGGCGCCCGGCGTGCCGGATCGCAGCTCACAAGTCCGGTGTGCGGCGCCCACGATCGGCCGCGTTGCCTGGCCCGGCGTCGTCTGCCTGGAGACGAATAGCGAGCGCGAAAATCGACACGTCGGGTGGAGCTTCGCCAACCCGTATCGGCGCCTAACCGTCGCTGTCGCTTCGGAGAGCCGCCTGACGGTCTTAAGACCAATGTCCAATGGAAACCGGGACCCACTGGCTGACACCGTGCACTTACAGCTTCGCATCCGATCAGTCTGGAGAGCCCCAAATGAGAATACGCACCATCAGCCTTCTACTCGCCGCGGCGCTGATGACCGCGGCCGCAGTCGGCACAGCGGTTGCCTACGCGCAAAATGGAGCCGATGACCCAGCCGGCCATGTCAGCGGCGGCCACGGAGCCGATGACCTAGCCGCCCCCGCCAGTGGCGCCCCGGCGGCCGCCGCTCCAGCAGGCCAGATCGGTGGTGGCCACGGAGCGGACGACCCCATACCCCACGTCAGCGGTGGGCACGGGGCGGATGACGCCGTCCCACACGTGAGCTCCGGCCGCCGAGCCGATGACCGTCGCTGCAGTCACCGCGCGCGTCGGGCGCACCGTAGCCGCTGCAGCCACGTCAGAGGCGGACACGGAGCGGATCACCCGCCCGGCCACCCGTAGGCACGACAGGGGCGCGACGCAGTCTGCAACATTCGGGGAGCCGAGACGATCGATGCCGCCGTCTCGGCTCCCGGCTCAGCCGCGGCTGGGCCGATCGCCGCCC
>JAOPZV010000177.1 GCA_025963935.1 Solirubrobacterales bacterium
TTTAGGAATGCCGGCCACCCGGCGAGCCAGAGAGGCTCCAAAACTCCGAACCAGAAGGACTCCGAATGCACCTGACGCGACGACCTACAACAGGTCTCGACACGGGTCGTTGTCCTCGCGGAAATGCAACAAGACCGGCCGAGCTCCGACGCACCGCTGGCCACGAGCTCGAAGCCGCTATGTGCGGACACCTCGTCAGCGCGATGCCCGGGCGCTCATGGGAACTACAGCAACAGAAGCAAGCTTCACGGCCGATGTCCCTGTGACTTCGCTCACGCAGGCGATCATGGCGCCTTGGCGAGGTAGCTGTGCCCAGCCTTGACCGTGACGCGGTGATGATTGACGAGGTTCGTGACGGCGACCCGGTCGGTCGCCACACGGATCAGGGTGCCTTCGCACAGGTCCTCCGTCAGCCAGCGGGTGCCGAGGACGCCTCCCACGGCGTAGTTGCCCTTGGTCGAGAAGCGACCGTGCCCTTCTGCCCACAGTTTGCGAACCACGTGCTTGCGTGAGGCGTGCTTGATGGCTGCTTGCGCGATGTGGCTGCGCTCACGGGCGGTTGGGCATACGGAGTAGTCGCCGCCGGTGAGCGTCGCTAGCACTCCGCCGGCCGCCCCCTGGGAAAGCACGAACTTGCCTCCGGAAAGGGTCAGCACCTGCGTGCCGCCGTGCGGCGCGGCAGTCGTAACGGACACCGTCCCGTTGGTGGCGTCGATGACCGTCCCGAACGGGACCTGGCTGAGCGTGGTCAGGGGGACGAACCTCTTGGCCCCCGGCGTTAGCACCAGTACCTGACCCGACACCGGAGCGATGTTGGCCGTACGTCCCAGGACAGGCGCCAGCGGCTGTTTCGGCGGGGGTGGTGGCGGCGGCGGTGGCGGTGGTGGTGGAGGAGGTTTCGGTGGGGGTGGCGGTTCGGGTGTGCTCGTTACGACGGCCGTCGTCGGCGAGGCGACAAGCGGTGATGATCCGGCGACGTTGAAGAACGATTCCTGTAGCCGGATCGTGTGTCCGACATCGGCCGCTGTGATCGTGTAGGTGGGTTCGAACGCTTCTTCGATCGGCGTGCAGCCGTTCCCGGCGGCGTCACAGTCTTCCCACTGATCAAACGAGCCGCTGTAGCCTCCCGGTTCGGCTTCGTTGATCCAGGTGCCACCGTTTGCGGTGAGCGTCTGGCCGACCCAGGTGTTCCCCGTGATCGACGGCGGCGAGGAGTTTCTGGGCGGCGGCGTCACGCTGACGATCGTTGCCGTCACGGAGTTGGGTGTGTAGTTGATTCGCGCGGTAGCGCACCGCGGGCTGACTTCTTCGAAGCCCTCGACGCGCAGGGACGCGACGGGCAAAAGCTGTCCCTCTTTGCCGTTGCTGAATTCGCCCGAACGCGCGCCGGTGGTCGTGATCAGCGTCTCCACGTCACCCAGTTGAAGAGTGGGACATACGCTCCCGGACTGGTTGATCCCCTCCAGGCTGAGTTCTCCCCCAAGCGTGACGGGCCCGCTGGCGGAGAGCTGTGAGTAATCAGTACCCGCAACCGTTCCCGAATGGTTGAGTGTAACGCCAACAAGGCTCGCCGCGTCAAGCGTGACTGAGCCGTTGACCGTCAAGATTCCTGGATACAGACCGCCGACGCCGATGGACCCGCCCGTGGAAGTGAGCGGGCCGAGCGTGGCAGAGCCAAACACCCCCGCCGAGAGCGCCGCGTTGGTGACGTTCACGGGGTTGCCGCTGGTCCGGTTCAACTCGCTCGTTTCCACGCTGCCGTTTTCGGCTGCGTGGGCGCCTTTGGCGGCGGCGTTGCCGCCGACGATGCTGAGTTCACCCGTCTCGACTTGTGAGACGGTGATCATCGCGAGGTGACTGAGGTCGAGCTCAAGTTTCTGTGTGCCGGAGACGCTCCCGAAGGTCAAGTCCCCGAAGATGCCGCCGCCGTCGACAGACCAGGCCTGCGGCGCCGAGAGCGTGATCGGCACGCCTATCCTGGAGAATCCCTGCACGCCTTCTGGAGCTTTGGCTTTTATCCCGCCGGCGCCGAGGGTGATACCAGCGCCTTCGATGAAATAGTCGGTGCCCTCATCGATCGTGATGCCTTCAACCGCCAGGGCGCTCAGGTCGTTGGTCGATTCGGCGCACGTCTGTGTCGGGGGTTCGGCAGTGCACGCGGTTCGTGTGAGCTTTGGAAACGTAAGGATGCCGACGCTGCCGGCAGGCGCGGTCCCGCCTTCCCAGTTCGCAGTGTTGGACCACTTTGGTTGTCCGGAGGGGGCCGCCCCAGCCCAGGTGAAATTCGCGGCAAGCGATGGTGCCGCGGCGAGCAAAGACACGCTGACGGCCAATCCCAGCGCGAGGATGAACCGCGGGCGCGCTGCGCGCTGCGTACGTCGGCGGCGTAGGCCGCCCAACATCGCCTTAAGACAGGCGCGGTGCTGCTTCTGTCGCGTCCCCCATCCAGCCATTCGATCCCCCCGGTTCGAGTGGTGAGTTGGCCGACTCTACCACGCATTGTGCGAGCCGAGTAAACCGAGATCGAACCCTCTTGTGCTTCGGCACACCGCACTCGCAGCGTGATTGCCTGCGACTGGTCGGTGTTCTAGGTTGCCCGGCCAGTGTTCGACGGGGTGGCCGGCCCGTGCGCGGAGTTTGAACCGGGCTTCTGCGCCAGTTCGTCCAGCGTCCTCCAGGCGAAGCCCGTGTCCACGCCGAGGTCTCGTGCGAGCCCGGTGACGCTGGCCGGTGGCGTGACCGCGGCGGTTTCCGGGACCACCACCCAGTGGGCGGACGACTGCGCGGCAGTCGATGGCGCGGACGGGGCTGCTTGGGCGGTGCCCGTCGCCGCCGCGAGGGTCGTCGCAACGGCCAGGACAGCCAGGCGTCGTGGCCTTGAGCTCATGTTGGCTCGCCCCCCTTGTTGGCGAGCGCAAGGTCTCGCGGGTCGCTCGGTAGAACGGCCTCAACGGCCAGCGCGTGGGCGACTCTTGGCACCTGAGGATGGGTTGGTGATGCGACGGCAGAGGTTGCGGGGGCCAGCACGGCCGTTACGCCGAGAGCCATGAGCGCCATGGTCGTTTGGAGAGGCCGGCGGGGTGTGTCAGAGATACTCATTGCGCTCCTTTCGATTCTGGGGACCGAGTAGTGAAGTCGTGGTGACTGCCGTGGGCTCCCGGCTCGGACCGCTCGCCGCCC
>JAOPZV010000191.1 GCA_025963935.1 Solirubrobacterales bacterium
TGCGCGCCAGGCGCCCGGCCTCGACGGCGGCCCGCATGGCGCGCGCCATCCGCACGGGGTCCTGCGCTCGCGCCACCGCCGAGGCGGCCATCACGGCGTCGCAGCCGAGCTCCATCGCCAGGGCCGCGTCGGAGGCGGTGCCCACACCCGCGTCGAGCACGACCGGCACGTCGACCGCCTCGCGGATCAGCGCGATGTTGTACGGGTTGCGGATGCCCATGCCGCTGCCGATCGGCGAGCCGAGCGGCATCACCGCCGCGCAACCGATGTCGGCGAGGCGACGGGCGAGCACTGGATCGTCGTTGGTGTACGGGAGCACCACGAAGCCGTCGTCGAGCAGCTCCTCCGCGGCACGCAGCAGCTCCGGCGCGTCTGGCAGCAGCGTGTCCTCGTCGCCTATCACCTCGAGCTTGATCCAGTCGGTGGCAAACGCCTCGCGCGCCAGCCGCGCTGTGAGCACGGCATCGCGGGCCGTGTGGCAGCCCGCGGTGTTCGGCAGCAGCTCGACGCCGGCCGCGGACAGCACGTCGATCAGCGACCCGCGCGCCGCCGGATCCACACGGCGCAGGGCGACGGTGACGAGCTCGCTGCCGCTCGCCGCGATCGCTTCGGAGAGCACCTCCAGCGAGGGGAAGCCCCCGGTCCCGAGCAGCAACCGTGAGTGCAGCGTCCGGCCCGCGATGCTCAGCGCCTCGGTGGGGGCGCCGGGCCCCTCGCCCACGTCCTCGAGTTGCACGCTCATCCCCCGATCATCCTCCTTGCATCGCGGTCAGCACCTCGACCCGCGCGTCGTCGTGCAGCGAGAACGAGTCCCATGCAGCACGCGGGACGACCTCCCCGTCCACCGCCACCGCGATCCCGCGCGCGTCGAGGTCGAGGCCCATGCGGGTGAGCACGGCGGTCACCGACTCCCCGGCGGCGAGCTCCGAGCGCTGTCCGTTGAGCACGATCACCGCAGCGCACCCACCGGCGTCGAGGGGCTCTCGCCGTGTGGCCTATCCGCTCCGCCCGCGAAGCGCGCCGGCGAGCAGGCGGACAGCAGCGCGGCAAACGTGTCCTGAGCGGCCACGTGCTCGAGCTGAGCCACGGCGCCGTCCGTCCGAGGAGATTCGCCGAGCACCTGCACGATCATCTCGGCGGTCAGCGGCGCCAGCAGGACGCCGTTGCGGTGGTGCCCGGTCGCCCAGACCAGGCCAGGCACACCGCCGGCCCCGATCACCGGGGCGTTGTCGGGGGTGCCTGGCCGAAATCCGACGGACAGCTCCTCGATCTCGAGCTCGCTGATGCCGGGCACGAGCTCGCCGGCGTCGCGCAGCAGCTCGTACACGCCGCCAACCGTTGGGGGCGCAGCGAAGCCCTGCTCCTCGACCGTCGCGCCGAGCACGTAGCGCCCATCGCCGCGCGGGACGATGTAGCCGCCGTCGTACCGGACGACGGTGCCGAGCAACCCCGGCCCGGCGGGGTCGCGCAGGCGCAGGATCTGGCCCTTCACCGGTCGCACCGGCACCCTCGCCGCGCTGGGCAGCCCGTCGATCTGACTGCTCCACGGGCCGGCCGCCAGGACCACGCGCGAAGCCGCCAGCCGCTCGCCGCCGGCGAGCGTCACCGCGTTCACGCCGGCGTCGCCGTCAACCTCGATCCGCGCCACCGGTGCGTGCTCCCGGAGAACCACGCCCGCCGACACGCATGCCGCCCGCAGCGCATCGAGGACGAGCCGCGGGTCAACCGAGTGATCGTCCGGCGCTTCGAGCGCCAGGCGCAGCGTCGGGGCCAGGGCCGGCTCGCGCTGACGCGCCGCGCTGGGGCGCAGACGCTCCACCCGCAGCCCGAGCGAGCTGCGAAAGGCGAGCTGGCGCTCGAGCTCGCGCGCGTCGTCCTCGTCGCGGGCCAGCAGCAACGTCCCCGTCCTGCGCAGCCCGACGGGCTGCTCGGCGGCCGCCTCGAGCTCGGCGGCGAAGGACGGCCACGTCTCCGCCGAGCGCAGCCCCAGCGCCAGCACGCGCCGCCCCGCCTCGCCGTACTCCACCTCGGCCACCGGCGCGAGCATGCCCGCAGCCACGTGCGAGGTCGCCCGACCGGTCGCGTCGCGGTCGAGCACCGTGACCTGCATTCCGCTGCTCTGCGCGCGCCAGGCGACCGCCAGGCCGATGATGCCGCCACCGACCACGACCACCTCGGCTTGCTGGCTCTCGGACATGCGACTGATGCTAGCCCGCGCCCGCTGCGGGGCGCCCCCCAGCGGCGTGCCAGACTTCGGGCGATGGCCGCCAACGAAACACGCGCCGAACGCCGCGCCCGACTCGACGCCGCGCGCCTGTATCTCGTGTGCTCGCCCGGCGGCGGGTCGGGATCGGGCCCCGTCGATCTGCCCGATCTGCTGCGCGGCGCGATCGCCGGAGGCGTCGACGTCGTCCAGCTCCGCGACAAGCGCCTCCCGGACGACGAGCTCGCCGCCGTCGCCAACGCCGTGCGAGCGCTGTGCGAGCGTCTGGGGGCGCTGCTGATCATCAACGACCGCCCGTCGGTCGCGCTCGAGGCGGGCGCCGACGGGGTGCACGTCGGACAGGACGACATGGCGGTGGCGGATGTTCGCGAGCTGGTCGGCCCGGACCTGCTGATCGGCCTGTCGACGCACGCCCCCGAGGAGATCGATGCGACCGACGCCGAGCTGGTCGACTACATCGGCGTCGGACCCGTTCACGAGACGCCGACGAAGCCCGGACGCCCGGCGGTGGGGCTCGAGCTCGTCCGCTACGCGGCGGCGCACTCGCCGGTGCCCTTCTTCGCGATCGGCGGCCTCGACTCACAGAACATCGCGGAGGTGATCGAGGCGGGCGCCTCACGTGTGTGCGTGCTGCGGGCGATCTCCGAGGCCGAGGATCCCGAGCGGGCGGCACGAGCGCTTCGTCATCCGCTCGACGCCCGCCCAGCGGAGTCCTGAGCTTGCCACGCGATGCCGGCGAGCGCGCCGCACCGGCGCCGCTCGGCGAGGACGAGCGTCCCCGTCCGCTGCTGGTCGCGGTGGGCGTCTGCCTGCTGCTGGCGGTCGGCGTGATCGTCGGCGCGCTCACTGTCCACGACCTGTCGCGTCATGGTGGCTCGCTGCCGGGCGCCGTGTTCCTCACGGTGGCGCTCGCGGCGCTGGCGCAGGGCATGTACCGCCGGCGCTACTGGGCGGTGCTCGGCTTCGAGGCGCTGCTCGCGTTCCAGATCCTCGTCACCTCGCTGGCCCTGGTCGTCGCCTCGACGATCCTCGCGGCGGGCATCTGCGCGCTGAGCATCGCGCTCGGCGGCTGGCTGTTCTGGAGGCTCGTCGGCGTGATGGGACGCATCCAGGCCGGAGAACGCGCTCGCGGCCCGTCCCGCTAGGGCGCCGGGCGGCGCGCAGCGCTTCGATAGGCTCACGCCCCGATGGCTGACTCCTCCTACGACTGCGTCGTGATCGGCTCCGGGCCGGGCGGATATGTGGCCGCGATCCGCGCCGCGCAGCTCGGCAAGAAGACCGCTGTGATCGAGCGAGACAAGGTCGGCGGTCGCTGCCTGAACTACGCGTGCATACCCGCCAAGGCGGTGCTGCGCTCGGCCGACCTGCTCACGGAGGTCCGCGAGTCCGGCGACTTCGGCGTGAAGGTGAGCGGCGTCGAGGTCGACTACGCCGCGATCCAGGCCAGGCGCGAGAAGGTCGTCTCCACGCTCACATCGGGAGTGTCCGGGCTCTTCAAGAAGAACAAGATCGACGTGATCGAGGGCGACGGCGCCCTCGGCGCGAACGGAGAGGTGCTCGTCGGCGGTGAGTCGATCGCCGCCGCAACCGTGATCCTCGCCACGGGTTCGGTGGCCCGCTCGATTCCCGGCGTGGAGTTCGGCGAGCGCGTGATAGGCACCGAGGAGGCGTGGGCGCTCAGCGAGCTGCCCGCGCGCCTGGCGGTGGTGGGATGTGGCGCCTCGGGCGCGGAGATCGCCTCGGGCTTCGCCCGCCTGGGGAGCGAGGTCCTGTTGTTCGAGATGTGCGACAGCGCCCTGCCGACCGAGGATGCCGACATCTCCCGGCTCGTCGAGCGGGGGTTCAAGCGCCAGGGGATCGCCCTCCACACCGGCGTCGCGGTGAGCGACGTGAAGGCCGCCAAGGCGGCCGTCGCGTTCTCCTACGGCGAGGCTTCCGCCGAGGCCGACTACATGGTCATCGCTGCCGGCCGTGGCGCGGACGTCGAGGGCCTCGGTTTGGCCGAGGCGGGAGTCGAGCTCGAGGACAACGGCCTGGTCAAGGTCGACGGTGCGATGCGCACCTCGCGGGCCGGCGTCTACGCGATCGGCGACCTCGTGCTCGGCCCCGCACTGGCGCACAAGGCCTCCGACGAGGGCATCATCGCCGCCGAGGACAGCGCCGGGCTGCAGACCCATCCGATCGCCTACCGTGACATCCCGCGAGCGACGTTCTGCACGCCGAACGTCGGCTCGTTCGGACTGACCGAGGCGGAGGCCCGGGATCAGGGCTACGACGTCGTCGTCGGAAAGGTCGCCTACGGCGCGGTGGGCGGCGGAACGGTTTACGGCGATCGCACCGGCCTCGTGAAGGTCATCGGCGAGAGCACCTACGGCGAGCTGCTCGGTGGCCACATCGTCGGCTCACGTGCGACCGAGCTGATCCAGGAGCTCGTGAACGTGCGCTTCCTGGAGGGCGGCTTCCCGGAGCTCGCGCGCATCATCCACGGCCACCCCACGCTGTCGGAGGCCGTCATGGAAGCCGGACGGGCGGCCGACGGCTGGCTGATCCACGGCTGAAGGCCGGGCCCGAGGACGTGTCCTCACCGCCGGCCGTCTTCTACTTCGATCTCGCCAGCCCGCTGGCCTACCTCGCGGCGGAGCGGGTGCTTCACGAGCTTCCCGCTGCGGCCGAGTGGCGCCCCGTGCTCGCCCGCGAGCTCCCCGGGGCGGAGAGCTTCGACGCCTTCCGCTGCAGTGAGGAGCAGGACATATTCCGCGCAGAGGTCGAGCGCCGCGCGCACAGTCTCGGCCTGCAGCCGCTGCGCTGGCCCGACCCCTTCCCGTTCGACAGCTCGCTGGCGATGCGCGTCGCCACCTACGCCAAGTCGATCGGGCGCGCCGTGCCGTTCGCGCAGGCCGCCTTTCGCCAGGCGTTCGCCGGCGGCCGCTCGCTGGAGGACCAGGACACCGTGCTGATCGCCGCAGCCGCCTGCGAGATGCACCCCGCCGCCGTGCTGGGAGGGGCCGCGCTGCGGAGCGTCGCCCAGCAGCTCGCGGCGAGTACCGCCGAGGCGGCGGGCGCCGGCGTGCGCGACGTGCCGGCGATCGTGCTGGGC